>PBKX01000017.1 GCA_002722215.1 Flavobacteriales bacterium | reverse complement strand
ACCTTTCATACAAACGAATTAGTGAATTACTTTTCAAGGATGGGTATAGAAGTGTCAGAAAAAATAAAATTCTAAAACCTAATTACGTTTGGTCAATATATAAAAAAGGTCAACAAAGAGACAATAGAATTAGTTCATATCTAAGAACATATTCTAATATAAAATTGATAGTTAAATAAATTCATAATTTTGTAACATGAAAAACCATCTATATATAATATTATTGATTTTACCGTTGATTGGATTTGGACAAAATCCAAAAAAATTATTTATGGAAGACTTAGTTAATAAGGGAACAGAAAAAGATCCAATAATGTATTATGAGGGTAATTTATTTACTGGATTAACTTTTGATGTTGATAAACGTGGATTTAAAACAGAAGAATTAAGTTGGAAATATGGATTAAAAGATGGTGTTTTCAAGTCATACTATGAAAGTGGTACAGTAAAAGAAGAAGGAAATTATAAAAAAAATAAGATAAATGGACTTTGGAAAGAATGGTATGATTCTGGGGAACTAAGGAGTGAATCTAATTGGAAATCGGGAAAAAAACATGGGTTTTTCAGGGTTTTTAAGACTAATGGACAAATAATAAGAGAACAAAATTATAAAGAAGATACACTTCATGGACTGTGGAAAAAATGTTACCCCCGAACTGGTCAAATAGAACAAGAAGGATCTTATAAAGAAGGTAAATGGAGTGGGTTTTGGAAATTTTATTATAAAAATGGTCAATTAGAACAAAAAGGAAATTATCAACAAGGTAAATTAATTGGACTTTGGACCGTATATCATGAAAATGGTCAATTATATAAAGAAATTAATTATAAAGATGATAGATTAAATGGAATTCAGAAATACTATTACGAAAATGGTCAATTAAGATTAGAAAACACTATTATCGGAGGTAATAAACATGGAGTTGAGAAATATTATTACGAAAATGGTCAAATAGAGAAAGAGTCAAATTGGAACCATGGAATAAAACATGGTGTTTTCAAGTTTTATAATACCAATGGTCAATTAAATGGATTACAAAATTTTAAAGATGGGAAACAAGAAGGTCTTTGGAAATTATATTATGAAAGTGGTCAATTAAAACAAGAAGGAATTTTAAAAGATGGTAAACGACAAGGTGTCTGGAAAACATATCATGAAAATGGACAATTAAAAGAAGAAGGAAATTATACTATTGAAGTAGACGACAAAGATGGACATTGGAAATATTATGATGAAAATGGACAATTAAAAGAACACAAATGTTTTCTATATGGTGTAGAAATGGATTGTTTTCAAACAATTAAAGGACATTTAACAGAACATACGTTAAATATAATTAATAATAAATATCATGGTCCTTACAGGGTTTATTATGACACAGGGGAATTAAAAGAAGAAGGGATGTATCAAGATGACATGAAGGAGGGTCCTTATAGGGTTTATTATGACACAGGGGAATTAAAAGAAGAAGGGATGTATCAAGATGATATGAAGGAGGGTTCTTGGAAAATTTATTATAAAAGTGGACAGATTGGGGTTGAGGAAATATGGAAAAAAAATCAATATTTTTCTAGAAAATGTTATAAAGAAAAAAATGGAAAGGAGATTAAATGTGAAAAATCTATATTACTCAAATAAAAGTTCATTGTTGGGTAGTGAAATTGGATTAGTGGAAAAGAACCATCTTTAGTAACTATATTACAATCTTATTCCACCGTCACAGATTTAGCTAGATTTCTAGGTTGATCTACGTCACACCCTCGCAGTGTAGCAATATGGTATGACAGTAACTGTAGCGGCAAGGTTGTAATTAGGGGGCTTAAAAAACGTTCAACATCCGGAACTTCTATAATATGATCGGCAATTTTATTCATTTTTTTATCACCGCTGGTTACAATTGCAATTAATTTTCCAGATCTAGCTTTAATTTCTTCAGCATTTGTTAATAATTTCTCATATTTAAACTTATTTGTTGCAATGATAATTGTGGGCATATTGTTGTCTATTAATGCAATCGGCCCATGTTTCATTTCAGCGGCAGGATATCCTTCAGCGTGGATGTAAGATATTTCTTTTAGTTTTAGGGCACCTTCTAAAGCAACAGGAAAACTAATTCCCCTTCCCAAGAACAAAAAGTTTTTAGCGTCTTTGTATAGTTTTGCTAACTCTTTAGTTTGATTATCAATATCTTTTAGGGCGCAGTTCATTTTTTTACTGATATCAAACAGACACTTTGTGATTACTTTAAAAGTAGAATTAGAAATATTATTTTTCAATTTAGCGATTGAAAGCGCAACTAAAATTAAAACGGTTACTTGTGATGTGAATGATTTTGTAGATGCAACACCTATTTCTGGGCCAGCATGTGTATATGTGCCCACACCGGCCTCTCTTGCGATTGAAGAGCCAACAACATTACATACACCATATACAAGGGCTCCTTTTTCTTTAGCTAAGTTGACAGCAGATAAGGTGTCTGCAGTTTCTCCGGATTGCGAAATTGCAATTACAATATCATTTTTTGAAATCAAAGGATCTCGATATAGAAATTCAGATGCATATTCAACTTCAACAGGAACTTTAGCCAGTCCCTCGATTAAGTATTCCCCCACTAGTCCCGCATGCCAAGAGGTGCCACACGCTATAATTGTTATTTTATTAGCGTTTTTAAAAAAATCAATATTTTCATTTAATCCTCTCAGTTTTATAAACTCGTAGTTGGGGTCAATTCGTCCCCTTAATGTTTGAAGGATTGCTTGAGGTTGTTCGTAAATTTCCTTTAACATAAAAGTTTCATAATTTCCTTTTTCAATTTGATTTAACTCAAGAGTTAATTTTTGAATATATGGTCTTTTTAGTTCATTTTGTATTGTTCGTATTTCAAGCGTAGATTTGGTGATTTTGGCAATTTCATTGTCATTTAAATAGATAACATTTTTCGTGTGCTCTAAAAATGGACTTGGGTCTGACGCCACAAAATACTCAGATTCACCCACCCCGATTAATAAAGGACTTCCCTTTTTTGCGACGATTAATGTCTCCGGATCAGCCACATCAAGCACGGCGATTGAGTATGCGCCAATTATTTGTGAGAGGGCAAGCTGAACAGCTTTAAATAAATTAACTTTTTCATTTTTTTTTACGTCATCAATAAGATTAATTAAAACTTCTGTGTCTGTTTCACTTCGAAATTCATATCCTCTATTTTGCAGGCCCTCTTTGATGGACCCATAATTTTCTATAATGCCATTATGTACAATTGCTAATTCGCCGCCCATAGATAAGTGAGGGTGTGCATTTTTATCAGATGGAGAGCCATGTGTTGCCCATCTTGTATGGCCAAGACCAATGCTTGATATTAAGGCGTCAGAAATGCTCTTGCTCAACTCCTTTACTTTTCCAGACTTCTTTATTACCGCCATCTTATTTTTTTTTACATAAGCAATGCCAGCAGAGTCATATCCTCTATATTCTAATCTTTTGAGCCCAGAAATAATAATAGGAATTGCATTCCTACCCCCATTATAAGCGACGATTCCACACATATTTTAGTTTGCCTGTTTAATTAATATTAAATCTAATCGTATAGGATTTGGAATTGAATTGTCTAGAACTACTCTATCGGCTGTAGAGCTTGGGTCATATGTTTCTAGTTTAAATTTTGGATGTAGCCCATTTGTGATTACTTCTTCTATGCAGTCGGTAATATTAAAATTATAATGATTATTGAGAGTGTCTAGATTTCCTGTGAATATACTCGTTAAATCTTCCACTCCGTCATTATCAATGGTTATTAGTCTTAATTTTTCAGGTAAAGGGAATGAGCCATTATTCTCACTGATAGCCACAGTTAATTCGGCATTATTTACAGCAATATACGTTGAGTCCGTGAAAAGATCTAGGTCGTTTATTTCGATTTCAGAAAAAACCCCCCCCATCGATTGCACAAAACATAATGTGTCTTGATTCAAAAAAGAAGTGTTTGTGTAATCATGTTGAAAATAATTTAATCTTGCTTGATCAGCGATTTGAAAATTGATGGTGTCAAGTTCTTTATTAGAATTAATATATTCAACATGAAGAAAGGCACTGTCGCTAGTTGTATTGAAATACATAATACCTCCATCAATAGAATTTATCGGTTCCACCTCTAGCTTAAACCCATTGAAAGCATCTAAAAAACTCTCATTATTTTCTAAGTCTACTTCGTTTAAATTAAGAATTTCTTCTAGGCCAAAACCAGATTCAGTTAGGTTTAAAACTAGGGAATTTGACTCTAAAATATCTCCAACAACTTTATAAGTGGATGTAATTGGAGTAGATGAAAAGTTTGTGTTATTACTATTGTCTTCAGCATCAGCTATATTTTCATTTAATTTTGATACTATAATATTAAATTCAAGATCATCTTTATTTAATTCGCTATTTCCGTAAAATTCAATATATGGAATATTTAGATAAATATCCTCGATGTTTACGGCATTAAAAGCCATATTGTTTGCGGGCAGTTTAATTTGGAAAGAAAAGCTCGCATCTACCTGCCCAAACAAAGGATCTAAATAAGAACCCAACATACTAGTTGTGCTTGATGCAAAAACACCATCTTCATCTATCATAGATTCCGTTAAAAAAACAAGATTTTCAGAGTATCTTTCTACAGTGTATTCGCCATCAGTCAGAAGGCTGTTTCCAATCAGGCTTTCTTCATTTTGACACGAGAAATAAAAAACAACAAGGGTTAAAAGGGTAATAAAAGATATCCATTTAGTATTCATCATACCTATACTAATTCTTCAGAAAAAAAATTTTGATAAAAGTTATAATACTGCGTATAGTCCGCAGATTCTAATACAGGCGTGTTTTCTTTGTAAGCTAGTTTTAATTGCTCATCATTTTTATATTCCGACTCAAATACTATTCCATCAGAAAATCTACTTGCTAAAGATATTAAAGCTTGATGATTGGGGGTTTTTAGATTTTCTAATAAAGAATCCTCAAATCCATCAAATTTCATTTTTTCAACTAAGCTTTTATTTAAAGAACCCGTGAACCCTTCATTGTGAAATGAAGATATAATTTTCGTGTTTTTAAAAACGGGGTGGTTATAGTATAATTTGTTCCCATCGTCATCAGCTCCCTCTTTTAAATATACTGGCAAAAGACTAGTAAACCAACCATGACAATGAATGATATCGGGGCTCCATCCTAACATTTGTAATGTTTCTAATACTCCCCTACAGAAAAAAATCATTCTTTCATCGTTATCTTTAACTAAAGATTTATTTTTTTCTGTTAATATCCTCTTACTTTGAAAATACTCATCGTTGTCAATAAAATAAACCTGTAACCTTGCTTGCGGGATCGATGCCACTTTTACAATTAGTGGTTGATCAATATCATTTACCACAATATTGACGCCAGACAGTCGTATTACTTCATGTAATTGGTGTCTCCTTTCATTCACACAACCATACTTGGGCATGAATAATCGTATTTCTGCACCTTTATTCTTTTTTATTACTTTTGCTAGTTCAAGAGCACTTTCTCCAATATGTCCTTCTGCTGTATAGGGGGAAATTTCCTGAGAAACAATTAAAATTCTTTTCTGCATCTACAATCTTACTTTAATTTAGGGTAACGCAAATTTAATAAAAAAATACGGTCTTTTTAAAAAAATAACGTGCATTTTAGCAATAAATTATATGTAAGAATTGAAAATTGTAAAAAACATAAAATGTTTACAAGAAATTGTTTTTCAAATTAAGAAAAAAAAACAATCAATAGGCTTCATTCCAACCATGGGCTCACTTCACGCAGGACATTTATCGCTAATAGAAGCAGCTGCTAGTGAAAACGACTTTACAATTTGTTCAATTTATATAAACCCCACTCAATTTAATGACAAAAATGATTTTAATACATATCCTCGAAGTTATGAAACAGATATAGAGCTATTAAAATCTTTGGATTGTGATTTAGTGTTTCTGCCCAATGATAAAGAAATGTATCCAAGTAATAAATCTATTGTTAATTATAATTTTACTTTTTGCATGAATATTTTAGAGGGAGAGAAAAGGCCCGGCCATTTTTCTGGAGTTATTAATATTGTAAATACACTCTTTAACTTAACACGTCCATCACGAGCATATTTTGGAGAAAAAGATTACCAACAATTATGGATTATTAAGTCATTTGTGAAAAATTTTCAATTACCAATTAAAATAAGATCTTGTCCAACTATTAGGGATTCAACTGGGCTAGCCCTAAGCTCTAGAAATGACAATTTAAACAAAGAAGAAAAAGTTCAAGCTATACACCTGTTTAAGACCCTTCAGAATTTTAAGCTTAATTTAGAATCAAAGTCTCCTAAAGGCGGTATAATAGATTTGAAAAAGAACAGTATAGATTTTTTTACAAAAAACTCGTTGATAAAATTGGATTATATTGAGATAATTGATGAGGAAAACTTTAGTTTTGTTACTAGAATAAAAAAGAATATAAAATATCGAATTTTAATTGCTGCGCATGTTGGGAGAACGCGATTAATAGACAATATCCCGATAGGATAATTTTAAGATTATGTTAATAAATATATTGAAATCAAAAATACACAGAGTAAAGATCACACAGGCTGACATTAATTATATTGGAAGTATTACCATTGATCCAATTCTAATGAAGGCGGCGAATATTATTGCTGGCGAAAAAGTGCAGGTTTTAAATGTTTCTAATGGCGAAAGATTAGAGACATATGTTATAAAAGGCGATAGAAAGGGTGAAATAGGGATTAATGGGCCAGCTGCATTAAAAATGCATATAGGCGATCTCGTAATTATTGTTTCATATGCTTCGATGGATCAAAAAGATGCGGAGAAATATAGTCCCACGATTATTTTTCCAAATGAAAAAGATAACTCAATTAATTAAATGACTCATAAGCTATTTAAATACTTGCAGCCAATATTATTTTTAGGGATAGGGTGTTTGTTATTGTTTTTTGCGTTTCGCGGGATTGATTTAAAAAATTTACAAGAAGTATTCAAAAGCATCCCTTTAAAATGGGTGTTTTTGTCTATGTTGTTTGGTTATTTGGCATTTGTTTTCAGGGGACTTAGGTGGTATTTGCTAATTAAGCCACTTGGATTTCGTCCGAGATTCTTTGATTTAATTAATGCTATTGCGTTTGGCTATTTGTTTAATTCTTTTATTCCTAGAAGCGGAGAAATTGCAAGGTGCACCTCATTAAATAAAGTCTCAAATATTCCTGTATCTAAACTACTAGGTCATGTCATTTTAGAAAGATTAATAGACTGTATTTTGTTAGTAATATGTTTGTTTTTAGCCCTAGTATTTAACTATCAGGACTTTATAAATTTCGCGTCAATATTTGCTTTTCCAAAACACTTGTTTCTTTATTTTCTTTGTTTAGTCTTATTATTATTTCTGACATATAAATTGATTCAAAACTTTTTAAGCGCCTCCCAATTAAACAAGATATCTTCTTTTTTTCAAGGCATTAAATTAGGGTTTTTATCGATTCAGGAAATCTCTAATAAGACCTTGTTTTATGTTTATACAATATTAATTTGGCTATGCTATTTATTCATGACAGTTGTTTGTTTTTATTGTTTTAGTGAAACCAAAGATTTGAATCTAGGTCAGGGCTTATTTGTTATGGTCGCGGGTGGTCTTGGGATGGTTGTTCCTACCCCGACAGGGATAGGGTCTTATCATTATTTGGTAATTCAGTCACTTTTAGCTATAAATATAACAAAAGAAATCGCCCAATTTTTTGCAATTATTGTACATAGTTCACAGGCGATTATGATTATAGTCGCTGGATTTTTTGCTATGATCTTTTTGTATCGTAAAAAAAATAAAATATGAGTAAATCAAGTTTTTATTGTCAAAGTTGTGGAAATGAAACCCCTAAGTGGCACGGTAAATGCCCTGCCTGCAAAAAATGGAATACTATAGTTGAGGAAATTCGGGAAAACAAGCCCGCGAAAACCAGCTTTGGTATATCATCTGCTTCGGCGAATCCGATATTAATTCAGGATGTTTCCAATGATGCTATGATATATCGAAAAACTCCAGATTTAGAATTAAATGCCGTGCTTGGCGGCGGCATTGTTGATGGGTCTGTTATTTTGTTGGCTGGAGAGCCAGGTATTGGCAAGTCAACTCTTTTGTTACAGATGGCATTGATAGATGCAAAAAACATATTATATGTTTCTGGAGAAGAAGCTGTTACGCAAATTAAAATTCGAGCAAATAGGATTGGCATTAAGAATGAAAATTGTCATATATATAGTGAAACGTCCACAAATAAGGTTTTAAATCATTGTAAGAATGCTGAGAAAAAATATGAACTAATAATAATAGATTCCATTCAAACACTACATAGTAGTTTTATTGAATCGCCAATCGGATCAGTTGGTCAAATTAAACAATGTTGTTCAGAGCTGTTAAAATATGCTAAGGAAACGAATACTCCGATTATTTTAATTGGACACATAACCAAAGAGGGTCAAATAGCTGGCCCAAAAATTTTAGAACACATGGTGGATGTGGTGTTGCATTTTGAGGGCGAAAAAACCCATTTGTACAGAGTCTTGAGAGCTAGAAAGAATCGTTTTGGGTCGACATCTAAAGTTGGAGTCTATGAAATGGTAGAATCAGGTTTGCGTCAGGTCGCAAATCCATCGGCTATATTAATAACCAATAGAAGTGATAATTTAAGTGGAACTGCCATTGCCTCTACACTTCAAGGTCAAAAAACCTTCCTCGTGGAGGTGCAAGCCTTGATTACTCCGGCGGTATATGGTACGCCTCAAAGATCTGCCACAGGATTCAATCTTAAGCGTTTACATATGCTTTTAGCTGTATTAGAAAAAAAATGTGGGTTTAAATTTAGCACTCAGGATGTGTTTTTAAATATTGCTGGCGGTATTAGTGTTTCAGACCCCTCAATGGATTTAGCTGTCATAACAGCGCTGTTGTCGTCTCATAAAGATCTCCCAATAGGCCCTGCTGTTTGTTTTGCTGGCGAGGTTGGTTTGAATGGAGAAATAAGACCCGTTGCTCGAGTAGCAAGCCATGTACAAGAGGGGGAGCGAATAGGATTTAAGACAATGGTTATATCATCATATAATAAGTTTGAAGACAAACACTCTAACATTAAAATCATTAAATGTTCTAAGGTCATGGACCTTTATGACTTTTTAGCAAAACAATAATTTCTAGTTCTCTGTTCATTTTCCATAATTTCATTACTTATTTTTAGTATATTTGTAGCCAATTATTTTTCGATTTAAAATGCTAAAAATGAAAAGATCTATTTATATCCTTATTTTAATTATGTTTTTTAATTGTTTTTCCTTTGCTCAAATAGGTGAGAGAAAGTATTGTGGAACTTCAAAAGTTATGGAAGAGGCTTTAAAAAATCCAGAAAAAAAACAGGTGTTGGATCAGCTTGAAGTTTTCACACAAGAATTTATTAAGAACCTAGATAATAGGCGCGTGTTAGATACTCAGTATATTATCCCAGTAGTTGTACATGTGATACATAATTATGGTGATGAAAATATTAGCTACGAACAGATAGATAATGGGATTCACAGAATCAATGAAGATTTTCAGGGAATTAATGATGATATTTCCGAGGTTATAGATTCTTTTGTAAATATAGTTGGATTTCCTAATCTAGAGTTTAGATTAGCCACAATAGACCCCGATGGTAATTGTACTTATGGTGTTACTAGAACAGCTTCTATTTGGACAGAAGCGTCAGGGCCGAAAGTTATGTCTTTAGTAAATTGGGATGATAGAAAATATGTCAATATTTATGTAGTTAGATCATTTGATGAGAATCAAAGTTCGGCGGCCGCTTATGCCACTAAACCCGGTAGTGGCAGTGATGACTATGGTGATTATATATTTTGTCGATATGATTATTTTGGAGATTGGAATACGAACACGGACAATGGTCCTACTGGCAATAATTGGGCTAGACATACAATGCCTCACGAAATGGGCCATTTTTTTAACTTAGACCATCCTTGGGGGGGTAGTAATAGCCCAGCAGAGGATGGGAATTGCTCCATTGATGATGGAGTAGAAGACACGCCGCCAACAATTGGAACAGACGGTAATGCCGTTGGTTGTCCACTAGATCAAGCTACATGTGATGGTTCTTTAGATAATGTTCAAAATATTATGGATTATGCTTCTTGTGCTCACATGTTTACTCAGGGTCAGGCAGATAGAATGCTGGCAGCGACAAATAGCTTAGCAGGAAATCGATGGTATTTATGGCAAGAAGACAACTTACTAGCCACAGGAACAGATAATGAAACATTTAATAGTGATGATCCATATATGGTATGTGCACCTATTCCAGACTTTAAGGTTGAAACAGATTTAGGATGCTCTGGCACAGAGATGGTCTTTGAAAACTTTACATATAATTATCGTGATGCATCGATTACTTATTCATGGAATTTTGAAGGTGGGGTTCCTTCATCATCTAATAATGAAAATCCTCTTGTAACTTATAATGCTCCAGGGAGCTATGATGTGTCTTTGACTGCGTGTAGAGATGGTTATTGTAATACCATAGTTAGAGAGAATGCCATTACCATTTTATCACAAATGAATGTTAGTGCATCAGATGGCTTATCACAAGGATTTGAGTCTCCAACTTTCCCGGATATGGATTCGGAAGTTTGGTGGGGTGGTAATAGTTATGGCGAACAGCATTGGGAAAGAACAGAGTTGGTGTCTAGCGAAGGCATCTCGTCATTAAAAATAAAAAGTCAAAATTATGGTTTTGATCGACGATCACATGCTTTTTCAACCCCCGAATTAAATCTATCTGAGTTTACAACAAGTGGATCAGATCCATTAATGCTTTGTTTTGATATTGCATACGCAAAACGACTTCCTTATAGCGCAGTGTCTTTTGATGAGAATCAGTTAGTGGAGGATATGTTTTCTATACATAATGATGCATTGATTATATCATATAAGGGATGTGGTGATTCACCATGGTCTGAGCGTCCATGGATATCGACAAGGCCTGGGCAAGAAGGCGCATTCCCATCTCAACAACAAAGTTTATTTACGACGGATGAGGTTTATTTTAATTCCTTTATCCCTAATGATTCACATTGGCAACAGCGTTGCATAACTATACAACAATTAGCTGGGGATGATGAAGCAGTAATAAAGTTTGAATTTAAAGGAACAGGGCAGGATCAAGACAATTTTCATTGGGTGGATGATGGATTTACCAACCAAGGTGAGCTAATCACAGCAAGCACCATCGGTGGTAATTGGTTGTATCTGGATAATATTATTATTGGGAATAGCAGTATGATAGAAAATGAGCCTGATTCCAGGAATTATAATATAGATAAGTTATTGGTGTCTCCAAACCCTTCTTCGAACAATACAGCTTGGGTTTCATTCGAGACTTATGAAGAAGGCGATGTGACGATATCGATCTCTAATTTCTTAGGCTTGCATGTTGGAACTACGGTGGTCAATGTGTCTGCGGGAATTCATGATTTTAAATTATCCGATTTATTTAATTTAAAAAAGGGTTCTTATATTGTTTCGATAAAAGGACAGAATAGTCGTCTTTCGGATGTTCTAATAATTCGATAAATAATTTGTGTATATAATGTGGTTGCAATGAAGAATATAATACTGACTATACTTTTTTCATTTGCTTTGACTAATCTATTTTGTCAAGTAGACAAATGTGCTACTGACAAGATGGTGCATGAGCAGCTCATGTTACACCCGGATAAACAGATTATATTAGATCAACTAGAATTGTTCACCGAAGACTTCATAGACAACATGTATCATGGTAGATTAATGGACACAACTTATGTTATCCCAGTAGTAGTACATGTAATACATAATTATGGTCAAGAACGAATTAATATGGACCAAATTGAATCAGCAATACAAAGTATGTGTGATGATTTTAGTATGTCTAATGATGATTTTGTGCATGAAAATGGAAGTTTTGTTCATTCTATTTCTAATAATAACGATACAGTGAACATGACTATCCCTACAAATTTTGAAAATAGTATGACACTCAATTGGCTAGTTCCTAATGGCTCTTCAGTTAAAAAAAATGACACAATATGTAGCTTGATTGGTGTTGATAACGAGTTTTTTTTAGTTGCCGATGATCCAGGAAACACTCGTTTTTGTGGAGGTGTTATTGACTATAATATTGCATCGGGAGCATCTGTTGCCGGAGGTAATATAATAGCAAAAATTACGACCACTGAAGCTCGAGGTTTTGAAGATATTGCCTCAGATATTGGGATTGAATTTAGATTAGCCACTAAAGATCCAGATGGGAATTGTACGATAGGGGTAACCTATAATCAATCTACGCTTACATATAATGGAGGAGAAAATGTAAAAGACGACACGTATTGGGATAATAGTAAATATCTAAATATATGGACTGTGGCAAATGTTGCTAGTGGTGCAGCAGCGTATGCTTATTATCCAGGTTCCGCACCAACTAACCATGAAGGAATTCTTTGCCAGCATGATTATTTTGGCACCTCCGGAACATCTAGTAATGGTAATTGGAGACGCCATACTATTGGACATGAAGTGGGACATTATTTTAATTTAGCTCATCCTTGGGGCAGCACAAATGACTCTGCACTAGAAGATAACTGTAATAGTGATGATAGTGTAGATGATACGCCAAATACTATTGGCGCCTCTGGTTGTTTAACATATGAGTCTCAAATTTCTTGTAACAGTCTGGATAATGTAGCTAATATTATGGATTATACAAATTGTGCATACATGTTTACAGAAGGCCAGAAAGCTAGGGTCATTGCCGCCTTAAACTCCACATCCGGCTTCAGGAATAATTTGTGGTCGCAGGAGAACCTTGAAGCAACTGGGACAGATGATGATCATTATTTTGCAGATCCTCATGCGAATTGCACACCAATTCCTGATTTTAGAGTTGTTGGCGATGCTATTGGTGCACTTGGATTAAGTGGGGGATTTGATGTTTCATTTGAAGATATGAGCTATAATGTGCCAGAAGAGGATATTGTATATGAATGGTTTTTCCCGGGGGCCATTCCTGAGACATCAACACTAAAAAATCCTACAGTAACATATAATATGTCAGGTCAACATGATGTTACTTTGATTGTCTCCAATGGTAGTGGTAGCTCGGAATTAAAAAAAGAAAAGTGTGTTGTTGTTTTGGATCAAACCTCGGCTCCTTTTATTGAAGATTTTGAAAGTGCTGAATTTCCAATTAACTCATCTGTTAATGAACCAAGCTGGTATATTTTAGACAATCATCCCACAGAATTAAATTGGGCGATTTCTCAAGAAGCATCTTATGATGGTGAACAGTCTATTAGAATAAGAAGTAAAAATTTTAATTCAGGTTCAATTAGTGTAAAGCAAGAAATATATAGTCCCGAGATAAATTGTAGTGACATTATTTCTGAAAATAACGATCCTTTTGGATTATATTTTAATGTTGCATATGCAAAAAGATTACCCTATCGCGATGAAAATGGCAATAGTGTAATCCCAGACAAGCTGATCATATCTAGAAAACATGCTAATCAGGAATTTATGGTTAGGGCGACCTTTGATGTTGAGGATTTAATTAGTACCGAAAACACATATTTTAATGAATATGTTCCACAGGATAACCATTGGATAGAGAAATTTGTCAACCTAGGTTCTTCCGCAGGTCAAGAGAGCCTCATTATACGCTTTGAATTTACAGGAAGAGGATATTTGTCTGCTGATACTGTTGTTTTTACTAATAATGGGGGTGAATATATTAGTAATAACGTTGGAGGAAATTGGCTATATATTGACAATTTCCGAATTGGCAACCAAAGCAATATAGAGGGAAGAATATACACTGACTTACAGTTTGAAGATAATAGGATTTTTGATTTGTTTGGACGCGAATATAATCACCGATCATCCTTAAAAACGGGTGTCTATATTCAAAATCAAAAATTATTCTTTATAAGAAAAGAATACTAATGAAATCCGCATATATATTTTTCTTTTTATTTATTTTTTTGAATCATTCCCTTTGGAGTCAAACTAAGTTGTGTGGCACAGATGTTGTTATGGAAAAATATAGAAATACGGATCGATTTAAAGACAACCAATCAAAAATACTTCAAGGTGTTAAAAGTCTAAATTTAGATTCGAAAATTATTCCTGTAGTTTTTCATATTATACATAATGGCAATCCAATAGGAGAACAGGAAAATATCTCAATGGCTCAGATTAATGACGCAATGAGTATTTTAAACGAGGATTATAATGCTGTAAACGAGGATTTAGATAATGTCGTAGAATCTTTTCAGGACGTTATTGGAAATACAAATGTAGAGTTTCGACTTGCTCAATTAGATCCAGACGGGAATTGTACTAATGGTGTGAACAGGGTTTTTTCTTCTTTAACAAATCAAGCAAATGATTGTGTGAAAGAAGTGATTTCTTGGGATGATACACGTTATGTTAACATCTGGGTTGTGGAAGATATTGATAGTGATATAGGTGCAGCTGCGTATACTTATTTGCCAGGCGCCTTATGGGGAAATGAGGTTGAGGGAATTATAATAAACCATGAATATGTGGGGAGCATTGGAGCATCTAGTAACACCCCTTACAAAAGGCATACTTTAACGCATGAATTTGGTCATTTTTTTAATCTAGAACATACCTGGGGATGGGGGTCGAATGGAGATCTAAATAATTGTAATAGTGATGATAGCGTAGATGATACGCCAAATACTATTGGTGCATATTCTAGTTGTAATTTATTACAAGAAAGTTGTGGAGACTTGGATAATATTCAAAATTTTATGGACTATTCGTCTTGCACATGTATGTTTACAAATGGGCAAGTAGATAGAATGGAATCTTGTTTAAACTCGTCGATTTCTAATCGAAATAATCTATGGTCTAGTGATAATTTATGGTTAACGGGGACACATGATAATTATGTTAATACCAACTGCATTCCAGATGTTCAATTTTTTATTTCGCAAGTAGAAAGAATATGTATTGAAACACCACTGACACTGATCAATAATACACAAAATTCAGGTGAAGATCCGAATATCTCTTGGTTGCTTCCCGGGAGTGATCTTGAATTTTCTTCTGAGCAAAACCCCGTAGTTACTTATTCTCAACCAGGAGAATATGATATTACTTTGAATGTTATTAATGAAAGCGGAGAAAATAGTATTACAAAAACATACATTGTATATTCTTCACAAACAAATTTAAATGAAAGCTTCGAAAATACTAGCTTNCCAGTCAATGATGATCCTAGCCTATCATGGTCTATTATTGGNCCAGAAAATGAAACAAGTTGGGCCAGAACTCCAATATCATCTACTGCCACAACNGGATCAGTTCGNATAAGAAGTCGATTTTTTGATTGTTATCAAAAACACTTTTTATATACTCCAAATTTAGATTTGAGTAATTTTGGANTAGGNGNTGGGGATCCNCTGAAAGTTATATTTGANATGGCTTATGGAAAAAGGAATAATGAAAGTGATGATTTATTAAGAATTTCATATTCTAAAGATTGTGGAGAAACTTGGCAAGTTAGAGCAACNTATGACACAAATNCATTAATTACCACAATAGGAGGNAATGTTGGGAATAATTTTATTCCCAATAATAATGAATGGGTTGAGAAAAGTGTTAATATACAAGCTGCGGNTGGGCAGAACGATGTCATTATAAGGTTTGAGTTTAGCGGTGATAAAGGAAGCTATTTATACATTGATAATGTTAGATTAATGGGTGAATGGCTTGACCTAGATAANCCACACAATAGACCGTCTAGTGATTTAATAAGGCAAATTGATTTCTTAGGAAGAANAAATAATANTTCANAACTAGGTNTTAATNTTTATAAAGATGGCAGTGTCAAAAAAGTATATGAAATTAAATAATATAATTTTCGGGCTCTTATTTTGTTTCTTTTCTTGTCAAGAGGAAGAGGAGATTNTTTTTACAGAATGCACGGAATGCGNGATNTATGAATATCAACAATTAGTTGGAGATAGTCTAATNTCTNTTTTTTTAGATCCAGGGATATATTGCATTGGAGACTCTATTTTTTCTTATTCTTTGNATTCGAGTATTGAATTTTTAGAANTCCTAGACTATGATTTATTAGACNTNTTAAATACAAATGGATATTGCACATTATTAACCGANACAATCTGATTAACANAANAAANGACCACTATATGGATTATGTGCTTCTTTCTACAATGAATCATTTTGATTTTGACAACTTATCAATAGTATTTAAAAAAAATAAGATCAAGTTTTTNCATAAATCCTGCTTTCAATCCTCTGTAGAAGCTGGATGGGCACTCCCAGGATCCTCCTTTAATGAAAAGATGATATTTGTTCATCAGTCAGATTTAAAAAGTGCAAAAAAAATATTAGCGACATATTTGACAGATTATTATGATGAATAGGCTTGGTTAAATTTAGACGATAGATTTAAATAANTNTAATTATGCNGACNTTTCAAAAAGAAATTATTTTACCTATATATAAAAGGGGTATTCATTTAATCACAGATGTAATTGACAATGCAATTAANGAGACGAATTGCTCTGGATTGCTAAATATATTTATACAACATACTTCCGCNTCAATTACNATTAATGAAAATTCGGATCCTACTGTAAGANAAGATCTTGAGTTATATTTTGATAAACTTGTTCCCGAATCAGAGCCATATTATAAACATGTATTGGAAGGGCCGGATGATATGCCGGCACATATAAAAGCATCGTTNTTTGGNAATAGTCTTACTATCCCGATTACAGATGGNAAACTAAATATGGGTATTTGGCAGGGCATTTATTTGTGTGAGCATCGCAATCAAGCGCCTAATCGAAAATTAGTTATTACNATCATTACTTAAAGCCNAGAAATGNTTATCTTTAATAAGNACTTTAGATATTAATATTAAATATTTNATTATGATTTTAACAACTACAGATACTNTGCCAGATAAAAAAGTCGTTCAAGTTTTAGGTATAGCGAGAGGCAGTACTGTTAGGACAAGAAATGTTGGTCGGGATATTTTTGCGANTATAAAACACCTTATTGGTGGAGAAATAAGCGAGTATACTAAGTTACAAGCNGAATCTAGAGAGGAANCTATTCAAAGAATGAAAGAAGATGCTGTTAATCTTGGCGCAGATGCTATTATTAATGTCCGTTTAACGACCTCANTGGTAATGCAGGGTGCTGCAGAAATCTTAGCATATGGAACAGCNGTAAAATTAAAGTAATGGAATTAATAATTATTTTAATATTAATGGGGCTAGTTATTTATTTTATTCTNGAAAGAATTAAATCAAAAAAAAATGAAAAATTTGAAGATCGCGATCATTAAAAATAATCTCATTTTTTTTTTTTACATNACCCCCTTTATNCTATNTGCNCAGGATACAATTTATTTTAATAGCGCGAATCCATTTTCCTTTAAAGACATTATTCTGAATTTAGAAAATCAGCAACCTCAAAATGTATATGGTGTTTTGCGGATGCCAGAAGAATTTAGTCCTCAAAGCCGATATCCAGTAATTATTGCTGTAGCTGGCAGTAATGGTTGGTCTGACCATCANCATGAGTATTTGTCAATGTATCGTTCACACGGGATTGCCACATTTGANTTATGTAGTTTTCAAAGTCGCGGAATTTTATCTACNGTCGGAACACAAGTTGAAGTAACTACTGCGATGATGGTCTTAGATAGTTATCGAGCATATGAAGTGTTATTAGAAAATGCTAATATTAAAATGGATAAAATAGGGATTACAGGCTGGAGTCTTGGTGGAGGTGTTTCTCTTTTCTCAGCATGGCGGCCTTTAAATGATGCAATCAATAAAAATGTTAATTTTGCAGTCCATTTACCAATTTACCCCCCATGTATTGTTATNCCTGAAATTTTNGATTTTGGGGGTGANCCTATCCATATTTTAATAGGTGAATTAGATAATTGGACTCCAGCAGACGCTTGTTTAGACTTTGTGAATCAAGTGGANGCTAGCAATATTAANATAACAGTNTATCCAGATGCACATCATTCGTTTGATAGTAACTCGGAATTAATGGTTAAACATAATGGTTACATCCTAGAAGATTGCAGATTTTTNATGAAGTCAAATGGNACAGTTTGTATGAGCTTTCTAAATATTCCGATGACAACACCATTTCTTCAAAAAATAGGGCTTATGGGTTGTGCTAGACGTGGACCAACATATGGTAGAAATAAAAATGCAAAAAGAAAAGCTTTTCTTTTTGCTGAAAAATTTATGATTAAATACTTAAATGATTAAATGTATTTATTTGNTTTTTAGTTAATTTACCGTTTAGCCATTTCCCAGAAATTTCCGCATTATATTTTCGGTAGAAATTAATTGCAGCTTCGTTCCAATCTAAAACTTGCCAACACAGACCATTAAGATTAGATTCTTGAGTGATTTTAATTATCTCACGAAACAATTTANTNCCGATCCCCATTCTTCTATATTCTTTATTNANAATAAAATCTTCCAAAAATAACATTTTACCCTTCCATGTTGAATAGCGGATAAAATAGAACGCCATGCCAATAATTTTTTTATTTATTTCTGCAACCAAGAATTGATAACTAGGGTTTTTACAAAATCCGTCATNTTCTAATTGTTTTAAAGTAACAGANACTTCACCNATTTCATTTTCGTAGTCTGCTAACTCTTTAATTAATTCTAAAACAAATGGAAGGTCTGTTTTTATCCCTTTTCGAATTGTAAGCATAATTAGTATATTTATTTTATATTATGGTTTTTCCAAAAATAAAAAAACATTTGTCTATTCTATTGATTCGTTTAAATCAAAAAACAGAATTGAGAAGAATGTCTCAAGAAAGAAATAAAAATTTAGATCTTGTAATGGAGTCGTTTTTAGATTTGAAATATGGAAAAAACATAGAAAAGTATCTTGAAGTATTTAAAAAATGCGAAGAATACAGAACGCATCTTTTGCATGACAACAGATTTGTTTCCTATAAAATTGCAGGTTCTAATAAGACTCAGACAGTTAGTGAAATTTGTAGAAAGGCATCTTCAAAGCCCATTTGGGCTCAATTTCTATTTCTAATTACTAAAAAAATCTCTTCACCAAATATATTAGAAATTGGGACGAATTTAGGTGTCTCGGGAGCATATATTTTGTCTGCATTAAGGAACAAAAAAAACAGCACATTTATTACTATGGAGGGGGTTTCAGACTTTTGCTCAATAGCTGATAATTTTTTTAAATCAATTGATGCGTGTCCAGAGTATGAGATTCGGCAGGGCTTGTATGAGCAAACATTTCCAATCATATTGAATGAAAATCACAAATTTAATTTGTTTTTCATAGACGGCAATCATGATAAGAATGACACTATAAATTACTTTAATCTTTTAAAGAAAACTATGCAATTTCCATCAATTATGGTTTTTGATGATATTAATTGGAGTGTTGGTATGCAACAAGCTTGGAAAATCATTACTCAAGACAGAAGTATTTCTTATGTTGTTGATTTGTATAAATTAGGAGTTATTATTATTGATGATTTAAAGCCCAAAAAAAAATCGGTTTTTCATCTACATCTTCACTATTGAAATAGAGTTATATCAAAATTATTTCAAGTAATATTTTTTTAATTTATTTTTAAGTTTTTTCACTTTTGGGTCAATAACAATTTGACAATATGGTTGCTTAGGATTTAAAGAGAAATAATTTTGGTGATAATTTTCAGCTAGATAAAAAACTTTAAATTTACTTAATTCTGTTTGTATATTTTTATACATGTTTTTAGACTCTAATTTTTTAATGTATTTCTGGCTAATCTCTTTTTGTTTGCTGGTATCATAAAAGATGACAGATCGATACTGGGATCCAATATCATTACCTTGCATATTTAATGTAGTGGGATCGTGCGCTAGAAAAAAAATCTCTAATAAAACTTGAAATGACACAATATTAGGGTCATAACTTATTTTACATATTTCCGCATGTTTTGTCTTACCAGTTGAGACACTCTCATAGTTTGCTGTTTTGGCGAATCCACCAGAGTAACCACTAGCGACATCTAATACGCCATTGATGTTCTCAAAAGCAGCTTCAATACACCAAAAGCACCCCCCCCCTAAATAAGCATACTCTATTTTTTGTTCTTGTGACATAAAAAACCATATTATTATTATAATAAATTTCACTTTTTGAATTTAAATTATGCCCTGCAAAAAACAATAAACCCACTAAATTTGAAGTGGGCTTATTGTTTTGTGGTGCTACCAGGATTCGAACCAGGGACACAAGGATTTTCAGTCCTTTGCTCTACCAACTGAGCTATAGCACCATATTACGTTTTTGCAAATATAATATCTATTTATTAACAAACATAATGGTTCATTTTATAAATTTGTTTCAATAACATTGCATACATATTATGAATCTAGTATTAGATATTGGAAACACAAATGTTAAATTAGGCTTGTTTGATAATGGGGAAATGATTGACCATCAATTAGTTGGGGTGTTTTCTGAACAGTACTTAAGGGGTTTTTTTGCACAAAAACCTGGGATAAAAAATTTATGTATTTCAAATACTGGTTTTGTTTTCCAAAGTTTAGAAAGTATTTGTAAAGAATTTGGGATAAAATACATTAATGTTGATCTAGAATGCAAGTTACCCATACTAATAAAATATGATACACCAAACAGTCTAGGTTCAGATAGAATCGCTCTAGCATCCGCGGCGAGCATAAAATATCCCGGAGATATTCTTGTTATCGATTTGGGGACTTGCATTACTTATGATGTTGTATTAAAAAAAACATATATTGGAGGTAAAATTAGCCCCGGCTTAAAAATGAGACTGTTGGCACTAAATAATTACACGGCTTATTTGCCCTATGTTGATTTTAAAAGGCCCCAAAATTTAATTGCTCAAAGCACAGAAGAAGCTATACTTTTGGGGGTGTTTGAAGGTATAGTTTCAGAAATAAATAACACAATAGAAAATTATAAATTACGTTATCCAGATATGAGTATTATTTTAACTGGTGGAGATGTTTCTATATTTCAAAAAGATCTTCAAAGCATTAATTTTATTCATCATTATTTGTTAATGCACGGTTTAAATTATATTATTGCATGCAATGAATAGATGTAATTTCTTATTATTTTCTTTTTTTCTATCATTTAGTCTAGCTTTTGGTCAGGTTAACACTTATTCTCCATACTCATATTTTGGCTATGGTATTCTCCATGAATCTGGGAATACTCAAAATATATCAATGGGTGGACTAGGCATGACACTCATGAGTAAAAATAATTTAAATTATGTAAATCCAGCATCATATTCTTTTCTAGAAACAACATCGTTTGATATAGGCGTGAAGTCCTCTTTTATTAAAATGTCTCAAAATGATTTAACTCAGAAAAATTTCATTAGTGGATTATCGATTATAGGACTTGGGTTCCCAGTATCAGATAAAATAGGAATTGCCGTTGGACTATCGCCATACAGCAGTGTTGGATATAACTTAACAACTACTGACTCACTTATCAATCATGACGAGACCGTTCTGGAATCTGTTTATAATTATCATGGGTCAGGGGGCTTAAATAAACTTTTATTTGGATTTGCGTATAACATTCTAGATGCAGAAAACTCTAATTTATCGATAGGCCTAAATTTTAATTATTTATTTGGCTCTATTTCAAGAGAAACCACTATTCATTCTGATCCAGGAGCCTATTTCAGAGATAAAAGTGATAAAATTATGCATGGATTAAATATTGAAGTTGGGGCCATATATTCTATTCTTATAGAAGAACTTTCAGGCTATGTTTTTAATTGGGGTTTTAAATTACAACCGAAAAGCACCCTTCATTCAAAAGTTAACACCCTACACTCTACTTATTTAGGCCCCGTCTATAATTCTTTAGATACGATAGGCACCAATATTATATTTGAAGAATTGGGTGCTATAAATAAAGATCCATTCCCAGCATCTTATGCTCTCGGATTTAGCCTACAGGATAAGGATCGGAAAAAATGGTTAATTGGTTTGGATTATAATGGGGCTGGGGCATATTCAAGCACAGAGGTACAGTATAATTTTTCTTCCGAGGTTATTAGAAATTATCAGCAATATCTTTTGGGGGGATTTTTGGTTCCGAATAAATCAGATATATATAATTATTTCAATAGGATAGAATATAGATTTGGGATTAGTTATGCGTCTGGGTATCTTGATGTGGGGAATATTGTTGGCAACAAATCAGAAAAATTACAAGATATGTCAATTACATTAGGATTCGGCTTGCCTATGAGCAAAAAACTTTCTACAGCCAACCTAGCATTTAAATATGGCGTTATGGGGCGCGATGATGCACCCAATTATATTCGAGAAAATTATTTTAGTGTATATATCTCAATGACTTTAAATGAAAAATGGTTTAATAAAAGAAAAATTGAATAATGAAAAAAATAATTGGCATATTGATTTTTATGAGTAGTCTGTTATGTGCCCAGGGCTTAGATATCAATGAATTTGATCCGAGAGACTTATTCCCTGTAAATCAATTTGATGTTAATGTGGGGAAATACGGATTAGATACAATTCAATGTGAAGAGAATTTAACTATCTATAATGAATTTTATAAGCAAAAAAGTTATGATTCTGCATTAAAGTCTTGGTTCTATTTATTTGTTAATGCTCCAAAACGCACAAAAAACATCTATATACATGGTGTCAACATGTATAAAAATTTTATTAAAAATGAAGAAGATAGCATCAAGAGAGAAATACTTATAGATAATTTATTAAAAATATATGATCAAAGAAACACCTTTTATCCTGGTCAAGAAGGTTTAGTAATTGGATATAAGGGGGCAGACTTATATCGATATAGAAAATCTAATATAGATGCAGCTAAACAATCGTATGATTTATTGAAAAGATCTTTTAATATTGAAAATGAAAAATCAACGGCTCGTGCTCTAAATTATTATTTTTCTTCTGCTGCCAAATGCTATCAAAATGGAATTCTCACAAAAGAGGACTTAATTGATTTATTTTCAGAGGTTTCAAATGTTGTAGATTATAAGGATGCTGCAATTAATCAAGTTAACTTTGATCTAAATCAAAAAAGTCAGTTGAACTCTAAAGAATCCAAAAAACTTAAAAAAAATAAGGATGAATTGGAAAAATTAATTAATGTTCGATCAAATATGGAAAAGATATTAGCCCCACATGTCTCTTGTGAGAAACTAGAAACCCTATATCAAGAAAAATTTGAGACAAAGCAAGAAGACCCAAGTTGGCTAGAGCGTGCTGCACAATTATTAAAAAAGGGAGATTGTATAGATACTCAAATATATTTTCAAATTGCGGGAAAATTATATGAATTAAATCCAACTCCCAAGTCAGCATTTTATATGGGATATTTATCTTTAAAGCAAGAAGATTACTCATCTGCAGTTAATTATTTTTCTCAAGCTGTTTCGGGGGAAGATGACCAAATTAAGAAAGCAGATTACCTTTTATACTTAGCAAAAACATATGCTGCCATGGGCTCAAATGCTCAGGCAAAAAAACACGCTTTACAAGCTAATCAAAATCGATCTGGCTGGGGAGCCCCATTTATGCTGATTGGAGATTTGTATGCTCAAACTTCCCGAGCTTGTGGCAAGAATACTGAGAATATGACAGAAAGTGAATTTAGTAAGAGGGTTGGTTATTGGGCTGCACTAGAAAAATATACATATGCTAAAAAGATAGATTCTTCGGTTACAAAACAAGCAGATGAAAAAATCAAACAATACACTGATCAAGCTCCCGATAAAACATCAACATTTCAAATGAATATATTAGATCAGCCCACATATAAAATAGAATGTGGCTGGTATACAGAGGTGGTTCAAAACCCCTATTTTTCTAATTAAAATCAAATAAATCAATCATTTTTTGATGAAGACTTTTTTTTTGATATTATCATTGGTTCTTTTTGTATGTTGTCAAAATAATTTAGATGATGTCAAGTATTTATATTTACAATCTATAAGTGATGATTATGCTAAAGAGATAGAGGTCAATTATTACTTAGATGGCAAACTTGAATTTCAATTAAATGCAGCAGAAATGAATCAGATAAAAGAACCTGTTGAAAAAAGTGTTTTTCCACAGGGTGTTAGTGTTTTTGTTTTTAATAACCATTTAGATACCATTGCAACTATTTTGGCAGATTTTGCTGTTCATGATAAAACAGAGAATATTGTTACAGTTGAAAAAAATGTTGAGCTGATTAATTTAAAAAATGAACAATTACATACAGAAAGGTTGTTTTGGGATCANGGAGAAAGAAAAATATATACGGATGATTTTGTTACGATTAATACTGGGAAACAAATTATTATGGGATATGGNTTTGTCACAGANCAAGCATTTACGACATATTCGTTATCTGATATCACAGGGACCATANATCCGTAATTACNGGANNTTGGANTTCTTAATNNANATGTAAATNATATTTTTTTTCTAATAATTATNATTTTTTCAAAACATCTATCTTTACAAGATTAGATAATTGAGTATATTTAGGTTTCAATGTCGACAGCATATCTTATTATTATTGTCACTTTAATTCTGTCCGCTTTTTTTTCTGGGATGGAGATTGCTTTTGTTTCAGCNAATAAGTTGAAAATATTTTTAGATAAAGAACAAGGTAGCTGGACAAATAATNTAGTTTCAAAATTCACAGAAAACCCAACTAATTTTATTATTTCAATGTTAATTGGAAATAATATTGCATTGGTTATATATGGTGTATATATGGCAGATTTATTGGGNCCCNTGATTGCAAAGTATATTATTTCTTTNCCATTTTTNATTCTTCTGATACAGGTCGTTTTATCTTCTTGTTTAGTTTTATTAGTTGCAGAGTTTTTNCCTAAAGTTGTNTTTTCATTATTNCCTAATAAGTTGTTAAAAATATTTGCCTTCCCNGCCATTCTTGTTATTATCATATTATACCCATTTTCTATTTTTGTNAAAATNATTNCTAATTTTTTAATNAAGCTAATTTTTTCCAAATCACCTNTTGATGAAACNCCGGNTTTTAATAAAATTGACTTAGATGNNTATCTGGAGGAACATAATGCAATTGCTAGACANTCTACNAAAGGAATAGACACGGAAGTGGAAATACTANAAAATGCATTAGAATTNCCANGTATTAAAGTGAGAGACTGTATGATTCCAAGAACAGACATTGTGGGGATNAATATTAATGATAGCATTAAAAATTTACGCAANAAATTTATTCAAACAGGTCATTCTAAAATCTTGGTATATAAAGAAAATTTAGACAATGTGATTGCGTATGTNCATTCATATGAATTATTTAAAACCCCAAAATATATTAAAGATATTTTATTGCCTATTTCCTTAATACCCGAAAGTGTTTTAGCNAAAGATGNATTGGATAAATTAATAAAAGATCGACGTAGNGTTGCTTTGATTGTAGATGAATATGGNGGAACCTCGGGTCTNGTATGTATAGAAGATATTNTTGAAGAGCTAGTTGGNGAAATAGAGGATGAGCATGATGAAGNTNCTTTTTTNGGGAGACAAATTGATGAAAAAAAATATCATTTATTAGGTAAGCATAAGTTAGACGAACTNAATGANCAATATGGATTTCAATTTTNNNCTTCCGAAGAATATGATACGCTTAGTGGNTTTATTATTAGTAGCATTGGAAGAATCCCTAAAAACCAAGAAANTATCGTCTTAAATAAGTATNAATTTAAGATTTTAAAAATTNATGATAATTTTATAGAGGAGGTTATTCTTTNTGTCCTTTAGAAGAATAATTGTATATTCGTATTCCAAAATTTTTATANTATGACCTTAAATGACATCAGAAATCGATCTGGCCTACTTATCCTTGTAATTGGTGTGGCNATGTTAGGTTTTATTCTNACTGACCTGATGAANTCTGGNACATCATTATTCCAGAAAAATCAAAANTTATTACTGAAAATAGATAACAAGGAAATAACCTTTACAGGNTTCGAAAAAGAATTAGAAAAAGCAATTAACGTTAAATTTGCTAATAATTTTGGCTCAGTTAACATTAATGAGTCTCAACGAAATAGTGAAAGAGATTTATTGTGGAATCAAAAGCTAGAAGAGGTGTTGTTTTCAGAAAAGTTTAGTGATTCTGGNATAATCGTAGGTGATGTTGAGTCTTGGGATTTAATCTCTGGAGAAATTACGGGNAATCAGGCACAGTTATTNGGCTATTTTTTTAGGGATCAAACTGAATCNGGAGATTGGAATCAATATGAGCCTGAAATGATACAGAATTGGATTGAAATGNGCAGTGATAACCCACAGTGGTTTNGGTATCTTTTTTTTAAAGAAAATACTATAAGAGAAAGAGCATTCCTAAAATACTACAATGCAGTTAAAAAAGGCTTGTATGCNACAAATAATGATGCNAAGGCNTATTATAAGAGACAGACACAGACAAATAGTGGAAAATATATTTTTATTCCTATGAATTTTGAAAAATCCNAGATAGAAGTNTCAGAAAAAGNGATTAAACAATACTATAAAAATAACCAATCAGAATTTCAAAACTATCCAAATCGNGAGATAAGTTATTTTGTNTTTAATTTAACTGCTAGTAATANCGATAAAGAGGAANTTATTAATGAAATGAATGGNCTGATAGGAGACANGAAAGTATTTAATAAACGAACCAACACTGAGGAAATAGATTTNGGATTTGAGAATACAGTTGATGTTGAAGNTTTTATTAATCAATACGGNGANAATAAGTACANAGTGAATANTATTTCTAAAATTGAGTTTGAAAAATCTGTTTNTGANAAGAAATTGAACGTTCAAAATANTATTATTCNACCATATATTGATAAAAATGTATGTAAAATAGGTAGAATTATTTCTTCNAATAAAGATAGTTTAGAGATTGTATATTTAACAAGNGANCTCTANGCTAGTGATCAAACATTAAATAAAATTTATTCAGATGTTTACGACATCATAAGCAATAATAAAGTGATTGATGATATTGAAAGTTTTGCTAANAAACAGAATATNCCTCCNAGAACAGTTAAGTTAGAGAAGATGGACCAATCTGTNCCGGGCCTNGGNATTAACAGNCAGNTTGTTCGGTGGGCATTTAATGAAGAAACTAATTTAAATGAACCTATGTTTTTTGACTTAGAAGATAAATANATTATTNCAGTCTTATCTTCTGTTTCNGAAAGTGACATTNTGCCAATTGAATTAGNTCACGACAATATTNAATCAATTATTGAAAATCAAAAAAANGGCGAATTAATTATAGATAANATCAATCGTCTTAATTCGAANAGCCTTTTGGATTTGGCAAATGAATTTAGNNTCACCATAAAAGAGGTTACTCAGTTAAAGATAAATTCTGATATTTTTTCTNNNGAGGGNTATAATCCNGAAGTTGTAGGGGCCTTTATTGGATCTAAANNGGAGGANGTTTCAAGCCCTNTTGTNACAGAAAANGGAGTATTCGTTTTNCANAAAGATAACGAAACAAGCATTAATTACCCATCTAATATGGAAAGATATCAAAAAGTGTTAGGTGGTGAGNATGANTCCNAGGTAGATNNATTATTAGTTGAAACTCTTAAAGAAAATAAAGAGNTTATTGATAATCGATTTAATTTTTATTAAAATCGTTCAATTCTATATGTATCGAGCTNAATAAAAGTGAATAATAGAATNGANAATGCTAACAATGAGGACCCTCCATAACTAAAAAATGGTAAAGGAATGCCAATAACGGGCATTAGNCCAANCGTCATNCTGATATTAATTANTACATGAGCAAATAGGATTCCNCCNAAGGANTANCCTAAAACNCTGCTAAATCTAGATGTTTGTTGCTCACTTAACATAAAAATACGTAGGATAAGTATTGTAAATAAGGCAATCACCATCAGNCTGCCCAAGAAACCAAACTCTTCNCCAATAGTNCAGAATATAAAATCNGTATTTTGTTCAGGNACAAAATTAAATTTAGTTTGCGTACCNTTTAAATAACCCTTCCCAATNATTCCTCCNGANCCNATTGCAATTAATGATTGGTTTAAATTATATCCAGAACCTAAATCATTCTTTTCTTTTCCAAGAATGATATCAATTCGNTCTTTTTGATGTGGTTGTAGTATATTTTCATATGAATAATTAACACNACTAATTAAAGANGCATTGAGAATAAAAAATAATAATGCAGGGATAAATGTTTTTTTATATCTCTTTAAGAAGTATGCAAANATCAAGGTNGGAATTGTCAGAAAAAAGACAGTATAATTCACGCCTATTATAATAGTTAACAGTGACATTATTNNTACTGTTATTATAATTANTATATANCTCANAGGCAGNCCNTCTCTAAAAAACATAATTATTAATGATCCATAAATTAATGCNGATCCGGCATCNGGTTGTTNTANTATTAATAAGGAGGGAATNNAAATCAGNGAAATGACAANNAGTATNTCTTTAGATTTATTTAAGTAAATATCTTTATCATGTATAAATTTTGAAATTGCGAAAATCGTTCCAACTTTTGCAAATTCAGAGGGTTGTAAGCCGAATGGGCCAAAATCAAACCATGCTTTTGCGCCCCCCACTTCCTTTCCAACAAATAGTACTAGGATTAGTGACANAATGCANAATATATANATTAAATATGTTAANCGGATAATTAGTTTGATGTCNATTAATAATATAATNANANTTAATAATAATGAGAAAATAATAAATATCAATTGCTTCATTGCCAGACTTCTTGTTGACAAAAAGGCTGCTTCGGACTCGGGGTTGTAGCTACTCGAATAAATACTAAACCAACCCAAGCAAATGAGAATTAAATATATTAGGGCCGTGAACCAATCTATTTTATATGATTTTATTGTACGCATTTAATAATTCACATTTTTATTTTTAATTTTATTTTCTAATTCTTTTCTTTCAACCTCATTGTTAATATATTTTTCAATACAAAGGCTCCCTATGGGCGTCGCGGTTTCACTTCCCCACCCACCATTTTCCACATATACAGCTATTGCAATTACTGGATTTATTTTTGGAGCAAAAGCGATAAATATTGAATGATCTTCTCCATGTGGATTTTGTGCTGTTCCTGTCTTTCCACAAATTGTAACATTGCTTAATTCTCCAGATTTAGCAGTTCCATATTTGCCATCAACAGCTGTTTGCATTCCATAAATCACAGGGGAAAAATATATTGAATCAATACTACAATATATTTTTTTAGAAAACCGAATATCAACACTATCAGTGGAATGATTGATGAGCTTTATTATATGTGGTGTTTTATAATAACCCCTATTGGCTATTATCGATGCAATATTTGCCATTTGTAACGGTGTCATAAGCAATGCATCTTGGCCAATTCCTAATGAGATGCAAGTTGACGCACCCCATCTTTTTTTGCCATATATATCATCATAGTATTTTGCGTTTGGGATAAAGCCACTTTTTTTGATATAAAAATTATTGTCAAAACTGTTATTTAATCCAAATGACTCGACATGTTGATGCCAGTTTTCGAGTCCATCAGAGGAACTCTTGTATTTACTAATAATATCATCAAATGTCGAACAGAAATATGCATTACATGATTGAGCAATAGCTTGCCGGAGATTTAATGGTGATTTATGTTTATGGCAACCAATATGTAAAATAGATTTATAATCCCATCCATCATTACACTGAAATAATGTTCCAGCGGTAAGAGTTTTTTCTTGTAGTCCAATTAGGGCATTAATTAATTTAAATATTGACCCTGGAGGATAAGATGCTGTAATGGACCTGTCGTATAATGGTTTTCCAGGATCTAAATACAATTTTCTAAAATTAGAACCACGATTATTGCCAATAAACATTTTTGGATCGTAGCTGGGGGAAGAAACCAAACATAAAATTTCTCCGCTATTTGGTTCAATTGCAACAATACTTCCTCTTTTTTCTTGCATTATTTTTTCCGCATATTTTTGTAATTCCATATCAATTGTTAGTGTTATATCACCCCCGGGCTTAGAAAGCGTATCATAAGAACCATCTTCAAATGCACCCTGTTGTTTTCCAAAAACATCTACAATCCTTCTTTCCACCCCTTTTTCTCCTTTTAGAATTTTTTCATAAATTTTTTCTACTCCAGTTACTCCGATTAAATCTTCACGATTATATTCTCCATTTTCTTTTAATAATTTCGGGGTAATTTGACTTATATAACCAAAGATATTTCCGCCAAATCTTGTTGTATATTCCCGAATATATTTTGGTTGTGGATAGAAACCTTTAAAAAAGTGTAAGTTTTCTTGAATGTCTGCAAATTGTTGTTTGTCAATACCCTTTAAAAATATCGAGGGTTTATAATATGAGTATTTCTTAGCTGACTTTATTTTTTTTTCAAAATCTTCAATAGATATCTTGAAAATATCACAAAACAATAATGTGTCAATTTGACTTGATACTTGATATGGGACAATCATGATGTCATGGGCAATTTGATTTGATACAAGTAGTTCATTGTTTCTATCATAAATCCATCCTCGTTCAGGGTATTTGATAATTTTTCTAATTACATTATTTTGGGCGGATAATTTATAGGATTGATTAAGAATTTGGATAGAAAATAACTTGATAATTATAAATAAAAAAGCTACACAAACTAAGATTATGACGCTATACTTTCTGTGTGTATAAAAATCGTATTTTCTCATGTTTTTTGGATACTAAAAAGTTTATGTATCAGCAATAGTAGTACTGTAAACATTGTGCTTGTCAATGTAACTTTTAGAATAGAAAAAAACTGATTAAAATTAAATTGATCTAAAGCAAACAAAGTGAAATGGTGTATAAAAACAAGATAAAAAGAAAAGATCAAAAATTGATTTATTGATAAAATTCGAATTTCAAATTCTTCTTCACTATCCTTCATGGAGTTTCCTTTCCTCACCCATAAGATTTTCAAATAACCAATCAATACACTAGCAAATGCATGCACACCATATGAGTATGAAAATAGATCTATTACAAACCCAATTAAAAAACTAAAAAAAAGTGTTTGAGCGCTAGAGTTCTTACTTGGGATGGCGAATATAAAAATCACATAATAATAAGGGTTAATATATCCACTAAGTTGAATATTATTTAATATAAATACTTGAATAAAAATAGCCCAAAAAAACAATTTTAAATTTTTCATTTCTCTAATTTTTTTTCAATATAATCCCTTTCAGATTTAAATAACTCATTCATAATATAGACATATTTAATATTTGTGAAATCAACAAATAGATTTACAGATATGTTTAAGAAATTTGTATTTGACTGATTTGTGTAGCCTATGACTTCTCCTATATTAATATCAGCCTTTAAAATATTAGAGTATCCGCTTGTTACAATTGTATCTCCTATTTTAACTTTTGCATGTTTTGGAATATCATGTAACTGAACGATTGAGGGCTTTTTACCGTTCCAGCTTAAAGTCCCATAATGACCAAGGTTTTTAATTTTTGCACTTACCATTAGTTCTGTGTTAAGAATACTAATAATAGTGCTGAAATTTTCAGAGTTAGTATGGGTAATTCCAATTAAATTGTTCAAGTGACTTACAGCCCCCATATTTGGTTCAACGCCATGTTTTTTGCCAGAATTTATTGTTATAAAATTTTGTTTTTTATTCCAGGAATTTCGCACAATTTTTGATCGTATAATAATCGTAGAATCCCTATGTATTGTATTGTTAAATTCTGTGTTGTTATTTAGTTCCGATATTCTTTTGATAAGAGCAGTATTTGCCTCTAAGAGTTCTTTGTTATCTTCTTTTAGGCAAAAATAATCTTTTATCTCTTGTTCTTTGTCAAAGAAAAATGATCGTAAGCTTGTAGCTTTTTTTGAAAAATTAGATTCTGCAACAAAATTATTAGATACAAATAATTTTAAAGAAACACATTCTAGAAAAATGAATAGAAAAAACACATGATTTTTTATCAGTAGTTGAATAATTCTACTCATATTATTTACCTCATTAAAACACCATCATATTGCTCAATATTTTTCAATGCAATCCCAGTTCCTCTAACAACCGCTCTTAGTGGGTCTTCACCAACATAAACGGGCAAATCAGTTTTCTTTTGGATTCTAGCATCTAGTCCTCTTAACATGGCGCCACCTCCAGCAAGATATATCCCACTATTATATATATCAGCAGCTAATTCTGGAGGGGTCATTGCAAGCGCTTGCATAATTGCATCCTCAATTTGCTTAATTGATGCGTCTAAGGCTCTTGCAATTTCTTTATAAGACACTTCGACAGCTTTTGGCTTACCTGTTGTTTGATCTCTGCCCTGCACCTCCCAATTTGGCGGTATTTCTTTGTCCGTTTCTTCTAAATTTTCGATTGCCGATCCAACTTCAATTTTAATTCTTTCTGCTGATCTTTCCCCGATCACCAAGTTGTGACTTTTTCGCATAAAGTATTCGATGTCAGCTGTAAAAATATCCCCAGCCACTTTAATCGATTTATCTTTTACAATACCACCTAATGATAAAACCGCAATTTCCGTGGTACCGCCACCAATATCAATAATCATATTACCTCTAGGTTCCTGAACCTCAATCCCCATTCCAATCGCAGCAGCCATGGGTTCATGAATAAGGTATACTTCTTTAGCGCCTGAAATTTCTGCAGAATCTCTTACGGCTCTTTTTTCAACTTCTGTAATGCCTGATGGGATACAAATTACCATTCTTAAAGATGGAGACCACAGTTTATTTTGTAACGATGGAATACTCTTTATAAATTCTTTTATCATTTGTTCCGCTGCATCAAAATCTGCAATAACACCATCTTTTAATGGCCTATTTGTCTCAATACCTTTATGAGCCTTCCCATGCATTTGTTGAGCCTTGCTGCCAACAGCAATTACTTTTCCACTACGTAGTTCAGTAGCCACAATCGAGGGCTCGTCAACAACGACCTTATCATTATGAATAATTAAAGTGTTTGCAGTGCCTAGATCAATGGCGATATCTTCTGTAAAAAAATCAAAAAAGTTCCACATAATTAATGTTTAAAGTGTCTATTTCCAGTGAACAACATAGCCATTTTATGCTCATTGCAATAATCGATCGATAATTGATCATTCTTAGAGCCTCCTGGTTGAATAATAGCCCTGACACCTTCTTTATGTGCAATCTCTACACAATCAGGAAAAGGGAAAAAAGCATCTGATGCCATTACAGCGTTTTCTAGTTTGAAGCCAAAACACTTTGCTTTTAATATGGCTTGATTTAATGCATCTACTCTAGAAGTTTGACCACAGCCTGAAGCTAGTAGCTGGTTATTTTTTGCTAATACAATTGCATTAGATTTTGTGTGTTTACATATTTTGCTGGCAAATATTAAATCATTCATTTCTTCTTTAGATGCATTTATGTTTGAGACTGTTTTCAAATTATCACCGTCCGTAATTAAATCTTTTTGTTGTAAAAGGACCCCATTTAAAACCGAACGAAATGACACACTCTCTAATTTAGCATTTTTTTTGCTCAAAATAATACGGTTTTTTTTAATTTTTAATAATTCTAATGCCTCCTTTGAAAAGCCTGGAGCAATTAAAACTTCAAAAAATAATTTATGAATACTTTTCGCCATATTTAAGGAAATTTCCCTATTTGCTATTAAGACACCTCCAAAAGCTGATATTGGATCGCCTGCTAATGCTCTTTCCCATGCTTCCATAAGGTTTTCACTTGAGCTAAAACCACAAGCATTATTATGTTTTAATATTCCGAAAGAAGGGCGTGTAAATTCGCTCATTAAATTAACTGCAGAATCAATATCTAATAAATTATTATATGATAAATCTTTGCCGCTTAATTGTTCAAATAAGTCATTCAATTTCCCATAATATATTCCTTTTTGATGTGGATTCTCCCCATATCTTAACTGTTTTGAGCTTAAAATACTTTGTTTAAAATTTTTTGGCAGAATCAAATCCTTGTTTTTTTTCATATCGAAATATGTAGAAATAGCAGTTTCATAATTTAAAGTCACATTAAACGCTTTTTGTGCAAATTTTAATCGATCATCTATTTCTGTACAGCCATTCTTTTTGATAATTAAATCGATAGCAGAGTCTAAATAATCAATTGCTGGGACAATTAAAATATTTTGATAATTTTTAGCAGCAGCCCTAATTAAAGAGACGCCACCAATATCAATTTTTTCAACAATTTCATGGTGATCTGCTCCACTTTCCAAAGTTTCTTGAAACGGATATAAGTCGATTAAAACCATATCAATTTTAGGAATATTAAATTGGGCAAGGTCCTCTTTATCATTGACGTTCTCGTCTCTATTTAAAATTCCCCCAAAAATTTTTGGATGCAGTGTCTTTACTCGGCCACCTAAAATAGATGGATAATTCGTGATGTTCTCTACGCCGATAACTTTGAAGCCTTGATTTTCTAATATTTTTTTAGTTCCTCCAGTTGAGATGATCTCAACTTTATATTTATTCAGGATTCGAGTCATTTTAGGAATAACACTTTTATTATAAACAGAGACAAGAATGGTTTTAATTTTTTTCATACTTTTTATCAGCCATTAATAGCAATAACTTCATCGATTTGGTTTGGAAATGCTTCTTTTAATAAGACTTCAATTCCACTTTTTAAAGTCAGCTGTGAAGATGGGCATCCACTACAGGCACCCTTTAAGAATACTTTCACTATTTTATTTTCACATGAAACTAATTCAATATCGCCTCCATCCATTTGGATATTAGGTTTAATGTTAATATTGATTATATTTTCCACCTCTTTTTCAAATTCAGATTTGGTATTCTTTTTTAAAGAATCATTTTCATGCATCTCGTGCAAATCAACAATTTTAACTCCATTATTTAACTGTTCCTGAATAAATATCCGAACTTGATTTGTAATAGCAGCCCATTTGACCACTTCATGTTTTTTAATAGATATATAATTATTAGATATAAAAATTTCTTGCACAAATGGAAATGAGAATATTTTTTTTAATAATGGCCAGTTAGATGTTTCATCAACACTTAATGCCTCTTTAGATATTGTTGTGAGCACTTTATTGGAAACAAATTTCATAACCGTTGGGTTTGGAGTAGATTCCGCATAAATAATAAAGGGTGTTTCTTGTGACATTTTGGATCAGAATAATAATTTTAAATAAGTATTGTTAAGATAATAATAATTTTATGAAAAAATATTTTCTTCTTTTAGAATTATTGCGGATGGAAAAAATAATTTTGTTTTTTCTTGAAAATTAGTAGTGTAGTCAGAAACATAAAAATCGTGCTTGTTTATTTTTCCATTTTCAATTAATAAGTTTTCTTTTTTCAGTTTTTCTTTCATGAGTGGGCCGATGTATTTGGAGACATTGAATAAGATAATTTTATTATTATAATAATTTAAAATTAACTGTGTAATTAGGGGATAATGGGTGCATCCTAAAATAAGTGCATCAATATTTTTTAATTTTTCATTACTCAAATAAGCATCTACAACTTTTTGTTGATATGATTCATCGGCATCTTCTTCAATAAGGCTAGCTAAAAGTGGTGTTGCTAGTGACGAAACGCTAATATCCTGTCTTTTTGCTTTAATTTTTTTTTCATAAGTGTTAGCTGATATAGTTGCTCTAGTACCAATTACGCCGATACGTTTTATTGATGGATTATCAATTATAGCATTTATTAAGGGGTCGATTACATTAATTAAGATGCACTTTTTGTCAGTTTGGTCGGTTAATTGTTTTAGAGCTGTTGATGATGCGCTATTACATGCAATTACAATTGCTTTACAACCTTTTGTTAAAAGAAAATGCGTAATTTTCTCAGAATAATAAATAATTTTGTTTGGAGACTTGTTACCATATGGAAGGTGTTGGGTATCCCCAAAATAAATTATTTTTTCGTTAGGCAGTGATTTGCTAATTGCATGAGCAACAGTTAGTCCACCAACACCAGAATCAAATATTCCTATGGGTCGATTAGGATTCAATAGTTCCTTAAGTCTTATAAATTAAGTTTTGCTTTTACTAGCTCAGTGAGATCATAAGAGTCGTTTTTATAAACCATTCCACCTTGTAGTCCAACAATATCAAACACATAAGAGTACCCCTTCTCTTCAGCTACTTCATCAATCGCATTTTGTATTTTTGTTAATATAGGTTCAAATAACTCTGCTTGTTTCATTTGAATACTCTGTTCAGCTGATTGTTCAAATAAAACAATTCGCTCCTGTAAATTTTCTAGACTTTTAAGTTTATCATTTCTTACTGCCTCATTCATTGTTTCTTGATTAATTTGAAATTCTTTTTGTTGAGTTTCAAATTCTTGCATCATAATTTGGCCTTGTTCTTGTAAGCCCTCCAGTTCAGCCTGTAGAGCTAATTGTGCCGTTGATGCTTCTGGCATTATAGATAGAATATCTTGTGAATTTACGTGGCCAAATAATTGTTGACCAAAACTCGTTATTGAAATTAATAGACATATAACTGTTGTAGTAAGTTTCATTTTCATTGTTTCAATTTTTATATATTAATAACCTAGTTTTTCTAATATTTCATCACTTTTATTTAACTCTTGATTCGCAAATAACATAATTAAATCAGAAGACTTGTCAAGGATAATGTCATATTTTCCTTTTTCCGCAAAATCAGCAATAGCTCCATAAATTAAGTCTTGAATAGGCTTGATCAATTGATCTTGTTTTTTATATAATTCCCCATCAGGACCAAATCGTTGCTTCGTTATAGCTTTTATTTCTTTTTCTTTTTGAATAATTATTTCTTCTCGACTTCTTTTTGTTTCTTCTGGCAGCAAATACTGCTCTGCTTGGTATTTTTGATATAATCTTTCTACCTCTTCCTTTAACATATCTATTTCTTCTTGCCACTCCAATGAAACATTGTTGAGTTCTTCTTGTGCAGTGTTGAACTCAGGGATTTTTTCTAAAATATATCGACTATCTACATATGCAATATTTTGAGCTTGCACACACAGATTTATAAGCAACAAAAGAATAAATAATTTTTTCATATTTTTTTTCACAAATTTACTAAATTAAAATTGCTGACCAATTGTTAATTGTGTTACTAACCTACTTATATCTCCTTTCTGTTCAAGATAATCAAATCCATATCCAAAATCGACTCCAATTAAGCCAAACATTGGCATAAAAATTCGAACACCAAAACCTGCAGACCTTTTAACTTCAAAGGGTTTAAAATAGCTAATGCTTTCCCAGGCATTTGCAGCCTCTGCAAAGCATAATGCATATATTGTTGTTGTTGGATTTAATGAGATAGGATATCTTAATTCTGCCACATATTTACCATATATTGGCATGCCAGGGTAATCTCGATCACTATATGAATTTGGTTCACTTAATAAAAATGCATTATCATATCCTCGGACACCAATATGATCTCTGCCAAATAAGGAATAAGTTTGTTGCATTAGGTCACCTCCGACAAAAAACTTGCCAAATGGGGGATCCCCAATATCATCATTATATGCTGACAAAAAACCAAACTCAAACCTTGTTTTTAAAACAAGGTCGCCTTTAATTACACTATACCATTCACCACTTGTTTTAATTTTATAATATTCTAATAAGTCAAATTTCTCATTAAGATCCATATTAGCATAGTCCTTATTATTAAATAAAGAGTATGGAGGTGTGAATTCTAATCCAAATGAGAATGTAGATCCAGAACGAGGATAAATTGGATTAAACACAGAGCTACGCTTTATGGTAGTAGCAAAATTAATGTCAGTTGTTACTCCCTCTAATCCAATCGGAATCCCCCCCCGTTGCCAATTTTCGATATTGTATCGATCAACATTAAAACTGTTATGAACTGTAAAGTAATCATCTGGCCATTTCAGTCTTTTTCCTAAACCAATACTGAATCCAAGTATTTCCATCTTCTCTTCCAATACTATTGTCTCATCTGCCAAGACTTCAGTAATGGAATTTGGAGAGCTCTGAGAATAAGATAAAGAAGTCGTAAATGAATTTGGACTTTTACCTCCTAGCCAGGGCTCTTGAAAAAGAGCTCTATAGGTTTGGTATGCAGTTCCATAAAAATGTGCATTTAATTGAATTTTTTGTCCATCTCCTGTTGGTAAAGGAGACCATGTTGTTTTATCTTTTATCCCTTTGGTAGAAAAATTATTAAAACTAACTCCAATTTGACCTACAAATCGACCCCCTCCGTATCCTCCAGACATTTCAATTTGGTCAGCAGGCTTTTCCTCAACAACATATTCAATGTCCACATTTCCAGTTTTTGGGTCAGGCATTGGATTTACACCTAAAGCTTCTGGGTTAAAGAATCCTAATCGATTGAATTCTTCTTGAGTTCTAATAATATCGGATCGTTTAAATAATTTTCCTGGGAGTGACCGGACCTCTCTCATGATTACGTGATCATTAGTTTTAGTATTACCCACAACACTAACATTATTAATAATTGCTTGATTCCCTTCTCTCATTTGCATCTCAAGGTTAATAAAATTACCATCTTCAATGGTGCTTTCTATGGGATTTACTTGAAAAAATAAATATCCATCATCCATATATAGAGCACTTATGTCATCGCCATTTTGACTCATATTTAGTCTCGCGTCTAATAATGTTTCATCGAACACATCTCCTTTTTGTATCCCTAGTATTTCTGTTAATTTTTCAGAATCATACTTTGTGTTTCCAAGCCACTTTATGTTTCCAAAAAAATACTTTTCTCCCTCATTGATCTTGATATTTAATTTAATTTCTTTTTTATCTGTAATCTCAGTATTTTCTTCGACAATAGTAGCATCTCGATACCCTTCTTGCTTATATAAATTAAGAATATTTAATAAGTCATTTTCATACTTTTTTTCTATCAACTTAGATGTTGATAGTAAATATCTTAATCCTGTTTCACGTGTATCTTTCATGGCTTTTTTTAGTTTTGAAGCCTTAATATTTTGATTCCCTGAGAAATTAATTTCTTTAATTTTGACTCTCTCATTTTTATTAATATTAAATTCAAGAATAACCTTTCTTTTATTAATGGAATCAGCGATAGAAGTAATATCACATGTAGTATTTAAAAATCCTTTTTCAATAAAGTATTGCTTTATTTTTTGTTTACTTGTTATGATTGTGTTTGGCGTCACGGCCATTCCAGGATAAAAATCTAGCTGTTCTCGGATGCTCTCCTCTTCCCCTTTTTTTATGCCATTGAATTTAAATTTTGCTAAACTTTTCGCCGCCTCTAAATATATTTCAAGAACAATCACTTTTTCATTTTTTTCTCTTTTGGATATTTGAATGTCAGAAAATAAATCTTGATGCCATAATGTCTTTAGCCCCTCAGTTATTATTTCACTTGGTATGTGAATTTTTTGACCAATTGACAAGTTCATGATTTTTAAGATTGATTTTTTGTCAATAGCATGATCTCCGGACAATTCCACATCTCCTAAAATATATTGACTTTTTTGTGTTGTTGGCCAGTTTTCTGCTTCTTGTCCAAAAACAAAAATAAATGGCGTCAATAATATTAATATTGTTTTAAATAGTCTCATTGTTGATTTGTGCTGTTGTTTTTCCAAATCGTCGTTCTCTTTTTTGGTACTCAAAAATAGCCATATATAATTCTTCTTCATCAAAATCCGGCCATTTTTTTTCACTAAAGTATAATTCTGAAAACGCAATTTGCCATAATAAAAAATTGCTAATTCGTTTTTCCCCACTTGTTCGGATTAATAATTCAGGGTCTGGCAAATTGGCTGTTTGCAAGTGGTTGCTGAGTATTTTATCTGTTATAGGCTCAATATTTCCATTTTTTTTCATTTCAATAATGTTATTAATCGCGTCCACGATCTCGTCTCTAGCACTATAACTTAACGCTAATGTTAAGGTTAATACTTTGTTATTTTTTGTTACTTCTACCATTTGGTCTATAGCTTCTTGAGAATCTTTTGGCAAGTCACTGACTGAGCCAATGATATTAATTTTAATTTTATTTTTTAAAAAATGGTTTTGATTTTTTTTAATTGTTGATATGATGAGTTTCATCAAAAGATTTACTTCTTTTTTGGGTCTTTTCCAATTTTCTTTTGAAAATGCAAATAGAGTTAAATACTTAATTTTAATTTTAATAGAGCTTTCCACAATTTTTTTAATCACTCGGACACCTTCTAAGTGGCCAAAAAATCTTTTTTTACCCCTTTCTACCGCCCATCTTCCATTACCGTCCATAATAATTGCAATGTGAGAGGGAATATTGTTGTTATTTAAATTTTGAAAATTATCCATTTAATAAGTAATAATATCACATCCTTGACTCGGATCTTTTATGCTATAAATAAAAGCTATCCCCAAAAAACCATATTTGTCATTTGTGTATGGGTCCCCTCTTTGAAATCCATCTACGAATACTGCGTCTGTATCTGCCGCTAAATCGATTGCTAATTCACTTAATGTATTTTGATCTACATATTTTGTGCTTACATCATCAATATAGTCAGTAAATGTAATTCTCCATCCCATATTGACGCTTATTGTTAAAAAGTCATAAATATTAAATTTATATCCAATGCCAAATGGAATAGATGTTCCGGTTAATTTATATAATTCTGTTGACCTTTTTAGATTTGTGTCTTGCCCCTCGGTTCCCAGTGGCCTTAAACTATACCAATTGTCATTTAATTGTTGTGTTGGATTAAAAAAGAATTTGCTAATGCCAGCAAATATGAAAGGTGTGTGATTATATTCAGGATCCCGACTTAAATAGGGCCGAAAATTAAATTCAGTTATGAAGCCTAATTCAGTTATTTGTGATTTAAAATGAAGGTTTCTTTCAAGTGAAAACAAATCATTACTTCTGACATCATCAGCAGAGATAGAGCCCTGATAGATTGATATATTTACGCCAAAGTGGTAATTAAAATTTCGTTTAAACTGAAACCCCATAACAGGCTTACTATTTAACAATATATATTCATTATCATCATACCCAACATCTCCATGGAATAGACTGCCTCCTAAAAAAACACCAATTTCATTAGTTTGTCCACTGATTTTGCTAAACAAGCAACAGCTTATAAGGATTGTAGATAGATAATATTTTATAGTATTATTCATTGTTGCGTTTATCTAATCCCCAAAGTAATTTTTCTCTTAATGTTTTTGAATAATTTATTGAATCTATCTCCACTAACTTAATGTTATAGGATGCTTTTTTTATTCTTATGGAGAGGTTTTTATTTATATATTGACTCCTCGAGTCCATAGATAAAAGATATTTTCGGATATTCTTCCCAAGAACCTCAATAGTAATGACATGTTCGTCGGAAATGACTAATGGTCTAACATTTAGATTATGAGGAGCAATTGGTGTAATGACAAAATTGTTTGATTCAGGCATTACAATAGGACCCCCGCAACTTAATGAATATCCAGTTGATCCTGTTGGTGTTGAGACAATAACACCATCAGCCCAATAGGTATTCAGGTATTCTTCATTTAGTAGGACCTTTATATTAATCATAGATGTATTCTCTTTAGCACAAATAGAAATTTCATTTAATGCAAAAGGGTTTTGAATGATATTGTTATTAGATTCAATATTTAATAGTGTTCGCTTACTCAATTTATAATTTTTATTAGTTAGGCTGTCTAATAATGTTGATAATTTGTCTTTTGAAATAGTAGCCAAAAAACCTAGTCTACCAGTATTAATTCCGACAATTGGTGTTTCTGAATTTTTGACAATTGTAGATGCGTCTAATATAGTTCCATCTCCACCAAAACAAATTAAATAGTCAATTTTTCCATTTATTTCATCTATACTAGATATCGTTCTAATGTTGTGATTATTGTATTTGGCTACATCTTTTTTAATATGTTTATAAAAAGATGTAGTATATAAGATTGTATATTTTTTATTATATAACTCTTTAATAAAACACTGTATTTGAGCATTAATTTGTTTCGAGTTTTTTTTGCCATGCAATAAAAATATCATAATCTATGTGTTCAGGTATTTTATGAAAGATTCAAATCTGTCATCTAATTCATTTCTTTGTATTTCCGCGGACAAGGTGTCGATAACCTCGTAGTCATATCTCGAAAGAGTTTGTGTGATAAGCTGATTGTTGTTACAATTAATTAAGAAATGGATATAAATTTTTTCTTTTTTCATTTCGGAAAAAAAGGCCATAATTTTACCATTATTTTCTTCAATTAATCTAGATATTTCATGAATCATGAAATCTTTTTTATTGACACTTATTGTAATAATAAAGCTATTATCATAGTTCAGTTCACCTATTTTCCCTATAACATCAGAAGGGGAGATATACCCGAAATATAATTTTTTTGAATCTAAAACAGGTATTATAGAAAGATTATTTTCGGTTAACGTTTGAATACATTGAAAAAAATGCGCATTTGAAAAAAGAAAAATATTCTTCAGTTTTTTCCGCATCTCCATTAGGGATGCTTGTAAGTTTTCCATATTTAAAATACTATCTTCTTCAATCAATCCTAAAAACTTATTGTTTTCATCCACAACAGGAATCTCTGATATTTTGAATTCTTCCATAATAGCCAGTGTGTTGATTGCCGAATCCTTCAATGTTGCTGGCATAAAATCTCGTCTAATAATTTTTTCAATCATTATATTACTAAATTATATAACAAACTTACTATTTTTAATGTTATTTAATTATTCATTTATGACGAAGTTAAGTGTTAATGTTAATAAAATAGCGACCTTAAGAAATGCAAGAGGAAATAATATACCAAATGTAGATTTAGTCACCTCTTCTATAATCAACTTTGGTGCAGATGGAATTACTATACATCCTAGGCCTGATGAGCGACACATCACTCGTAAAGATGTTTTTTCTCTTTCAAAAATTGTTAAAAATAAAGTAGACTTTAATATTGAGGGCTATCCTTCTAAAGAATTTATTGAATTGGTTTTAAAAATTCAGCCAGAACAAGTTACTCTAGTTCCTGATAAGCCAGGGGTTCTTACTTCACTGGAAGGTTGGGATACTATTAAATATCAATCAATCTTAAAAAATATTGTTCAGGAGTTAAAAAAAAACAATATAAGGGTTTCAGTATTTATTCATCCGGACATTAATATGGTAAAAGGTGCCGCGAAAATTAATGCTGATATGATTGAATTATTTACCGGGATATATGCACATTCAAATGATACAATTGATGCATATATTAACTGTAGTCAACATGCAAGCCAGTTAGGAATCCAGGTTAATGCGGGGCATGATCTGGATTTAAAAAATCTCCCTTTTTTTATTAAGAAGATGCCTTTTTTAAATGAAGTTTCAATAGGTCATGCATTAATTTCAGAATCCTTGTTTTTGGGGTTGGAAAAGACTATTAATCAGTATAAAAAAATATTAGCATGATACTTTCATCTATTGTAATAGGTAAGGGGCCTGTGCTTATTATATTACATGGTTTATTTGGTGAGGGAAGAAATTGGATGGGTATTGCAAAAGAATTACAGTCTAATTTTGAAATTCATCTAATCGATCAGAGAAATCATGGAAATTCATTCCATGACCCTAAACATCATTATCTGATTTTAGCAGATGATTTAAATAATTATATAGAACACAAAAATATTAAAAAATTCTCAATTATTGGCCATTCTATGGGGGGGAAGGTTGCAATGTCCTTTTCTCTTTTATACCCAACTAATTTAGATAAATTAATCATTGTAGATATTGCACCAAAATCATATAGGGATAATTATGCTAAAATATTTTTAGGACTAAGAGAAGTTTTATTAAAGTCAACATCTAGAAAGGATGCGGTTTTGCTTTTAAATAATCATATAGATGATATAGTAATAACTAATTTCCTGTTAAAAGGCTTCTTTTTTGATCAAAATAATGGCCCATCATTTAAATTTAATATTAATTCTCTTGAGTTAAATATAGGGCGAATGTTATCTTTTTTGGTTACAAACAATACTTTTAATAATCTTGTATATTTTATATTAGGATCAGAATCAGACTATGTTAAGAATACAGATACTAGATATATTTCTAAATTATTTCCTTGTCATGAAATCATTCAAATTTCCAATGCAGGACACTGGGTCCATTTTGATCAAAAAGAGTATTTTTTAAGTACGATTAATAAAATTTTAAAATAATAATTATGACACTACTAGTAATTTTCAATAATGATGCAACAGTTTTAGGCTTTTTAATAATGATGTTGACCGCCATATTTGTCATGGAAAAAAGTCAAAATAGATATTGTAAAAGTTTTTTTAAATATATTCCGGCGTTATTACTATGTTATTTTTTACCATCTATTTTTAATAGCTTAGGCGTTATCTCAGGTGAAGAGTCAAATTTATATTTTATTGCATCTAGATATTTGTTGCCAGCCAGTTTAGTTTTATTAACATTAAGCATTGATCTAAAAAGGATTGTGAATCTTGGACCAAAAGCTCTTATTATGTTTTTAACAGGAACATTTGGGATTTTAATAGGAGGGCCATTAAGCTTATTATTTGTGTCACATTTTTTCCCGAGTATTATACCAATCGACTCTGATGATCTTTGGAGAGGGCTAAGTACAGTGGCGGGCAGTTGGATAGGCGGTGGAGCCAATCAAGCTGCGATGAAAGAGATGTTTGAGGTAAACGATACTATTTTTAGTTCTATGATTACTGTTGATGTCATAGTTGCCAATATATGGATGGGGTTTTTGTTATATGGTGCTGGAATTAATCAAAAATTAGATATATGGTTAAAAGCGGACTCTTCCGCTATAGAGTCGTTAAAAAACAAACTTATCAAGTATAAGCAAGAAAATCAAAAAATTCCAAATTTCACAGATTATATGATTATTCTATCCATCGCCTTTGGCATTACAGGTGTTGCACATGCTTTTGCTGATATTATAGCACCTTATATTCAAAATAATTTTTCATTTTTAAGTAAGTTTAGTTTAACATCTAAATTTTTCTGGCTCATAGTGATTGCCACAACAGGTGGGTTAATATTGTCTTTTACAAAATTCAGAAAATATGAAGGAGTGGGAGCCTCTACAATAGGATCTATTTTCCTGTATATTTTAGTGGCTACTATTGGCATGAAGATGAACGCATTAGCCATTTTAGATTCTCCCGGTGTTTTTTTGCTAGGTGTTATTTGGATGTTAATTCACGTGTCTCTATTATTATTTGTGGCTAAGCTGATAAGAGCTCCATTCTTTTTTGTTGCTGTGGGGAGTCAGGCCAATGTTGGCGGAGCAGCTTCCGCTCCTGTTGTAGCATCTGCATTCCATCCATCGCTGGCGCCAGTTGGCGTGCTATTGGCCGTTTTAGGCTATGCACTTGGCACATATGCTGCATGGCTTTGTGGTATTTTAATGCAATTCGCTTCGTAGCTATTGAATAATCATTGGGATATATTCGTATTCATTGATTGTTAAGTAATAAAAACCAGGCTCATTAAAAGTTATTGAATGGATTCCTTTTAATAGTGTTGTGGTAAATACCTTCATCCCTTTTAAATTATAAATAGATACGTAATTTAGATTCTCATAAGCTTCAATAGTAAAGGCACCATTATTTGGATTAGGGAATAATTTAAATTTATTTTGATTTTCATGTAAGGCATTTAGCGAAAACTCATCATTGCAATCAATAGAATATGTTAAGTTTGTACCGGTATTTCCATTTAGATCTTCTATTTCAAATATAATAACCCCCATTGTTGCATCAACTAAGTCTGTTAATGTCAATGTAATTTTAGTTGGATCAAAGATGTCGGGGGTAATACTTTCTATAGAAGCATTTGTAATTAAAAAATTATCCATATTTAGTAATGTGGGATCCACAGCTTCATTAAAATACAAATACACATAATAACTATCATTGACTTGATAACAGGTATGTGTCAAGATAAATGGTGCTAACATATCAGCACCAGTTTCCACATCCGATGGCATTCTTAAATCTACTTTCCATTCATTAAATGTAGAGGTGACAATACCAGTTATGTTATAAATTTCTCCTACTTGTGGATCAAATTCATATCCATCAGGAGTATTGTGTATACCACATGATCCAGTACCATCATTTACTTGCCATACACCGTATCCTCCCGGAAGACTAGTGCACTCTGCATCTTCTAATTTAATAAGCACTCCCTCATATTGTTCAGATAATGCATCTCCACTTGCAACTAATATTGGTTCAGGCAAAGGATTATTATTGCTAATGATATAAATATCTTCTGGTTGGTAAATTTCTGTTACTCCAGCTCCCCCACATTCAGCGCAATTACATGGGCTGCCATCCCAGCAGAACTCAGTGATTTCTCCAGAAACAATTACACTATCCCCGATAGACGGTAATGCACTTCCACTATATATATATATGCCAGACCAAGGCTCTGCTCCATCTTGGATATAAAAACTATTTGCAAATGCGCCAGTTACAATTCCTGTTGTATTGACAAATTGACCCTCATAAGGAGAGAATTCACTTGCTCCTTGAATTTCACTAATCGGAGTGATAACTCCTTCAAATGGTAAGGGGGGGATCACTTCGGAGCCGAAGAATATATTTGTATATCCCTTACAGTCAGTAGCTGTGATGGAATAACAAAACATTGTGTTGTGAGGTTGCTCTGGAATCAGTGCATTCCAGCCGTTATTAAAATTCATTTCAATGCTTGAATTTAATTCATACCAACTGTTTCCATAAGTTAACAAAACTGATTCTATTGGGCCACAGTTTGATGAGCTTGCTACTGACGCGTCAATATTAAAAGTTTCTCCGCCTATGATTGGGTCCGGCGTCGTCACATTGTAAATTTCAATGTTATTTGCTGTTTGATTATTATAAATGTAGTCTACAAATTCTGGATAATCAATAAATGGATTCCGATTACCTTGCCATTCATAAATTACGTCATTTCTTCTTTTTTCAAATGCATCTGGGGGGTCCATCTCATGCCAATCTAGCAAAGTAGATAGTACCCCTATTTGTGGATTTGGATATGTTGTTAGCCCATCTAAAGGAACAAGATTGGGTTCATTATCCCCACCTTCGTATCGGACATCCATGTATAAAATTATTCTTGCGATATCCCCCTTTACTTCATCTCGTGGCTCAAAAGTACTATTGGTGCTATAGCATAATGTTTCTATAGATCCATTAAAAACGACATCTCCACCATTTTCAAAGTCTTTTTCTCCTCTTAATGTGTTCATGCTGTGATCCACAGGCTTTAAATTATGTGCGTCTGTGTACAGTGGCACTTCAAACGGATCTCCTGCATCAAAATCTCCATGTGATTTGGGCCATACATGTTCTCTGTTCCAAAAGTCAGGTTCGAAATTAGATGCAAAATCAAACTTATCAATAGAGTTGCCACTATAAACTAATATAATATTTGAGGCATTATTTGGATCTTCATCTGCATCTCGCAAAATTGTTTTAGTGGTTGTGTAAGAAAAAGCAGTATGATTTTTGATAATATTGTGCAACTCTTCTTTCAGTTCATCTCCAGTTAGTCCATTGCATGTTTGATAATAACTATTTGGCTGACTAAATGAGATATAATTGAGGGTAATTATAATAGATAAAATTATTTTTTTCATAGTATTAAAATTTATATTCAATGGATGCTATCATTTTTCTTCCTAAACCAAAAAATACAGATGCAGATGATGCATCTGAATTCATGGGGGAGTCTTCTACATATGAAGAGTTGTTTTGGGCATCACTTATATATGTTTCATTAAATAGGTTTAAAATATTGAACTTAAAATGGAGGCTACTAGATGTCAAATACATTGAAGTGCCCATATGTAAGCTAAATAATGCATATCCGGGGATTTGCCATACTTCTTTTTCTTCATTTAAGGTAAACGGATCATAGTCAGAGAAAAATCGATCAAAATACATTCCTTTAAGTTTAATATATCCATCGATTTTTTTATTTATCCTATAATTACAACTTATACTAGATCCTATTTGTGCTTGAGGAGCATCTCCAACATAAACACCCGCTGCATCAAAATAGTCACTTTGAACCAATTGCTGATCTAAATAAAAATTGACAGTGTCTCCAGAATTCCATTTCCAATTACCTATTGAGCTTAAAAATTCATATTTTAAAGCATTTGATATTTTCCAAGCAAAATCTAATTCAACACCTTGGTGTAGGGCATTAATTCCATTGATATTATATGTCACTTGTTCTCCTCCATCTAATGTGGCACTGCCAGACTGTGGTTTATTTTCCCAGACTGTATGATATCCATTTAGGTTTAATGAAAAATTTGAAGACTTATAACCATAGCCGAACTCAATAGCTTTGATGATTTCATTTTCAATATTTAAATACTTTTCATTGTCGTATGTAAAGACATTGTTAAATCTAGGGGCTTTAGATAAAAGTCCTGTATTTAAAAATATATTATTATATTCATCTATATTCCAATTAGCACCTGTTTTAATAGTAAATCCTGGAAATTTTTCCCAGTTAGTCTGTGTAAATCTTGCTTCTTCAGATTCCAGAGTGTACTCTGTATTATTATATATAATGGTGTCATTAACTCCCAAAACTTGTGTCATAATTGTATCTTCAAGAACTAAATCTTGTTTTTTGAAATAATCAATTCTTTTATATAGGCTTTGAGAAGCAGTAATATTTAGAAAGGCAGAAATGGCATTATAATCATATTCCAATTGTCCAAATCCACCAATCCATTTTACCAATCCATCATTGTGATAATATATTTGATCTCCCTCTCTAAGAATTAAATTTTCATTGCTCTCTCCCACACAATTTTTCCCATCCGAACCAAGAATTCCAGCATAATAATCCCCCCCTAATAGATCATAAACTTCTCGATAATGTTCCCCTCTATATGACCGAAGATCTATCCCAGTAGCCAAATCAAAATGATTGTTTATAGTGTAATTAAATGTTGACAATAGTCCTGCCCAATAATGATTGTTGATTGAGGCGTATAATATGCTAGTTGATTTGTGATCAGACATGCTATAGTTTGGATCTATTGACAGATCCCCAAAAAAAGGATGTCTTGAATTTCCGCTATTAGCATCATAAATAGTTTGAAAATCAATTTGGTTATCATCTGTATAAGTTAGAGATCCTCCTTGAAAACCAGTTCCTCCTCCTTGTCCCATCGAATAGTAGATGACATTTGTTAAGGTACTTTTTTCATTAATCCTCCAAAGATGTTGAAAGTTTAAATTAGGCTTGTGATAGTAGTTTTTATATCTATTAATAACTCTGTTTTCTCCCCAGATTGTATCACTAGGATTCCCATTTTCATATATGACTTCATAATTATTATATTCTCCCCAATTTGGATTATATTGTAAACCATAATTCCCTTCTAGTGAGGCAGTGTCGATGCCTAAGTTAGATGCAAAATCTTTGTCATATACCGCCACACCAGTTTGATATTTTCTTTGATCGTGTTCTTGCGGTGCACCAAAAGCAGAAAATGAAAATAAATGGTCATTTAGTTGTTTTTGCCACTTTAGATAATAGAATAATCCTTTAGAAGATGTTTGATCAATGATTCCATTAGATTTTTTAAAAGATCCAGCAAAATTAAATTTACCTAGTTTATAATTTTTTGTTGTATATGCAAATGTAGTCCTGAATGCACCTCCACTTCCAACTTCTTGCTTGATCATACCACCCTCTTTTGAATCTACTCCTTTTGTTATAATATTAATTGTACCCCCTACGGATGGAAGAGCTAATTTAGAGGCGCCTAATCCTCGTTGTACTTGAATACTTCGAGTTAAAGCATCTAATCCAAACCAATTTGACCAGTATACCCATCCATTTTCCATATCATTCATTGGCACCCCATCAATCATTACAGCGACATTTCTTTGATTGAATCCCCGAATATTAATACGAACATCACCATCTCCACCGCCTTGTTGTGTTGCATACACCCCGGGTGTTGAATTAAGTAATATCGGGATTTCTTGCCCAGCTAATTCTTTTTCAATTTTTTCTAGCTTGACGTTGCTCAATGAAACTGGTGTTTTTCTGAATTCAGCTTGGTCTCCAATTAAATTCACGACATTTAGCACAATGTCAGGATTTAATTTAATAGAGACTTCTAACTCGATGCTTTCAAGAAAAGAAATTGAAATACTTTGTGATTCATAACCAATATAGGACACCCTTAATTCATATTGGCTAGATTGTAAATCTTTGAAATTAAATTTACCATTTAAGTCTGTCGCCGCACCAATTCGTTCTGTCTCCATACTCTTATCAATTAACACAATATTTGCGCCAATTAAACTTTCAGTGGTCTTTTCATCTAAAACAATCCCTCTCAAAGTATTTTGTGAGTTAGTTTCAAGAAAAAAACAACAAAAAATGATGAGATAATAAAGGGGTTTCATTAATGAAATATAACTCGTTTAGTTTTTATACCATGGGCAGTTTTTATAGAAATAAAATAAATATCTTTTTCATCAGGCAGTGTTATTTCAGCTTCAGTTAAATTATTAATTTTTCTATCTATTAGCATTTGCCCAAGCTTATTATATACCCTAATAGCATTAATAATGCTTAAGCTATTAATTTTAATCGTGTTAGTGCTTGAGGGATTTGGGTATATAGTAATTGAGCTAGCTGATTCCAATAAGTTAGTATTATCATTACAATCACAATTATGAAACCCTAAATTTTCAAATGTATTTGCTGGCAGAGAGTCCCATTCCATTGTTGGATCAAATACAAGAGGATTTGTCACTACACCAGAGGTAATAGAGGACTTTCTCATCAAAGTATGATCTTTGGTCCAATAGTTTCCTTGAGCATCACTCCACGCGGCGCCAGGATCTTCCCCAACTTTTCCAATTAAATCTACAATTCCGATACCAATTCGCTCTAATGTAAGAGCATCATTTCCATTAAAAAACATTGTCATTGGATATATAGCGGCCGAATCAGGATCTGTCCCGGAGTAATAGATTCCATTTGCCCAAAAGTCAATTTTGCTTTGTAAATCACTATCTATGTCATATGTTGTAACTTCTTCTCCGGTGATACTGTCAGTATATGTATAGTATCCATCCCACATAGGAGCATCATAACCTGTACCATTGGGATCTCGTTTGTCTAATCCTATCACAAAAACATCATGCGGAGCAATAATACCCTCTAATTGTTGAGGAGTACTTGCTTGGACATCTCCGTTTGTATATCTGGAAATAGAATATGCAGACAAATCTATACTCTCAGCAGTTGGATTGTAAATTTCAAGAGCTTTATTATTTGACCATCCTTCAACATATTCAGAAAAGAATAAGTCTAAGCATGATTGTCCCTGTATAAAGCTAAAGCTTGAAAATATAAAAAGTAAATTAAAAAAATGTTTCATGTTTTAAGGAGTATTTTGATTGTTAATATTTAATTATTCGGTTTTGTTAAAATAATGGTGAACTAAATTTAATACAATAATCACATTTAAAGTTAATAATATAATAAAACATACACTTCTAAGCAGAAAAGTTATTCTTCTTACAATATAAAAACATTATTTTTACAATCTATTTTATAGAAAAATGAAAAATAGTTTAATTATTATTCCTACATATAATGAAGTTGAAAATATAGATCTGATGATAGACACTTTATTTTCTAATTCAAATGAAATACATGTTTTAATTGTTGATGATTCGTCACCAGATGGCACTGGAGGGCATGTTAGGAATTTGCAAAATAAATATCGAGACAAATTGTTTTTATTAGAGAGAAAACAAAAAAATGGTTTGGGGACAGCATATATTGATGGATTTAAGTGGGGGTTGACAAAATCATACAATTATTTTTTTCAAATGGATTGTGATTTTTCACATAATCCAAATGATTTAAAAAGATTATATGATCAATTAATAAATAAAGATTTAGATTTATGTATTGGCTCTAGATATATTTCAGGAATTAATGTGGTCAATTGGCCTCTGAGCAGAGTTTTATTATCTTATTTTGCTTCTTTTTATGTTAGGTTGATTACTGGTATGAATATTAAAGATCCAACGGCTGGCTATAAATTATATAAAAGAGTTGTTTTAGAAAAAATATGCTTAGATGATGTGGAGTTTATTGGCTATGCTTTTCAAATAGAAATGAAATTCAGAACCTGGAAAAAGGGTTTTAAAATTATGGAGTTGCCTATTGTTTTTAAGGATAGAGAAAGGGGGGTGTCAAAATTAAATAGTAGTATTATAAAAGAAGCTGTTTTTGGAGTATTAAAAATGAAAATAAAAAGTATATTTTTATCACAGTATAAATAAATTTATGGCTTTATTAATTAAAAATTCTAAAACAGTAAATGAAGGCATTATAGAAGATGTTGATGTTTTAATTGAAGGAGGTTTTATTAAAAAAATTGCACCTTCAATTTCTTCAAAAAACCATGATGTTCTTGATTTAAAAGGGGATTTTTTATTGCCAGGGGTAATAGATGATCAAGTTCATTTTAGAGAGCCTGGTTTGACACATAAGGGTACAATTTATTCTGAATCTAGAGCGGCTGTTGCTGGAGGAATAACATCTTTTATGGAAATGCCAAATACAAACCCTCCAGTATTAACTCAAAAACTTTTAGAGGAAAAATTTAACATAGGAAGAAGAGATTCAATTGCAAATTTCTCTTTTTTCATGGGTGTTTCAAACGATAATATTAACGAAGTTTTGAAGACAGATTTCACTAGAGTTCCAGGATTAAAAATTTTTATGGGATCTTCCACGGGGAATATGCTAGTTGATAATTTCCAAGTATTAAATAATATCTTTTCTAATGCCCATGGCCTTATTGCTGTTCATTGTGAAGATGAGGAGACAATAAGAGAAAATATCAGAAGGGCTAAAGAACAGTACGGAGAGAATGTTCCCATTCAACAACATCCAAGTATTAGATCTCATGAAGCATGTTTTAAGTCAAGTTCTTTAGCAGTAGATTTGGCAAAGAAGTATTCAAGTAGATTGCACGTATTACATATTTCTACGGCAAAAGAATTAAATTTATTTTCTAATAAGCAATTACTAAAGGATAAAAAAATAACATCGGAAGTTTGCATACATCATTTATCATTTACGGATGCGGATTATCATAAAAAAGGGGCATTGATTAAGTGGAACCCGGCTGTTAAAACAGCAATAGATCAAACTGCTTTATGGAAAGGGTTATTGGATGACACACTAGATATTATTGCAACAGATCATGCGCCACATACATATAAAGAAAAAAATAACCCATATTTTTCTTGTCCATCAGGAGCCCCCATGGTTCAGCATGCATTACCAATGATGTTACAACACACATTAGATAATAGAATATCTATTGAGCGTGTTGTAGAAAAAATGTCTCATGCTCCCGCGATATGTTTTAAATTAAAAAAGAGGGGTTTTATTAAGGAGGGTTATTATGCTGATTTGGTTGTTGTTAAACCACATTCTAGATGGACTATCAATAAAGATAATATCCTATATTCTTGTGGTTGGTCACCATTAGAAGGCAACTCTTTTGATTTTGAAATCACACATACATTGGTTAATGGTAATATAGTTTATAAACATGGTAACATTATTGATGAAATAAATGGTAAAGAATTGGATTTTAATAATTAGTATATTGTTTATTGGTTGTTTAACTAACCAATCAACAGAATCATTAATTCCTAGGAGTCAGTTTAAAGAGATTTTAATAGATATCCATAAAATGGAATTAAATCACTTAGACAGTATTTCTATTTTAGATTCGGTATTAGCCCACCATAATACTAGTTATGATTTATATAAAAACACCCTTTTATTTTATTCAGAGGAATCGTCTACTATGTTGGATATTTTATATGAAGTCGAAGACTCCCTATTAGATTAACCTTGAATAAAGAGATTTATACATTGTGTTAATGTTGTTTCTATATTTCTATAATGATGTGTAATGCTATCATTAATTTTTTTAGAATTTAATCGAATTTCTTGTGTTGTGTATTTAACAGCATCTGTGCTTAATTCAATACGCTTTCCTCGGATTTTGTTCCATATTATGTCTAAAGCAATAAAAACTTTGATAATAAATGGTTTTAATTTTATAAAAGGCGGTTTTTTATTCAATACTTTTGCGATTATGCTCATCAACTTTTTGTAGCTTATATGATCAGAATTAATAATAAAACGCTCATTAGATATATTAGTTTTCATTAATTTAATCATAATTTCCACTAAATCTCTAACATCAATTACGCCACAACTTCCAGTAGGATAAAAAGGGAAACCAGATTGGCCTCTATTTATAATAGTACCAATACCAGATCCCCAAGAGCCGGGACCTATAATTAAAGATGGATTCACAATGACACCACTTAAACCTTCTGCAAAACCACGCCAAACTTCCATTTCTGCTAGATGTTTAGATATAGCATAGCCAGATTTATTTGTCCAATCCCAAATACAATTTTCGTCTAAAGCTAGATTATTATTTGGTCCAAGTGTAGCAATTGAACTTACATAACATAATCTTTTAATATTATGTTTGAGTGCTAAATCAATTACATTTGCTGTACCAGTTGTATTTATATTAATCATTTCATTTTTATCATTATTATTAAATGAAATTAAGGCAGCACAATGGTATACTTCAACACTATTTTTGATAATATCGTTTAACGTTACTACATCAAGTATATCACATTCTTTCCAAGTTATTTTTTTGAATAATGTAGCGGAATCCTTTGAATAGTAACTAAATATTTTTTTAACATTTAATATGTTAGAATTTGTTCTTTTAATTGCAATAGGATGATAACCATCTTTAGTGAGATAATATAAAAGATGGGCACCTACTAATCCTGTACCACCTGTTACTAGTATTTTGGACATTGTTTTCATTATGATAGATTAAATATATATCTTTCCATTAGTTAATAATAAATTTACAATACATAAATTAGTACTTATGGATTTTATTAAAGAAATGGAATGGCGTGGAATGATTCATGATTCTACACCAGGATTAAGTGATATACTAAAAACAGGGGTTACCTCAGCCTATGTTGGGTTTGATCCAACAGCAACATCACTACATATTGGGAATTTAGTTCCAATTATGTTACTGGTTCATTATCAAAGATGTGGTCATAAACCAATCGCGTTAGTTGGGGGTGCTACTGGATTAATTGGAGATCCATCTGGTAAAAGTTCAGAAAGAAATTTATTAACACTAGAAGAAATCGATCATAATGTTTCGTTAATTAAGCCACAATTGGAGCTGTTTCTAGATTTTGATAATGGTAAGCAATCTGCAGAGATTGTAAATAATATGGATTGGTTTAAAGATATTAATATGCTCTCTTTTTTTAGAGATATAGGAAAACATTTAACTTTAAATTATATGATGGCTAAAGACTCTGTTCAAAACAGGATAGAGACAGGAATTTCATTCACAGAATTTTCGTATCAACTTATTCAAGCATATGATTTTCATTTTTTACATAAAACCAAAAATTGCAAAGTACAAATAGGTGGTTCTGATCAATGGGGCAATATTACAGCAGGCATAGAATTAATTAAAAAAATAAGTAGTGAAAAATCTTATGCATTGACAACACCTCTTTTAACTAAGTCAGATGGTTCGAAATTTGGAAAAACAGAAGCAGGTAATATATGGTTGGATGCTAACAGAACATCACCATATAAATTTTATCAGTATTGGATGAATGTAAGTGATGAAGATGCAGAAAAATGGATAAAGATATTTACTACTATTGATAAAGAAAAAATAGATGCCCTACATAATAGGCATCAACAAGAACCACATTTACGATTATTGCAAAAAGAATTAGCAAAAAGCATTATGTGTAGAGTTCATAGTGAACAAGCATATAATCAATCAGTTCGAGTATCGAATATTTTATTTGGAAAAAATACAGCAAATCAAATTAAAGAAATTACAGAAGAAGAATTTCTAATGGTTTTTGAAGGAGTGGATCAATACAAAGTTGATCGATCATATTTAGCGAAAGATTTAGATCCAGTTTCTCTATTAACAGATATTTCTAAAGTATTTCAATCTAAGGGAGAGATTCGAAGACTTATTCAGTCTAATGCAATTAGTATCAATAAAACAAAATGTACAATAGATTCACTTATTACTGCCGATGATTTATTAAATAATAAATATTTATTAATTCAGAAAGGTAAAAAACACTATAGTATTATTTGTGTTGAATAAAATTCAATCATTCTTATTGCTTTAAAGCTTTTAGATTGAAAACATAAGGTGTACTGTTTTTTTGTCTTTTTTCTAAGATGTATTTCCCATCTTCCCTCTTAATCATTCCCCTTAATAAAAATGGACTATAATCAAACTCTTTAAATTCAATAATTTTTAATTTATTAGATTCTAGTGCTGAAAATATATTTGTTAATGAATGGTTCCACCAATAGGTTGTTGTAGATAAATCCTCGCCCCCGTCAGTATAAGTCCCACTTTCAATTTCATAATCAGGTTTGGAATCATAAAAATAGTTGTATCCATCATCTTGAATCATTTGAAAAAAAGGATGAAATTCAGTTAATAAAAATTCCCCCCCAACTTTTAAATGATTAGCAATAGTTTTTGCCCATTTATTTAAATCAGGCAGCCAGCCAATTACTCCATAAGAGGTGAAAATTATATCAAATTTTTTATCAAGATTTAATTTTAAAACATCACTTTCTATAAAGTGGACAGGGATATTAATTTCTTCAGCTATTTTTTTAGCTTCCTTTATTGCAATATTTGAAAAATCTACTGCAGTTACTTTTGCTCCCATTTTGGCTAAAGACATGCTGTCTTGACCAAAATGACACTGTAGATGTAGTAAGGATTTTCTTCTGACATCTCCTAAGGAATCTATTTCAATAGATTTTAATGAATTTATTTTTTTTTTAAATGAGTTATTTCTATAGAAATCAGATTTTATATGAATGGGTGTTCTTTTATTCCAAGACTGTTTATTTGATTCTAGATATTTTTTAAACTTATCCAAGTTACTATATATTATAAATCTATAAGTTTCAATAGAGTGAATATTTGTGGGCCCAGCAGGGCTTGAACCTGCGACCCCTTGATTATGAGTCAAGTGCTCTAACCAGCTGAGCTATGGGCCCTAAAATNAGAAAGCAATATTAATGAAAGATTCACGATCCAACAAATAATTACCCTTTATTATGTGGCGTTGGTCTTAATTTCTCATCTAAATTTACAAAAACAATTTTATCAATTGTGATGATTGTTTTTTCTGTTTGTTTGACTCTTGCCTCACATCTAAATGTAATTGAAGTTATTCCCATCTTGATTAATTCTAATCCTACTTCAATGACATCTCCTGTTTTTGCTGGCGAGATAAAGTCAATTTCAGACATAAATTTAGTTGTTACCCTTTGGTTATTCAGTTGACACATCGCATAAATTGCAGCTTCTTCATCGATCCATCTTAATAATTGCCCACCAAAAAGACTGCCTCCTGGATTTAAATCTTCTGGCTTCACGAGTTTCCTGGTTCTAAATTCCATATTATTAAATTATTTAATTTCTTGACATAGTTCAATCAGCACATGGTTTGTAGATTTCGGGTGGATAAAACAAATTAATTTATTGTCAGCACCCTTTTTTGGTGTTTCATTAATAATTTTAAAGCCACGGTCTTTTAATCTTTTTATTTCATATAAAATGTCTTCCACTTCAAATGCAATATGATGAATCCCTTCGCCTCTTTTTTTAATAAATTTTGAAATAGCATTGTTTTCACCGATTCCTTCGAGTAGTTCAATTTTTGTCTCTCCCGATTGAAAAAATGAAGTTTTTACACCTTCTAAATCTACAAATTCTGTTTTATATGGATTTGTGCCGAGTATTTTCGTATATAATTCATTAGCTATATCTAAATTAGAAACAGCTATTCCGATATGTTCAACTTTTTTCATTTTTTTTTAGTAATTCAAGTTCATAAAGTTTTTTATATTCGCCATTTTTTTTAAGTAAATCCATGTGTTTTCCCTCTTCTATTATTTCCCCTTTTTTCATTACTATGATTTTGTCATAATGTTTAATTCCATTCAGTTTATGTGTAATCATGATCAATGTTTTGTCTGAGTTCAAGTTATTAAAAGTTTTTTGAATATTTTTATCTGATTCAGAATCTAATGATGATGTTGGTTCATCAAAAATTAAAATAGGGGCTTCACTTAAAAGCGCTCTTGCAATTGCAATCCGCTGTCTTTCTCCTCCAGAAAAACTATTTCCTTGCGGTCCTAGAATTGTGTTGTACTGTTTATTTAAATTGTTAATTACTCTATGGATAGACGCTTTTTTAGCAACATCTTCAATTTCTGGCATCTCTACATTAGGTTTTGCAATTTTCAAGTTATTCAGTATTGTGTCATTAAATAGCATTACGTCTTGTGTTACGACACTGAATAATGATTTTATATTAGTTGATTTTATATTATTCCCATCAATTGTTATATCTCCACTTGAAGGCTTATGAAATTTTAATAACAATCCTAATAGTGTAGATTTTCCTGATCCAGATTCTCCAACGACTGCAATTTTCTGCCCTTTATTAATTGTGAGATTTATATTTTTGACAGTCATATTAGAATTGTATTTAAATGAAACATTGTGAAATACAATACCTTGATTAAGGTTTTTGACAAAAGCCATATTTTTTGGCAGATCTATTTTATAATCTAAAATTTTCAAAACTCGCTCTGCTGATGCAGAACCTTTTTGCATAGAATAAAATGCTGTTGTTAATGATTTTGCCGGAGGTAGAATTTGGGAAAAAATAACTAAAAATCCAATAAATGAGTCAGCCGCTAAATTAGTTTCTAGAACGATCCTTCCCCCAATCCAAATAATAAAAACCAGGACTAATGTGCTTAGCATTTCACTCATAGGAGATGCTAAATCTTTTCTCCATAACACATTATTGTTAATATGTTTTAGTGCTTCATTTTTTTCACGAAAAGTATTTGAAATTGTTTGATAAGCATTAAAGCCTTTAATAATTTGCACATTACTAATTGACTCTTCAATACTTGACATTAATGCACCAATTTTATTTTGACTTAATAATGATTTTCGACGTAATGATTTACCTAATTTGGTAATAATAAAAGCAGTAACAGGTAGAAAAACTAAACTAATTAGTGTGAGTTGTGGACTAATATATATTAGGCTAATGACAAAGACAATAATATGAATAGGATCTTTGATGAAGAGCTCTAAAGCCCCCATAATTGACCATTCTATCTCAGTTAAGTCAGTCGTCATTCTAGCAACTAGATCACCTTTTTTAAATTTTTTTATAAATTTTAACGGTAGTTTTAAAGTATTTGTATATAGTCGCATTCGAATATCTCTGATCACGTTGTTTCTAAGTGGCGTCAGAAAGTAAAGTGCCAAATACCTTGTTGTATTTTTTAGAATTGTTCCACATCCAACTAACACACAAATAAAACCAAGAACATTGATAACCCCTTTTTCTTGCCGCATAACATTGATGTAATTATAAAAGTAATCTTTTAAATTATGCGCATTTAATTCTGCTATATGAGCTTCTTTAGCTTCAATAGTACCAAAGAGTAAGCCTAATATTGGGATAATTAATGATATTGAGAATAATGAAAAAATAACAGATAGAAAATTGAATAAAGTGTTTAAAGCTATAAGGCTAGAGTAGGGGAAAGAAAATTTTAAAATCTCCAAAGTATGTTTCATAGTCCAAATATAACGAGAACTAGATATATATGGTATATCAATATATTATATATTGTATATTTGATTTTAATGGAATCAAATAGGCAAAAAAAAATCTCGCGATTAATACAGAAAGATTTAGCAAAAATTTTTCTTGAACAGTGTAAAAATTTTTATCCGGGGACCATGATTACAATTACACATGTTTTTGTATCCAAGGATTTTTCTATAGCTAAAATTTATTTGAGTATTTTCCCTGATAAAAAGAAAAAGGAGATTTTTGAATTAATACAAAATAATAAATACAGTGTCAAGCATACACTAGCTTATAAAATTAAAAATCAACTCAGAAAAACTCCAGACCTATTATTTTTTATTGATAATTCCCACGAGCATTATGAAAATATTAATCAGATTTTGAAGAAGATTTAAGGTTTGACATACTTACTTCAAATAGCATCCAAATATCTTTTTGCTATTAGGCATAGAAGCATTGTCAATATTATTACGCTGATTTCTATTATTTCTGTTCTTTTTGGAACCATGGCAATGGTTGTTGTATTGTCTGTGTTTAATGGCTTTGATGATATTATTAAAAAACTATATCAAACCGTAGACTCTGATTTTAAAATTGAACTTAAAGAGGGCAGGTTTTTTACTCCAGATTCTATTTTTTTTAAACAATTAAATAGTATTGATGGGATTGAAAGCTTTTCAGAAATTATAGAATACAAAATGTTAGCATATCATTTGGAGCACACACCCATTATAGTTGATGTCAAAGGAGTTGGTGGCAATTATTTGGCGGTCAATAATATAGCGGACAGTATTTGGAAAGGGGATTTTTTTTATAAAAAAAATAATCATGTAATTGTTGGTAGTGGTGTAAGTCATGCTTTGTCATTAAAATTATTAGACTATGAGAGCCCCTTAAAACTCTCTTTTTTTCAAGACACATTGAATCTTTTTGGACTTGAAACAATTAATCAAGTTACACATTCTGTTTATGTCTCGGGTGTTTTTCAAACTCATACAGAACTAGATCAGAGTCATTTATTATTAAGTATTGAAGATTTAAGATCTATGTTGCAATTAGCAGAAAAATGTTCTAGTGTTGAAATAAAGATTGATAGTTCATCGAATGCAAAAAATATTGAAGATGCATTAAATCTATATTTTAGTGATAAATTTATAGTAAAAAACAGATTACTGCAAAGGCCTTTTATTTATAAGATGGTTAAAACAGAAAAGTTAGCTGTCTATGTAATTTTTTCTTTCATATTGATAATATCAATGTTAAGTTTAATGGCAAGCCTAGTCGTTTTATTAATGGAAAAACAAAAAGATATTTTTATATTAAATGCTCTAGGGTTAATTCAAAAAAAAGTAAAAGCGGTCTTTTTTTTCATTGGGTTGTTAGTGACATCAATAGGTATTTTTGGGGGCGTTATATTAGGTGGAATGCTTTGTTTTTTACAAGACAAGTTTAAAATTATTAAACTAGGTTCTGATTATTCTTTTCTTGATGCATATCCCGTCAAAGTTAATTCTATAGATATTGTGATGATTGTGGTTATTGTGGCCTTTTTAGGGGCTTTAGCATCTTTTCTTGTTTCAAGATACAATCGGTTTTATCAGTATTAGGATTTCGGATAATTTAATTTAATGGCATTGATAATTTTTTCTATTTCACTATATTCATTTGTTTCGACTAATTGCGATCGATAGTTTTTAATTTTAGGTATCCCTCTAAAATAGTTTGAGTAGTGTCGTCTCATTTCTAATACTCCTAGCTTTTCCCCCTTCCATTTGATGGATAGTTTTAAATGCTCTAGTGCCATATTTGCTTTTTCAATAATTCCTGGCTCGTTCATCTTTTTCCCATATTCTAAATAGTGTTTTATTTGCTTAAAAACCCACGGATTTCCTATTGCCCCTCTACCAACCATAATTCCATCAACATGATACCGCTCTTTTTTTTCTTTAGCTGTTTTTGGGCATGTGACATCGCCATTTCCAAACACAGGGATATGCATTCTTGGATTATTTTTCACATCTCTTATTAATTCCCAACAAGCTTCTCCTTTGTACATTTGCTTACGAGTCCTTCCATGTATTGAAATTGCTTTAATTCCGACATCTTGTAGTCTTTCAGATACCTCCACAATATATTTACTGTTTTCATCCCAACCAAGACGTGTTTTCACTGTTACAGGCAGATGGGTTGACTTTACAATTTCAGATGTCATTTTGACCATTTTTGGTATATCTTGTAAAATAGCGGCCCCCCCCCCTTTACATGTAACCTTTTTAACAGGGCATCCATAATTAATGTCAATAATATCCGGGTTAACACTGCTAGCAATTTGCGTGGCCTCTTTCATTGACGCAATATTATTTCCAAAAATTTGAATCCCAATAGGTCTTTCAAATTCAAAAATATCCAATTTTTGAACACTTTTTTGAGCATTTCTAATTAAGCCTTCAGAAGAAATAAATTCTGTAAACATAAGATCAGCTCCTCCTCTTTTACAAAGTTTTCTAAAGGGGGGGTCGCTAACATCTTCCATGGGCGCTAATAATATTGGGAATTCACCGATTTCTAGATCACCTATTTTTACCATACCTTATTTATACAGGAAGCGACAGTTATTTTTCTTCTTTTCTTGTAGAATAATTTATTTTATAAGCTTGGGACTTTCTTAATTCTTGTTTGATGTCAGATACAATCCCCATCTTTACATTCACATCTGCTTTAATAGATGTTGTTAAGAGCGGAACTTCTTCTTCAGCTCTTGTCTCTCGTTCCGTAATAATAAAAGCTTGAATGTCAGATACACGTGCGTATGCATCATTAAGTTGAATCTTTGCTTCTTTCCCATATTTTGCTTTTCTGTTATTCCCCTTTGGCGATCCAATATAAATATATGAAACCAACGATTTTCTTTCTAGCTTTTTAACCTCTGTTGCTTGTGGGAGTATATTCTCGACTAACATCTCCGTTTCTCGCATTACAGTGGTAACCATAAAAAAGAATAGTAACATAAAAACAATATCAGGTAATGAGGCTGTTGATATGGGTGCTAATTTGCTATTTTTATTTTTTTTGAATTTTGACATAAATTAAAATTATTGTTTAAATGGCTCAGCTTCTGATATTTTCATTGGATACATTTTTCGGATTTCCTTTTTTTTGTCTTTCGTTAATTCGGAATAATTAAGGCTATATTTTTGCACTGCAGCTTCATCTCTTAGCTCATTATATGCAGCTGTTAATTCGTTTTGAACCGCGATGTACATTTCATACGAAGTTCCTCTGCTATTTTGTAGTGAAATAATTGCTTTTTCAGGATTATCAGATAATTTTGGATCTCTACCATTATTATTCAAAAATTCTTTTGCCCCGAGTCTTAAATCTTCTATATCCATTTCCTCTTCTTCTACCAACAGGGCATCTTTGGCATTCACGTATACTTCATATATATTTCTGTCATTTCCTTGCATATCTTCAATTTCTTGCTCCTCATCTAATACGGGCAGTTTTCTGGCAATCCCTGTATCCACATCCATGGTGGTGGTGACCAAAAAAAATATTAACAATAAAAATGCAATATCCGCCATCGATCCGGCATTAATTTCTGGTGTTGATCGTTTATTTCTTGCCATTTTTAAAAATTTTATATACAAATTCACTGTATAAAACAGATCCAATAGCAAATAAAGATAACAGATAAAATGAAATTAATGCTCCACCCACAATTTTGGATAAATTGGTAGAAATTAATGCTCCATTAGCATCTGTATAGCTTGGTAGTACTTCATTGGATGCTATTAAAAAAGAAAGAAACATAATTAAGACTAATACAATGATAGGCATAATCATTTTTGTTGTTTTTTTCTTATTATTTTTTATTTGTAAAATAGGAGAAACAATACACGCTATAATGGCGACTCCAATTAGCAAATAAGTTAAAATTAAACCAAAATTTATCATATTTTTTATTTTTTATTTTGTGCTAACATATCTACTAAAGCAATTGATGCATCTTCCATTTTATTTACAATGTCATCAATTTTAGAAATAATATAATTATAAAACACTTGTAGAATAATAGCTACAATTAAACCAAATACAGTTGTCAAGAGTGCAACTTTTATTCCTCCCGCAACTAATGAAGGGGATATGTCCCCAGCGGCTTCAATTGCGTCAAAAGCTCCAATCATACCAATAACAGTTCCCATGAACCCCAACATTGGCGCTAACGCTATAAATAATGAAATCCAAGTTGTGCCTCTTTCTAACAATCCCATTTGTACAGACCCATATGATACAATTGATTTTTCAACGGCGTCAATACCATTCTTATATCTTTCTAATCCTTGATAAAAAATACTTGCAATTGGCCCAGCAGTATTTCTACACACTTCTTTTGCTTTCTCTACACCTCCATTTTTTAAAGCATTCTCTATTTTCCCTAAGAGTTCTTCACTGCTAGAAGACCCAGCAGCATGGAGATAAATAATTCGCTCAATACACAGTGCTAGTCCTAAAATTAATGTAAGTAACACAATCCCCATAAAGCCAGCGCCACCTTCAATAAATTTTGTTTTTAAAATTTGATGAAAAGAAGGGGATGCCTCATTATTTTTATTTGACTCTACTGTGTCTGCTATTTTGATTGGTGTTTCTTCAACATCTTCTATTTGTGTAGTGTCTGCGCTTTCTGTCACCATTGTATCACTTGTCGTTTCTTCTTGTCCATAATTCATTTGAACGTTTAGAAATAACAAGGAGATTAAAATTAAAATTCTAGTAGTCATTTTTTTTATTTTTAGTTAGTTTTTAGTATTTACATTTCCTCCTGTAAAAGCGGAGAGAAAGGGATTCGAACCCCTGATATGGTGTACATATACATGCTTTCCAAGCATGCGCCTTAAGCCACTCGGCCACCTCTCCTCAATCACTGAACACAAATCATTCGCTTCGAAATTACAAAAAAAAAAAAATAATCAAGTATATAACTTAAGATTTCTATAAGGATATAATGTGTGAGAAGTATGTGTTACTTTAATTTAGAAAATATAGTCTGAATATTAGTGTTTGTTGTTTGATATATTTCTTCCATGCTTACATTTTTAATTTTTGATAATTTATCTGCAATTAATGACAAAAATTTCGGTTCATTTCTTTTTCCTCTCATTGGGTGTGGCGCTAGATAGGGAGAGTCAGTTTCTAAAACAAGATGCTGTAAGCCTATTTTTTCTATAACGTCAGCTATTTTTGTGTTTTTGAATGTTAGAATACCTCCAATTCCCAAGAAAAATCCCATGTCAATAATTTTTTTAGCTTCATCATAGGTCCCGGAAAAACAATGAAAAATCCCAGCTGTATGTTTTCTTTTTTCTCTTTTTATAATTGAATAAATTTCGTCAAATGAATTTCTTGAGTGTATTATGATTGGTAGTTGATGATCGTTTGCCCAATTTAATTGTGTTGTAAATGCTGCTTTTTGTTCAGAAATATATTTTTTTTCCCAATAAAGATCTATCCCAACTTCTCCAATAGCAATAAAATTTTCTTGATTAATTTGGCTGTATAGTTTTTTTAATTCCGCCACATAATTTTCAGTTACGCTACATGGGTGAAGCCCGATCATGGGAAAACAAGTGTTTTTATATTTTTGGCAAACAGATAAAAGTTTTGGTAGGGTTTTAGTGTTAATATTTGGCAATAAAAAACGAGACACTTTATGATCTTGCGCATTTTTAATGACAGTGTGTAAATCATTATCAAATTCTTTAAGATAAAGATGTGTGTGAGAATCTGTTAGCATGGACGATATAAAATTATAATTTTATTTATATGAATGCTATGATTTTATGTTTTATTTTTAAGTATATGAAAAAGATATTAATTATTAGGTTTAGCTCCATGGGAGATATTGTATTAACATCTCCTGTTGTTAGATGTGTTAAGCAACAGAAAAAAATAGAGATTCATTATCTTGTTAAAAGTCAGTATTCAGCAGTATTAATTTCCAATCCATATATTGATAAATTGATAACCTTTGAAAACTCACTTAACAGTATGATAACAACGCTAAAGAACGAGAATTATGATATTATTATTGATCTTCAAAACAATGTCCGTTCTTGGTGGTTAAAATTGAATTTAGGCCGGCGTAGCTACACTCTTAAAAAAGGCAATATTAAAAAATTCATATACATATATATGAATTTAAATTATTTAAACGAACATGTTGTAGACAGGTATTTTAATACTGTAAAAAGCTTAGGTGTGTACAATGATAATGGCGGATTAGATTATTTTCTTAAAAAAAACACAGTTATTGAGTTTGATGTGAGCCAAGATTACATTGCCTGGTCTATTGCTGGAAGTTTTGAACAAAAAAAACTTTGTTCAAAGCAGATTATTAATGTATGCAATGCAGTGTCTCACCCTATTGTTCTCCTAGGAGGAGTTAGTGAGTCTAATATGGGAAAAAGGATTGTCTCAGAGACGACAAACAAGAGGGTATATAATTTTTGTGGCCAATTGTCTTTGGATCAGTCTGCATATTTATTGAAAAAAAGTCGCTTTGTTTTAACTAATGACACCGGATTAATGCATATTGCATCTGCTCTTAAAAAGTCTATTATTTCATTTTGGGGGTGCACTAAGCCGTCATTAGGCTTTGCTCCATATTTGAATCATAATCAATCAATAGAAATTTTAACAAACCGATCTTCCCCCTGCTCTAAACATGGAAGCCGATGCAAAATTCAAGATGATGGTTGTATTAAACAAATAGACGATAAAGTTATTGTGAGAGCTGTTACTGATTTGTTAAAAAGATAGGCTATTTTTCTGACTTTAGAATCCATCCACTATTTAGTTTTTTTTGCACACCTTCAAGCGCTTCTTTTGCTTCCTCTTCCGTATAAAAACTAGAAACAGCAACTCGAATTAATCCATTTACATTTTGGCCAATAATTCTAGCATTTTTAAACCCTCTATTTTTCATTTGTTTTGCTAAAGCTTCCGCGTTTTTCTTTGAAGAAAAACTACCAACGACTATATGAAAGCCTTGAATCCTTGAGTTGGGGGGGGCGTTAAGTTTAATTTCTTTATTGTTTTTGATTTGTTCAGTCTCTTTTTTTTCAGGGCTTGTTATAGTTTGAATCGCATTGATAAATCTACTTGGAATATCTTTTGCCATCAAAGAGTCACTTGCCGCATCTTCTTCCTCAGGGATAGTATTTGCAATAACATATGGATCAATATAACTTTCTTCTAAAACTAATAATGCCTCTTTCATTTTACCGTTTTTCATTAGAACAATAATTTTATTCGAATTAGAAGATAGCTCATTATAAACATTGATAATTTTAAAGCAATCATTATATTCAGTTTGAGCAGCATTTAAAAAGCAAACCTGTCTCTGTGTTCGATCCTTTTCATCTATCCAAATCTTAATTTGCACATCTCTTCCAAATCCTTCTTTGAAACATCTTTTTGTTGTTATATGGTAATTGGTGCCATTTATTTTATATAGGTCAGGATCTACTTTGGAAACTTGGACATTATATATTCCAGGGGTCTCTTTGCCAAGACTGTCATTTTGGAAGGCCAGGTTCCGAGGGCTGTAATTGTCTGTACTGAGAGGGCTTAAATTAAATGCAAGAAGATCTTGAAAATCTGATTTGCTTACTGAAAAAATAGAGATAAATATTAAAAGTATCACGGCAGCGGAGATGGGCATTATTTTCCGATTAGTTTTTGTCTTACTAGAAGACTTCGGAGACATGTGAAACTCTCTTAATCCGTATGAATCACTATTAAAATTAAATGTGGTATTGACTTTAAATGAAATCTCCCCTTGTTTATTGCTAGAAATCTCCCCAATATTATCAAAAAAGATAGCCTTATTGTTTTTTAATTTCAGGTTAGCCTTTCTGCTAAATTTCAATATCTCTAAACATGCCTCATCGTAGGTGATTTTCTCAGTTTTTGATAAATAACGTGCTAATAGCCCATCATTATTACACAGGTTTTTATTGAACCCTATTATTTTTGAAGGCGGGTGAATTGTTTGTGTAATTTTGTTTAGGTACGCATTTCGATGATGTAAGATAAATCCCCCAAAACCTGTAATAATTACACAGTCATTGTATTTTAAAAGTTCAAAAACATGTTTTTCTATAGGGATTCGCATCACTTTATTAGAGATAATAAACTATTCTATCTAAATATAGAAAATAAAAATGCCTTATTTCTATATTTTGTTAATTTTTTTTATGTCATTTTCAGTGTTAATAGATTTTATATTATCTTCAATATAAGCACAGTGAATTAGGTAGTTGTTCTCTAGCCAGCGTAATTGCTCTAGCTTCTCATTTTCTTCTCTTTTAGTTTTAATTAATTTAGAAACCTCCATGAGTGTGGATTGTGTATATCCATATACGCCAATATGTTTATATATTTTATAACCTTTTTTCAACTTGGTCACGTCTCGTGTAAAATCAATGGCATGATTATTTGTATTCGTGTTTAACTTCACAATTGAGGGGTCTAATATTTCACTTTTTTCTATTGGTGAGATCAGTGTGCCTATTTTAGTATTTTTTTGGAATAAGTTAATAACTTTTTGTAGATGTTTTTTTTGTATGAATGGCTCATCACATTGTATGTTTATAATGATATCTTTTTTATTAAATTCCCAATTTAATCCCCCAATTAATTCGGCACATCTTTCTGTGCCATTTTTGTTGTTTTCGGAAGTGATGATACATGTTGCCCCAAAATCAGTTGCTACTTTTTTTATCTTCTTCGATTCAGTCGTGAGCAAAATAACATCAAATAAATTGGATTGCAATACAGCTTCATAAGTTAGCTGCATTAATGGTTTTCCATGAATTTCGATTAATGGTTTCCCAAATAATCGTTTAGAACC
>PBKX01000016.1 GCA_002722215.1 Flavobacteriales bacterium | reverse complement strand
TTGGATTGCAATACAGCTTCATAAGTTAGCTGCATTAATGGTTTTCCATGAATTTCGATTAATGGTTTCCCAAATAATCGTTTAGAACCATGTCTTGCGGGAATAATGGCAATAATTTTCATATCACATTTTTGCACTTAGCTTCAAGGTAATTGTTCTTGGTGCCCCTAAATCTGCAGGCCGGTTTTGATATTCTCTATTTAGTACATTGTCAATAATGAGTGACAAAGTTACATTTTGATTAACTTGAACTCCAACTCGCCAATCTATAATAAAGTCACCGTTTAACATTCTTTCTCTAGACTTTAGTATACTTATATCTAGTACGGTAGGAGTGCCATCTGTTCCTCCACCGTCATTAAATAGGCCAGAGCCGAAAATCCTGTCCATATTTCTCATTAAAGAATTATACCTTAAACTAAGTCCACTATTAAATCTATTAAATTCTAAATTAACATCAAATTTCAATAAATGCTCATGCCTATATTTTAAAATGTTCCCAACCGTATCATGACTAGCATTGTTATAAGTTATTTCAGCGGTTTCCCCAACGGCATTGATGTATTCATAATATGTGCTATCTGGGTTTAAAATAATTGGATTTGCCCTAGTGTAACTGCCTAAAATTGAGACATTTACATCGCCAATCTTACCTTCGCCCATTAAAGAGATTTCCCCGCCATTAATTTGAGTTTCTCCTATGTTCACGCACTTAAAGCCAATGCCGTAAAAATTATCTATAGGATTTAGGGCGGGAAGGGCCCATTGTCCAAAGGTAAATTCGATCATGTCATTATAGTGCATGATAAATCCAGCTAGATCTAATACACCTTTCCATTCACCTATTTTAAATAATTGTTTTAATCCTATTTCTGAGCTCCATCCATGTTCGGGTTTTAGGTCAGGGTTTGGATAGACATATACTGGATGGAATGAGGTTTTTACAAATGATTCCATAATTGTGGGGTAGCGATACCCCTGGCCGAAAGAACTTCTCAAGAATGTGCCTTTGAACAATTTGTAATTTAATCCAGTCCTTAATACAGGAACCAATAGAGATTCTTCTTGGAATAGAAAATGTTCTAATCTTGCTCCAAATGACAAGTTTAATCTTTTATATTTCCAGTCAAACTGGGAATACATACTATAATTAAACATTTGTTTTGTTCTCGAAATCCCACCTTCCCCATAAATTTCGTCGTAATCTCCTTTTATATAGTTTGAGGTTAGTCCAGATGTTGAAACAATATGACCATCATCTTTGTTAAAAGTTTTTTGAAATTGATACTCTTGATAAAAAACATTTGAAAACCCTCTCTCTTCATCTAGGGGTTGGTAGTCATCCCTAAATAATCTAGATTTATATGTGTGTCGAATTTGGTTTTTTGGATTCTTTTTACTAGAAGTTATATATTTAACATGTGGGTCTATGTTAAACATCATCTGAGTGAAATGTGTTGGTGTACTTCCTTCCGGAACATTAATTGGCGTATAGGCAATTGAGTCATGTGCAAAAATTAATGATTGATATTGACTTAAGTACATAAAGTTACCATTAATTCCATATGATAGACCTGGAAAGTTCTTGGATTTGTGTTCCGTGCTGAAGTTAAATCTGCCCCATTTTTCGCTTACAGGCAACTCCTCTCCAAAATTGGAGGCAATTGAGTCTTCATGATTTATAGTTCCATCTCCGTTTGGATCAATAATATAACCCCCTTTATATCCATCGTTTGCATATACATTCGCCCCTATAACTAATCCAGTATTATTTTTATATTCTGCATAACTAAAAGATAGTCCCTGAAATCGTCGTGTATTATCACCCCACCAGTGGAGACCCTCTCTAGGAGGGGTATCGTAATAACCTGAGAAAAATGAAACTTTTGCCTCTGGCTTATCTTTAGGATATTCTGTTCTGACATTAATTACACCATTCATTGCTGATGATCCAAATAATACAGAAGAAGCTCCTTTTATAACTTCTATTTGGGAAATATTTTCCATGGGGATCATGTTCCATTCAACAGTACCTCTATCTCCACTGAGGATAGGCATGTCATCAACCATCACTAAAACTCGGCTTCCGGTATTATAGCTCCATCCACTCCCCCCTCTAATATTGGCTTGACCATCCACCACTTGAACTCCTGGGCTTTGGTTCATTAAAACCTCTAGATCAGTACTGTTTTTACTTTCTATTAAATTAGGCTTAATTATATCCATTGAAACAGTCACCTCTTCTAATTTCTGTTCAAATTTACCAGCAGAAATAACGATATTATCCATTTTAGTTACAGCCTCCTCTAAGTATATTCTTCTAGACACTTGTTCTTTGTTTAGAATAATGATGTCAAGGGTTTTTTGTTCGTATCCTATATATGAAATGGTCAATTTGTATTCTCCATCCTCTAAATTGCTAAATGCAAAATCGCCATCTAAGTCTGTTGCGGTTCCGCTTTGTTCTGGTGTTAATTTCGCTACGGAGATATCATTGGATGAGGATATCTTGTATTCTAAAATTAGATTGACTCCAATGAGTGGGTTTTTATCATTATTGTCTAGTATCTTTCCGACTAAAGATCCGGTTTGCGAAAAACTTATAAAGGACGCAAGAATACTCACAGCTAAAATTATCTTTCTCATCTTGAAAATGCATGGTTTTAATTAGGCAAATATAATCATATTTTAAACTTTATAAATTTCAATAAATCTTTTCAAAAATTATAATTAGATTTGTTGGATTATATAATGATATGTAAAATTTTTGTGTTATGTCATCATCTTTAACATCTTTATTTAGTGAAGTAACAAAACTTAATCCTAATGAGCCAGAGTTTTTACAGGCAGTAGAAGAATTTTTAACATCAGTGGTACCTTTCATAGAGAAGCACGATAATTATAAAGCAGACCATTTACTGCAGAGGTTAATCGAGCCAGAGAGAGTTATTATCTTTAGAGTTCCATGGCTGGATGATAAGGGTGAGATGCAGGTTAATCGAGGTTTTCGTGTAGAGTATAATTCTACTATTGGACCATATAAAGGAGGTTTAAGATTCCATCCCTCTGTTAACTTATCAATTCTTAAGTTTTTGGGGTTTGAGCAAATTTTCAAAAACGCTCTTACTGGTCTTCCAATGGGTGGGGGAAAAGGAGGATCAGATTTTGATCCTAAGGGTAAATCAGATAATGAGGTAATGAAGTTTTGCCAGTCTTTCATGTTAGAGTTGTCAAGACACATTGGCCCAAACACAGATGTTCCTGCTGGCGATATAGGTGTTGGGGGCCGAGAAATAGGTTATTTGTTTGGCCAGTACAAGCGAATTAAAAATGAATTTACAGGAGTATTAACGGGAAAGGGTCAAGGTTGGGGAGGATCTTTGATAAGGCCCGAGGCAACAGGTTATGGGCTGGTTTATTTTTTAAGAGAAATGCTGAGAGCTCAAAACATGACTATCCAAGACAAAGTAATTGCTATTTCAGGCTCTGGAAATGTTGCGCAATATGCATGTGAAAAAGCTATTGATTTAGGCGCAAAAGTAGTAACTCTATCAGATTCTTCCGGATACATATATGATCCCAACGGGATTGATAAAAAGAAATTAGAATATGTAGTGGAATTAAAAACAATACATAGAGGGAGAATATCAGAATACGCACAAAATTTTAATTGTTCCTTTGTCAAAGGTAAAACACCATGGGAAGTGAAATGTGATATTGCATTGCCGTGTGCAACGCAAAATGAATTAAACGAAAAAGATGCAAAAACGCTTGTTCAAAATAAATGTGTTGCTGTTTGTGAGGGGGCGAATATGCCATCCACTATTGATGCTGTTAATTATTTTTTGTCAAATAGAATTTTATTTGCTCCAGGGAAAGCTGCTAATGCCGGAGGAGTTGCCGTATCGGGTCTTGAAATGTCTCAGAATTCTCTAAGGCTTCATTGGTCGAGAGAAGAAGTTGATGAGAAGCTGCAAATCATCATGCGGGATATTCATCAAGCTTGTTTGAAATATGGTGAATCAAAAGAATATATTGATTATGTGAAAGGTGCTAATATAGCTGGGTTTATCAAAATAGCAGATGCCATGATTGATCAAGGCCTAGTTTAAATTATTATTTATATCTAAATTATGTCAATAAATTTTAAGCATCGATTAAGGGCTGAATTGTCTAAAATTAAAGAGGCTGGATTATACAAAGAAGAGCGAGTCATTATGAATCCCCAGGGGGTTTTAATAAGGGTTAGTACAGGAGAGGAAGTTCTTAATTTTTGTTCAAATAATTATTTAGGTTTGTCGTCTCATCCTGAAGTTATAGCGGCAGCCAAGAAAACTCTAGATACTCATGGTTATGGCCTATCTTCAGTAAGGTTTATTTGTGGCACACAAGATATTCATAAAAATCTAGAAGCGGCATTGTCTAAATTCTTAGGTACAGAAGACACAATATTATATGCAGCGGCGTTTGACGCTAATGGCGGTGTTTTTGAACCTCTCTTTACTGAAGAAGATGCTATTATATCTGATTCACTTAATCATGCCTCTATTATTGATGGGGTAAGATTATGTGAAGCCCAACGATATCGTTATTTAAATAATGATATGGCCAGTTTACGTAAACAATTGGAGTTGTCTAAAGGGGAAAGAAATAGAATTATTGTTACCGATGGGGTGTTTTCTATGGATGGACATATTGCTCAATTAGATAAAATTTGTGATTTAGCTGATGAATATAATGCCCTTGTTATGGTCGACGATTCACATGCGACAGGTTTTGTAGGCAAACAGGGTAGAGGCACACATGAATATCATGCTGTTATGGATAGGGTTGATATTATTACCTCTACTTTAGGTAAGGCGTTAGGTGGTGCTATGGGAGGCTTTACTTCTGGGAAGAAAGAAATCATTGATATGTTACGACAAAGATCTCGACCTTATTTATTCTCCAATTCACTGTCGCCATCTATTGTTGGGGCAGCCACGAAGGTTATAAGTTTGCTATCTAAAAGTACTCATTTACGTGATCAACTAGATAAAAACACACAATACTTTAGAAGAAGAATAATAGAATTAGGTTTTGATACTCAGGGTGCTGGACATCCTATTGTTCCAGTAATGCTATATGATGCAAAACTGGCTCAAGAAATGGCAAGGAGTCTATTAAGCAAGGGTGTGTATGTAGTTGGGTTTTTTTACCCTGTGGTTCCTAAAAAACTTGCTCGCATTAGAGTGCAATTATCAGCATCACATAGTCTTGATCAGCTAGACTTCGCATTAAATGCTTTTGAAGAGGTCGGCAAAGATTTGAAAATTATTTAGGATTACCTCTTAAAAAAAACAGATACTTTATTGATTCTAATTGAAAAAATGTTACATTTGCAAACCATTTTCACTTATTAAACCTGATAAACGTAAGTGTTGAGTGGATATTATATAAAATTTATATTTAATAATAAGAATGATAAAGTATAAAAATAAATATATTACAAGTTCGGCAAAATTGTCAGATATTAGCAAAGAATGGTTTCTAATTGATGCTGATGGCGTTGTACTAGGAAGAATGGCGTCAAAGATTGCAAAAATAATTAGAGGTAAGCATAAAGCAAATTATACACCTCATATGGACTGTGGTGATAATGTTGTAGTTATTAATGCTGAAAAGATTAAATTGACGGGCAATAAATTAGATCAGAAAGAATATGTTCGACATACTGGTTATCCAGGTGGAAGAAAAGTAGCCTTAGCAAAGGATTTAATTCAAAAGTATCCTGTCAGATTAGTTGAAAAGGCCGTAAAGGGCATGTTGCCTAAAAATAAATTAGGCAGACTAATAAGCAAAAATCTGTATGCGTATTCTGGTGAAAATCATAATCAAGTCGCTCAAAAACCCAAATTAATTAATTTAGATGATATTAAATAAATCATGGAAATGACACACGCAATAGGAAGAAGAAAAACATCAGTTGCTAGGGTATATCTAAAGTCTGGCAAAGGAAATATAAAAGTTAATAAAAAAAATTATAAAGAATATTTCCCCACAAATTTGTTACAATACAAGCTTGAGCAGGCGCAGAAATTAGTTTCGATGTCAAATGATTTTGATATTGATGTTAATGTTTTCGGAGGAGGATTAAATGGTCAGGCTGAGGCAATACGCCTAGCTATCGCTAGAGCAGTAGTTAAATTAGATGAAACTCACAAAAGCATATTGAGGAAAGAGGGATTAATTACTCGAGATCCTAGAATGGTTGAAAGAAAAAAACCAGGACAAAGAAAAGCAAGGAAAAAAACACAATTCTCAAAACGATAGAACCTATATGACAGTAGATGTAAAAACATTATTAAATGCGGGTGTCCATTTTGGACATTTAACTCGTAAAAGACATCCTAATATGACTCCATATATTTTTATGGAAAAAAATGGAACACATATATTAGATTTAAATCAGACAGTTGATAAACTTGATATAAGCTTAAAAGCGTTGAGTAAGATCGCAAAAACTGGGAGAAGAATTTTATTTGTTGCTACGAAAAAGCAAGCTAAAGATATTCTTGTAAAGCATATCAAGCCATTAAAAATGCCATACATTACTGAGAGGTGGCCGGGTGGTATGTTGACTAATTTTGTAACCATTAGAAAAGCTGTAAAAAAAATGACAGCTATTGATAAAATGAAAGAAGATGGTACAATATCTACATTATCTAAGAGAGAAAGATTACAATTAGATAGAAAGCGAGCTAAATTGGAGAAGGATTTGGGAAGCATATCAGAAATGAATAGGTTGCCAGGCGCAATTTTCATAGTAGATATAGTCAAAGAAAAAATAGCTGTTTCGGAGGCAAAAAAGCTTGGTATCCCTATTTTTGCGATGGTTGATACTAACTCAGATCCTAATTTAGTTGATTTCCCCATCCCTTCTAATGACGATGCATCCAAAAGCATTGATATAATTTTATCCTGTGTTGCGAACACAATTAAATCAGCGTTAAGTGAAAGAGAGGTTGAGAAAAAGTCTAAAGATGTAGATGCTAAAAAACGGTCTAAAAAAAATACACCGGACAACTAATTACATTTAATTTAAAAACAATGACACAAATAACAGCTTCACAGGTAAATCAACTAAGAAAACAAACAGGTGCTGGTATGATGGATTGCAAAAAAGCTCTTGTTGAAACAAATGGAAATATTGAACAAGCTATTGATGTTTTAAGAAAAAAAGGTCAGAAGATCGCTGCAAAACGAGCTGATAGGGAAGCAACAGAAGGGGTAGTGCTTGCTTTGACTAATTCTAGTCATAATGCAGGTGTCATAATATCTTTAAATTGTGAAACAGACTTTGTAGCTAAAAATGACAGCTTTGTAGAGTTAGCTCATACTATCTTAACTTTAGCATTGAACTCTGAATGCGAGGATCTTGACTCTGTGAAGGGTTTGTCATTTGATAATAATATGTCTGTCAATGATAAATTAGTTGAGCAGACAGGTGTTATAGGTGAAAAGATAGAATTAAGTAATTACTCTATTATTAAAGGAGGTTATGTTGGATCTTACATACACCCTGGGAATAAGTTGGCATCTCTAGTTGGATTTAACAATTCATTTGATGGGATTGAAGATCTTAGTAAGAATATTGCAATGCAAATAGCAGCCATGAACCCTTTGGGTATAGATGAGTCTGGTGTTTCCCAATCCATTATTGATAAAGAAATGGAAATAGGTAAAGACCTCGCGAGGAAAGAGGGTAAGCCAGAAGAGATGTTAGACAGGATAGCACAAGGTAGATTGAAAAAGTTTTTTAAAGAGAATACATTACTACATCAGGTCTATATTAAAGATTCTAAATTAATAGTTTCCGCTTATTTAAAAACCGTAAATACTGATTTAAGTGTCACTGATTTCAAGAGAGTCCAATTAGGATAAAATCAAAAAAAAAGACTATTCACGTCTTTTTTTGTTTTTTTATATGAACAATTACAAAAGAATTTTATTAAAACTAAGTGGAGAATCGTTAGCAGGGGAGAATGAACTTGGAATATGTAATGATAAGATTTTGCATTACTGTAATGAAATCCAATCGATAGTGAAACAGGGGGTTCAAATAGCTTTGGTTATAGGTGGGGGGAATATCTTTAGGGGTACAAAAAATACACCAAATGTGATTGAAAAAGTTCAGGGAGATCACATGGGTATGTTGGCCACAGTTATTAATGGCTTAGCATTGCAATCAGCTTTAGAAAAAATGCACATAAAAACACGGCTCATGTCAGCATTAAAAATTGATGAAATAGCAGAACCATTTATTCGAAGAAGAGCTATTAGACACATGGAGAAGGGTAGAGTTGTTATTTTTGTTGCTGGTACTGGTCGCCCCTACTTTACTACAGATACTGCTGCGGTATTACGAGCAATTGAAATTAATGCGGATTTAATTGTTAAGGGAACTAGAGTGGACGGTGTATTTTCTGCTGATCCTGAAAAAAATAAAAATGCCAAAAAATTTGATAAAATTTCTTTTGACCAAGTTTATAGTCAACAATTATCTGTTATGGATATGACGGCATTTACTCTATGTAAAGAAAATAAATTACCAATTCAGATCTTTAATGTTAATAAATCAGGGAATTTACTTAAATTAGTTAATGGCGACAATATTGGGACAGTCGTTCATATTTAAATTACAATAAAGGTGAATTATGGAGGATCAAGTTAATTTCTGTATAGATTTGATAACTGAAAAGATGAGTGAAGCAATTACTCATCTACAACTAGAGTTATCTAAAATTAGGGCAGGCAGAGCTAGTACATCGGTTTTAGATGGTGTTGTTTTAGATTATTATGGGACTCCTACCCCAATTCATAATATGGCTAGTCTTAGTACTCCAGATGCAAGAACTATTATTATTCAGCCTTGGGAAAAGAATTCAGTTCCAGATATAGTTAATGCTATTAATAGCTCTAATTTAGGTTTTGTGGCACAAGATACAGGCGATAAAATTATTATTAATATACCAATTCTTACAGAAGAAAGGAGAAAGGAGTTAGTGAGACAGGCAAAAGCAGAAATGGAAAGTTGTAAGGTAAGTATAAGAAATGCCCGAAGAGAGGGAAATGAAGATATAAAGAAATTAAATAAAGATGGTTTATCCGATGATGCTTGCAAAATAGCGGAAGTGAACATCCAAACTTTAACCGACAAGTTTATTAGTAAAGCTGATGCGATTCTTGATCTTAAAGAAAAAGATATCCTAACTGTTTAAATTCATATTATGAAAGGTATTCTTTTAGCTGGTGGTGCTGGGACAAGACTTTATCCAATTACTATCCCAATTAGCAAACAAATTATACCTGTTTATGACAAGCCCATGATCTATTACCCTTTGTCCACCTTAATAGCATCAGGTATTAATGAAATTTTATTAATCACATCGCCTAAAGATTTAAAATTATTTCAATCTTTATTATCTGATGGTTCACAGTGGGGATGTAATATTACTTATGCTGTACAGGATCAGCCTAATGGTATTGCGGAGGCATTTATTATAGCAGAAGATTTTATAGGTTCAGATAATGTCGTTTTAATATTAGGGGATAATATTTTTTATTTTCCATCCTTAAAACGTGTTGTTGACAATAATATTCAAGTAACTGGAGCATCAATATTTGCTTATCATGTATCTGACCCTTCAAGGTATGGGGTTGTGGAATTTACATCGACAAATGAAATACTTTCGATAGAAGAAAAACCAAAATTGCCTAAATCAAATTATGCTATTCCTGGTTTTTATTTTTTTGACAATCATGTTATTCAATATGCTAAAGAATTAACTCCCAGTACGCGAGGCGAATTAGAGATTACAGATATTATTTCCAAGTATTATGCTTTGAATTTATTAAACGTGATTAAAATGGATAGAGGGACAGCATGGTTAGATACAGGCACTGTTAGCTCTCTTATGGAGGCTGGCCATTTTGTTCAGGTGTTAGAAAAAAGACAGGGTTTAAAAGTTGGTTGTGTTGAGGAGCAGGCATATTTGCGTAAGTATATTGATAAAGTTCAGTTAGAGAAATTGGCCAGCCAATTTAATAATTCATATGGGAAATATCTTAGTTCACTATTAGATGAGTAATTATTCAAAAAACTTATCTCGTATTATTGATTTTTCTGATGAGATCTTAGGTGAAGCTTCTATAACTCGCCATCCACAAAAATTATATGATCCGATTAACTATATGTTTACTTATCGAGGAAAGCAAATAAGATCAGTTTTTTCCTTGTTGTCACACGACATGTTTGGAGGGAATATTCATGATTTCAAAGAATTTATTTTGTCAATAGAGTCTCTTCATACATTTACTTTGATGCATGATGATGTTATGGATAATGCCAATATTCGAAGGGGGGTTCAGTCAGTTAATAAAAAATGGTCCAATAATCAATCTATATTGTCCGGAGATGCTTTATTAGTCAAATCATATGAGTATTTGTGTCTGTGGAAACTAACAAATAAATTAATTCTACAATCTTTTACTGATACGGCTATTAAAGTTTGTGAAGGCCAACAACTAGATTTAGATTTTTCAGATCAAGAAGAAATTAGTTTAGATGAGTATTTTGGAATGATCGAGTTAAAAACTTCGGCATTGATTCAGCTAGCGTTAGTTGTTCCTACTTTATTAAATTCTAATTTAAAAAATAAAAATGTTGATTTGATGAGCAGGATCGGTCTGTTATTAGGGAGATTATTTCAAATACAGGATGATTATTTAGATTTATATGGACATGAATTAGATTTTGGAAAATCTATAGGTAGGGATGTTTATGAGAAAAAAAAAACAGCTTTATATGTACGGGCTCTTGTCTGTGCAAATGAACAAGACAGAAAAAGGCTAAAAGCCATCTATAATTCTAATGATCCGCATAAATTGGAAGTCATTAATCAAATATATGCTCAATTTCAAGTTAAAGAGTACACTGAAGATCTAATTCGAGCCTTGTATCAAGATATATTGTCTTTAATATCACAGATAGGAGTGCCAGAAAAAAACAAGAGTACTTTTTTAGAGTTTTTAGATATTATTTTAAATAGAAATTCCTAGTTATAGCATTAGAAAATTTTGGTAGAACTTTTGAAAATCTGTTTGAATTTGGACTTTTTCCGGATGATGGTTTTCAACAGCTATTTCAATCAGGCTATTATAAAATTGCAAGTTTTTTAAAATTTCCAAATGAACTCCACTTATTTTGTTCGAAGGGAAGCTGAAAAAATAATTCAGTTCAGACTTGTATATTTTATATAAATCTGAAACAAGTTGGTTTGCAATTTCAGTTGAATTTATTTGATAATAACTTTCAATTATAGGGTGGACAAAATAATTTAAAGGGACTTTCTCTTTAGGCATGAGTTCCATGCATCGGTCAAGTACTTTTTTAGCTTTTTCGGGTTTATTTTCGATGATTAATTCTTCTGCTAAACGACTAAAATTATTTCGAAAATTCATGGTCATTCGAAGGTTTGTTTCATCTAGATAAATTTTATCATTAAGATTACCCCACTCATATTTTTCCATTAACATAGAAAATAAAATATCGGTATCGATTCTTCCTATATCCTCAGTTTTTTGTTGTTTCTTTTTTAGTGGAACTAATTTATAAGCCATTCCATCTAGTTGAAAGTATTTGTCTAAATATAAAAATGATCGACCACTGCTTCCTATTGTGATAGCAAAATAAATTGGCCTCTCCCAATTATTAGTTTCAATTAAATCTAAGATCATAATATCTTTTTTCTCTAATTGATTAGCTCCAATATTCAAGCTTAATGAATCTAAGATGAGGTGTTCATCTTTTGTTTTGACAATGTTGTTTTTTAAGACATTATTTTTATTTACCGGAATTTTAATGTCTTTTGTATAAAAGTAGTCATAGTCTTTTCCGAGATTAATTTTTGTTTCACTTCGGTCACTGTGAAGCCATCTATTAAAATCATGTAAGCTAAGACTTTTTTTAACCCCTTTGTCAATAAAAACTGCTACATCTCTTGTCCCTTGTTTGTATTTTTCTCGACTCAAGCTAAAGGGGACCCCTTTCCCATTGTAAGCATCACGTTTCATTTGGTCTATATACCAATCGGTATTTAATAGGCTAAGATTAACAATTCTCACATCTGTTCGGTATCCCTCCACTTCTTGCACGTACCATAGAGGGAAAGTATCATTATCACCCATAGTAAAAAGTATAGAGTTTGGCTCACAAGACTTTAAGTAATTTTTTGCAAATTCCCTGGCAGTATATCTGTTAGATCGATCATGATCATCCCATCCCTGAGACGCCATTAGTATTGGAACACATAGTGTAAGTGAGCTAATAGTAGTAATTAATTTGCGATTTTGAATATATATTTTTAATGCATTATAAATTGCAACAACTCCGATACCAATCCAAATAGAAAAAGCATAAAAAGAACCAGCATAGGCGTAATCTCGTTCTCTTGGTTGATATGGGGTTTGGTTTAGCTCAATTACGATCGCTAGCCCAGTAAAGAAAAAAAACAAGAAGATTACCCAGGTGTCTTTGGGGGATTTTTGGTAATGAAATAATAAACCTAAAAGGCCTAAAATGAATGGCAGAAAGTAATACTTGTTTTTCCCTGGATTATTTTTTAAATGATCAGGTTCCGATTTCTGTGGCCCTAGCCTAATTTCATCAATAAAATTAATTCCACTAATCCAGTTTCCATTATTTAATTCTCCATGACCTTGTTTGTCATTTTGTTTTCCACTGAAATTCCACATGAAGTAGCGGAAATACATATGGTTAATTTGATATGATAAGAAAAATTTCAAATTGTTTATGAATGAAGGTTTTCGATTTAGATTTTTTAAACCGGCCCATTCCTTATAGGCCTCTATATGTCTTTGATCTCTGCTCCACATTCTTGGAAAAAGACCACTTTTTTCTTTTTCATAAATGGGTATGGAATTTTTCCTGTCATCAGAAATAATATATTTTTTTCTTTTTTTGTCCTTTACAAAGACAGGTTTCCCATTAGCATATTCTTCCGCCTCTGCATTAAAATACTGCCCATAGAATAGCGGGGTTGACCCATATTGTTCTCGGTTTAAGTATGATAGTAAACTTACTGCATCTTCTGGGCTATTTTCATCTATTGGAGTATTAGCATTTGAATGGATAATTAGAGTAAAAAATGACATATATCCAATTAGTAGAAATGTAAAAGAAAGGATGCCCGTATTTATATTATAATGTCCATGTTTATTAGATAAATATAGGCTTATAGCTATAATGCTGATCGTGCTTATAAAAAAGAATATTGTTCCAGAGTTAAAGGGCAGTGAAAGTTCATTGACAAAAAATATTTCAAATTTGCCGGAAAAATTTACAAACTGGGGGATAATAAATTCATAAATTAATCCTAGTAATAAAACAGCAATTATATTTGCTCCAATAAATCCTTTTATTGAAAAAGGATATTTTTTAAAGTAATAGATTAATACCATTGCAGGGATTACTAATAGACTTAATAGATGTACGCCAATTGAAAGGCCAATTAAATATGCAATCAAAATTAACCAACGATTTGCTCTTGGGCTGGTGTCCACCTCCTTTTCCCATTTAATAATTGCCCAAAATACTAGCGCAGTAAATAGTGAAGACATCGCGTATACTTCTCCCTCTACTGCAGAGAACCAAAATGAATCTGAAAATGTATATACTAACGCCCCCACTAATGAAGCTAGTGTTGCAATGGGATAATTATCCTTAGGAATAAATTTTTCAATAATACTTTTTGTGGTTAAAAAAAGCAAGAGAATTGTGAGAGCGCTACATAAGACAGACATCCAATTTATCATTAGTGCAACTTTTGTGACATCGCCAAATGCAAATTGGGAAAATAAATTAGCTAATAAAAGAAATAATGGTGCTCCTGGGGGGTGTCCAACCTGCAATTTATACGCAGTTGCAATGTATTCTCCACAATCCCACCAACTATTTGTTGGTTCAACAGTTAGGGTATATGTGGTAAGGGCGACCAAAAACACAATCCATCCAGCAAGTTTTTCAAATAGTTTTGTATACACTGTTTTAGTTAGATTTTTTTTTTGCTAAAATAAGCATTAAAATTAATTATGTTTTTTCGAATAACAATTTCCTGTTTTTAAATGGATATTTCTTTTATTTTATAGTTGGAATATTTAATTTTGCGCTTTTGTCCGATGGTGTAACTGGCAACACGTCTGGTTTTGGTCCAGAAGAGTCTAGGTTCGAGCCCTAGTCGGACAACAGTTTTTTTTCAAACAGTTGGGTTCTTTTCGGAATTTTAATTAAATTTGCCATGACTTTTGAATTATAAATATATTATTGAGGGCCCTAGGGCCTTTATTTTTTATCTAAAATTTACTTAATATGGATACAGCTGCGATTATTGAATCTTTTTTAGAATTTAAAGATGATAAGAATATTGATAGAATAACTTTAATGGGCTTGTTAGAGCAGGCTTTTAGGTCGTTATTAATCAAACAATATGGTTCTGATGAAAATTTTGACATTGTAGTTAATGCAAATAAAGGAGATATTCAGATTTTTCATAATAAATTAATTGTACAGGACGGTAAAGTGGAAGATGATCATACTGAGATTTCTCTTTCTGATGCATTGCAAGTTGAATCGGACTTTGAGATAGGAGAGGTTTGTGCTATTGAGAAAAAAATTCAAGATTTTGGAAGAAGAGCAATACAAACACTAAAACAAAATTTAATTTCTAAAGTGTTAGAACATGATTATGAAATAATTCACAAGTCTTATAAAGATAGAATAAATGAAATTATATCGGGAGATGTTCACCACATTAGGCATAGAGAAATTATTTTGATGGATGAAAATGACAATGAACTCATTTTGCCTAGAGATGAGCAAGTTCCATCTGATTTTTTCAGAAAAGGAGATACTGTTCGTGCAGTAATTAAGGATGTTCTATTTAATAAAGGAAAGCCGCGGATTGTTATTTCAAGAACATCTCCTGCGTTTTTAGAGAGATTGTTTGAATTAGAAATACCGGAAATAGCAGATGGTTTAATAGTTATTCGAAATGTCAAAAGAATTCCGGGTGAAAAAGCTAAAGTTTCTGTGGAGTCTTATGATGAGCGTATTGATCCAGTTGGAGCTTGTGTTGGAATGAAGGGATCTAGGATACATAGTATAGTCAGAGAATTAGGAAATGAGAATATAGACGTTATAAACTATACGGAGAATTTAAAATTATTTATTACAAGAGCATTGAGCCCTGCTAAAATAACTTCTATTCAAATAGATGATGAAAATAAAAAGGCAGATGTTTATTTAAAATTAGATCAAGTTTCATTAGCGATAGGAAAGGGTGGCTATAATATTAGGTTGGCTGGTCAATTAACAGGATATGAGATTGATGTTTATCGCGATATTGATGAAGATGAAGATGTTGCATTATCAGAATTTTCCGATGAAATAGATGATTGGATTATAGATGTCTTTAAGTCGATTGGTTGTGATACCGCAAAATCAGTCTTAGAGCTGGGGGTAGAGGAATTAAGTAAGAGAACTGATCTTGAAGAAGAAACTATTACGGAGGTTCAGAATATTCTAAGATTAGAATTTGAATAATTATAATTTATGAGATTAAGTAAAGTAGCATCCGAATTAAATATTACCTGGCAAAGAGTTTCAGAATTTCTAGAAGAAGTAGGGGCTCCTATTGAGGGTGCTGTTACTCCGAATGCTCGTATCAATGATGCGCAACACAGTTTGTTGATTAATGAATTTCAATCCGATGTTAGTCAAAAGCAAAAATCGGATGAGGTTTTGGAGGCAAAAAGACAAAAGAGGGAATCAATGATTCAATCTTTAGAATCAGAAGCTATTTCGGAATCGGTAATTGTTGCCGATTCCGAATCTGTTGTAGATGACTCTATTGTTGCAGATGATTCTGTTGTCACAAATGAGGAAGTTGCTTTAGATGATTCTGTTGTTGCAGATGATTCTGTTGTTGCAGATGATTCTGTTGTTGCAGATGATTCTGTTGTTACAGATGATTCTGTTGTTACAGATGATCCTGTTGTTGAAGACGAGACCGTTATTGCAGATGATTCTGTTGTTACAGATGATCCTGTTGTTACAGATGATCCTAGTGATGCAAATGAGTTGGTGGCCTCAGCATCTAATGTTGTTTCAGATCCCGAGGTTATTGTTGCTGACAGTGTTTCGGACAAAGATGTCAAAATTAAATTAACAAAACTTGGCACTATTAAGTTGCCTGAAAAAAAACCTGCGAAAAAAGTTGCCTCTTCCTCAAATATAGACTCAAAAAAGAAAAAAAGAAAACGAATTTCTGGAGAAAAAAATCAATTTAAAAAAAGCAAACAACAAAAAAATGCTCCTGATGAACAGGAGGTACAGCAAAAAATCGCGGAAACATTAGAGCAGTTAACCGCAAAAGGAAAATCAAAAAGTGCTAAAATAAGAAGATTGAAGCGAGAAGAAAGGAAAGAGAAAGCTATAGAGGATCAAATAAAAAAAGACGAAGAATCATCGATAATTAAAGTCACAGAATTTGTTACAGTTAGTGAATTTGCTAATATGATGAGTGTTAGTGTTAATGAAGTTATATCTAGTTGCATGCAACTAGGCATTATGGTGACCATGAATCAAAGGCTAGATGCTGAGACGTTAACTATAGTGGCAGAAGAGTTTGGATATAAAGTGGAGTTTGTTAGTTCAGAATTGGAAGAATTTATTGACGAAGAGGATGTTGTTGGAGAGTTGCAGCCAAGATCTCCAATTATTACTGTGATGGGACATGTAGATCATGGAAAAACATCTTTATTAGATTATATTAGAGAATCAAATGTTATTGCGGGTGAGGCTGGTGGTATTACTCAGCATATTGCCGCCTATGAGGTAACATTATCGAATAAGAGAAAAATAACTTTTATTGACACACCCGGGCATGAGGCTTTTACTGCGATGCGGGCTAGAGGTGCGCAAGTAACAGATGCTGTAATTATTGTAATTGCTGTTGACGATGATGTTATGCCTCAAACAAAGGAAGCCATTGCCCATGCGCAAGCCGCAAATGTTCCTATTATTTTTGCGTTTAATAAAATTGATAAGCCAGGTGCTAACCCAGATAAAATTAAAGAACAATTGTCAGCGATGAACTTTCTTGTAGAAGACTGGGGCGGTAAGTATCAGAGCCAAGATGTGTCTGCTAAAACAGGCGAGGGTATAGATCAATTATTGGAAAAAGTTTTATTAGAGTCAGATTTACTTGATTTGTCTGCTGACCCTGACAAGTCTGCCAAAGGAACAGTGCTTGAAGCATCTTTAGATAAAGGGAAGGGGTATGTTACCACGGTTTTGGTGCAAGAGGGAACGCTAAAAGTTGGGGATTTTATGTTGGCAGGTAGATTTACGGGCAAAGTAAAAGCTCTTTTTAATGAACGAGATCATAAGGTGAATAATGTCCCTCCATCTACACCTGCGATTCTATTAGGATTAAATGGCGCTCCGCAAGCAGGAGATATTTTCTATGTTAGAAAAGATGAAAAGGAGGCAAAAGGAATTGCGGCAAAAAGGGATCAGTTACAGAGAGAGCAAAGTGTTAGGACACAAAAACACATTACTCTAGATGAAATAGGAAGAAGATTGGCAATAGGAGATTTTAAGGAATTGAATATTATTTTAAAGGGAGATGTTGATGGTTCTATTGAAGCCTTATCAGATTCTTTATTAAAGTTATCAACAGAAAAAATTCAAATTAATGTTTTGCATAAGGGAGTAGGGCAAATTACAGAGTCAGATGTCTTGTTAGCATCCGCATCAGATGCTATAATTATTGGTTTCCAAGTTAGACCTTCTCTAACTGCTCGAAAATTAGCTGAGAAAGAAAAAATAGACATTAGATTATACTCTATTATTTACGACACAATTAATTCTATTAAAGATGCTATAGAGGGTATGCATGAGCCAGAGTTGGTAGAAAAAATATTAGGCAATGTAGAGATTCGAAATGTATTTAAATTAACCAAAGCTGGTATAGTCGCGGGTTGTTATGTGTTAGATGGAACGGTAGTTCGTAATGCTAAAGTAAGGTTAATTAGAGATGGGATTGTTATTTATTCTGGCGTTTTAGATTCCTTAAAGCGATTCAAAGAAGATGTTAAGGATGTTCAAAAGGGATATGAGTGTGGCTTAACGATTCATAACTTTAATGACATTAAAGTGGGTGATATGGTTGAGGTTTTTGAGGAGCAAAATAAGGAATAACGTTCAGCTAAATATATTTGTTAGGGTGCCATTTATTCTAAATGTCGTTTAAATTCATCGATAGTAAGCTCTCTTTTTAAAATGAAAGCAGACTTGAATTTTTTTTGAATTTCTTGTAATTTTTTTTCAGCTATTTTTGAATCTAGGTATGCGCCTGTGATGATTTTAAAGTATGGTGGCTCAAAGACTTCGTTTATTAATTCTGCTGGGAATAAATTAGAGTATTTGTTTTTTATTTTTTTGATAGTTTCCGGGAGTTCACTAGATTTTAATTGGATGCTGTAGACCTCTATTTTTTTGTTTGCTTGTTTTGCTTGATTTAGTTTAATTATATCGTTTATCTTTGGGGAGATGTGTTTGATGCGTATATTTTCTTGACCCGTTAATAAAAAGCTTAAAAAATAACAGATTGTTAGTGTGTGTATTGTGCGCATAATAATTTACATAAAAAAAACATGGAATAAATGTAAAATAAATTATTCAATTATATGTCAATATTCCTATAACATTCTGATAATCAGGGCTTGTATATTAATTGTAGTCGGGGCTTGTATATTAATTGTAGTCGGGGCTTGTTATTTTGACTAATTCTAAATTAACATTTTGTGAATTAATTATGAGAAAAATCTTTATCATCATACTAAATAAATCATATATTTGCCTCAAGTAAAAAATGCAGATTAATTATAATTATTCTTAATATAGAATCGATGAGCACCCCTTTATCATCTTTTAGGTTTATCTTTTTATTCTTTTTGAGTATAGCTTTTTCTATTTTTTGCTCTGCTCAGGATGCGATAGTTGGGGAAAGTTTATTTAAGACAAACTGTAGTTCTTGTCATTATTTAGGTCCTGAAGAAAAAAAATTAATTGGTCCAGGTTTAGATTCTGAAATATTCGAGGAGCATACAGAAGAATGGCTGTATAAATGGATTCGAAACTCGGCTGAACTTATTGAAAGTGGAGATAAGGTTGCTAATGAGCTATATGAGGAGTACAATAAGGCTGTCATGACTGCTTTTCCGCATTTTTCAGATGAAGACATTAGTAATATATTGGCTTACATTAAAGAAGGCCCATCAGAAGTTGTTGTAGATTCTTCGGAATCAGTTGGTGTTAATAGCTCAGATGAATCAAGTACTCTTTTGTATATCATCCTTATTATTATCATTTTTAATATCAGTTTGTTGGTATATGTGAAAAACACATTAAAGACAGCGGCGGGGATACAAAAAGAAAGTTTGCTTCAAAGTAGTTTGGCTTGGGTGCAACTCAATCCCTCCGTCATTGTTTTTGGGGCAATTTTAATTGTGTTTTCTGGTATGAAAGGCTGTTGGAATACTTTGTCTACTGTAGGTGTTGCTCAAAATTATCAACCGGAACAGCCGATTGCATTTTCTCATAAGATTCATGCAGGGGATAATGGTATAGATTGTAATTATTGTCACCACACTGCTCGATCTAGTAAACATGCAGGTATACCTTCTGCAAATGTGTGCATGAATTGCCACACTTATATTAACGAAGGAACTATTACGGGAAAGGATGAGATTAATAAGATTTATGCAGCGGTTGGCTTTGATCCTAATACGAGAACGTATATACCTGATTATGAAGAACAGCCGATTGAATGGGTAAGAATACATAATTTACCAGATTTAGCGTATTTTGATCATTCTCAGCATGTAAATGTAGCAGGAGTAGAATGTCAAACTTGTCATGGCCCTATTGAAGAAATGGAAGAGGTATATCAATACTCGAAATTAACGATGGGTTGGTGTATAAATTGTCATCGAGAGACAGAGATTGATACTGAAAACCCATATTACCATGATTTACATAAAAATTGGATTGATAAATATCATGGAGAAGAGGTTACTGTTGATATGATTGGAGGTATGGAGTGTGCAAAATGTCATTATTAAAAAATTTATGAAAGAAGAGAAAAAATATTTTAATAGTTTAAACCATGATACAGATCACGTCAATGGTGCTAATGAATTTGATGAAAAATTATCAGTAGAAGCAATGATGGAGAATGCAGATACCTTGTCGGCATCTTCAACAACTAGAAGAGATTTTTTAAAATTCTTAGGTTTTAGTTCGGTTGCAGCTACTTTAGCATCTTGTGAAGCACCTGTTGTCAAATCTATTCCATATTTAAATAAACCAGAAGAAATTACACCAGGGAATCCTGTATATTACGCAAGCAGTTATTTCTCTGAAAATGTATTTGGTAGTCTGTTAGTCAAGACACGAGAAGGTCGGCCAATACTCTTAAATTCGAGTCATAATCCTAAATTTGGAGGGGGGGTTAATGCTAGATGTCAGGCATCAGTATTATCATTATATGATTCAAATAGGTTAAAGAATCCAATGAGAGATTCATCGGAATATTCTTGGAAGCATATAGACGCTGAAATTATTAATCAACTGAAGAATACGTCTAAGAAAATAGTTTTATTAACGTCTACTATTATTAGTCCATCTACAAGATCTTTATTGGAATTGTTTAAAAAGACTTATTCTAATTTCGAGACTATTGTTTATGATACAATTTCAAAAGACGCCATGTTGTCTGCTAACCAAAAATCTTTTGGCTCTAGATTTCTTCCAACATATGATTTTCAAAAAGCAGAAGTAATAGTTTCTTTTGACGCAGACTTTTTGTCTGAATGGCTTGACCCTGCACACGCTAAACAATATACCGCCAATAGAAAGCCGGAGAATGGCAAAATGTCACGACATTATCAATTTGAAAGTTTACTTTCTGTGACCGGAGCTAATGCAGATAAACGAGTCCCTATAAAACCAAGCAGTCAACAAGCATATGTTCTTCGATTATATGATGCTTTATTGGCTCTTACAAATAACCAGTCTATAAAATCTACTAAAACAAAGCACGACAACCTAATTAATCAAATAGCAAAAGAACTATGGTCAAATAAAGGTAAGTCGTTAATTGTCTCGGGTAGTGATAATACAGATGTTCAAGTTGTAATTAACGCAATGAATATGTTATTAGGTAATTACGAAAAAACTTTATCGACCACAATTAAATCGAAGTTATACTCTTCTAAAAATGAAGATATAGATAGTTTAATTACTGATATGAATGATAATAAGATTGGTGTTCTTATGTTTTTAAATACCAATCCAATATATACTCTTTCAGATTCAGACCGATTTAAGAATGCATTGGAAAAAGTTAAAACTAAAATATCTTTTTCAGAATCTCTGGATGAAACTTCTATGTTTTGTGATTATGTTTGTCCAGATACAAACTACCTTGAAAGTTGGGGGGACCTGAATCCATATACAGGATTTTATGCATTGCAGCAGCCCACAATATCTCCATTGTTTAACTCTAGACAAGTACAAGATAGTTTGTTGACTTGGATGGGGAATACAGTAAAATACTATGATTATTTAAAAACTTTTTTCAAAAAAAATATATCCAATAACTGGAATCAGGTTTTACATGATGGTTTTTTAAATAAAATTTCAGACAAGAAGAATGCTCCTGAGGATTATAATTTTTCAGAAGTGATGTCAACAAGATCTCAGGCTACAAAATCACAAATAGAAATCCAATTATATTTAAAATCATCTATTGGGACAGGAATTCATGCTAATAATCCTTGGTTACAAGAATTGCCAGACCCTATTTCAAAAGTAACTTGGGATAATTACTTAACTATTTCACCTTCTCATGCACAGGAATTAGGTCTTAAAAATTGGCATGTGTCTAATGGTGCATTAGATGGGGATATGGTCAAATTATCAGTTGGGGACAAACATTTAAAATGTCCGATATATGTACAACCAGGCCAAACACATGGTGTGCTAGGGTTGGCATTTGGATATGGCAGAGAAAATGCTGGTAAATCGGGGAGTAATGTGGGTGTAAATGCATTCAGTTTATATGAAAAATTTAACAGAAACCAGATAGCTAAAGTCTCGATTGAAAAAATATCAGGTGTACATGAATTCGCCTGTACTCAAAACAGTCATACGATGATGGGACGAAATATTGTCAAAGAAACAAATTTTTCTGATTATCTCAAGGATCCAAAATCAGGTAATAAGCAATTCTTATTACATTCTCACAAAGGTAATGTAAAGCCAAGTGAATTAACACTATGGGATGAACATGAGAAAGATGTTCATTTTTGGAATATGTCCATAGATCTAAATTCATGTACTGGTTGCGGAGCTTGTGTAGTTGCATGTCATGCAGAAAATAATGTCCCTGTTGTTGGTAAGGAAGAGGTTAGAAAAAATCGAGATATGCATTGGCTGAGAATAGACAGGTATTATTCGAGTGATATGACTAAGGAGAGAGCAAAAGAAGAGGGCGTGGGTGCTATTGAGATGTATAAAAAAATGGAGGAACCAGCATCGTCTGAAAATTTAGAGGTTGTGTTTCAGCCGGTCATGTGTCAGCATTGTAATCATGCTCCTTGTGAAACGGTTTGCCCTGTTGCTGCTACTACACACTCTAGAGAAGGATTGAATCATATGACTTATAATAGATGTATAGGGACAAGATATTGTATGAATAATTGCCCATATAAAGTGCGAAGATTTAATTGGTTCAATTATGCAGGGAATGAACAGTTTGATTATAATATGAACGATGATTTAGGAAAAATGGTTTTGAATCCAGATGTTACGGTTAGAGGAAGAGGTGTGATGGAAAAATGTACTATGTGTATACAAAATATTCAGAAGTCCAAATTGGATGCCAAGAAAGAAAGACGCAAAATCAAAGACGGAGAAATTGCGTGTGCTTGTGAGAAAGCTTGTGACACTGGGGCTATTACGTTTGGGGATGTATTAGACAAGGATAGTCGAGTTAGTCAAGAGAAAAAAAATCCGAGATCATATTATCTAATAGAAGAATTAAATACACAACCTTCGGTTTTTTATAAAACTAAAGTAAGAAATAAAAAAGTATAAATTAATGAAGCATGAAGCATCAATTAGGGAACCGTTAATTATTGGGAATAAATCTCTTCATGATATTAGTGAAGATATTGCCAAACCAATAGAAACTAGTGCAAATAAATGGTGGTGGTCATTATTTATATTATCAGTCATCACTATGCTGTGGGGATTTGGTTGTATTTTTTATACTATAGGCACGGGAATAGGTGTTTGGGGTTTAAATAATACGGTTGGTTGGGCTTGGGATATTACTAATTTTGTTTGGTGGGTTGGTATTGGTCATGCGGGGACTTTAATTTCCGCTGTATTGTTATTATTTAGACAAAAATGGAGATTATCTATTAATCGTTCTTCTGAAGCAATGACAATTTTTGCTGTTATACAGGCAGCTATTTTCCCAGGTATTCATATGGGTCGAATTTGGGTTGCATATTTTGTTTTTCCTTTGCCTAACCAATTTGGTTCTTTATGGGTAAATTTCAACTCTCCTCTTTTATGGGATGTGTTTGCTATTTCCACATATTTTACTGTTTCTCTAGTATTTTGGTATATGGGTTTAATACCTGATTTTGCTATGATTCGAGATAGAGCAGTAAAACCAGTATTTAAAAAGGCAAAAAACTTCAAAGAAAAAATATCTAATTTCTTTAAAGAACAAACATCTAGTTATAATATATATAGTATTTTATCTTTTGGTTGGTCAGGCCGAGCAAAACATTGGCAACGACATGAGGTAATGTCTCTTGTTTTAGCGGGCCTAGCAACTCCATTAGTATTATCTGTACATTCAATTGTTAGTATGGATTTTGCCACTTCAGTTATACCGGGATGGCATACTACTATTTTTCCACCCTATTTTGTTGCTGGCGCTATCTTTTCGGGATTTGCTATGGTTCAAACTTTATTATTGGTTATGAGAAAAGTGGTCAACATGGAATCCTATATTACTATGCAGCATATTGAAATGATGAATATTATCATTATGGTTACGGGCTCAATAGTTGGGATAGCATATATTACGGAATTATTTATTGCCTGGTATTCGGGGGTTGAATATGAGCAATATGCATTTTTAAATAGGGCAACAGGACCTTATTGGTGGGCATATTGGGCGATGATGACTTGTAACGTAGTATCCCCTCAACTAATGTGGTTTAAAAAATTAAGAACAAGTATTGTGTTTACCTTTATATTATCAATATTTGTTAATATTGGGATGTGGTTTGAACGTTTTGTAATTATAGTTACATCATTACATCGTGATTTTTTACCATCAAGTTGGTCGATGTTTTCTCCCACATTTGTTGATATAGGTATTTTTATAGGTACAATGGGCTTTTTTATGGTATTATTTTTATTATACTCAAGGACGTTCCCTGTAATTGCTCAGGCAGAATTAAAAACGATATTGAAATCATCGGGAGATAATTATAAAAAAGGATAAATGAGTAAAGAAAAAATTATATATGGTGTATATGGAGATGATGATGTTATTCTAGATGCGGTCAAAGCCATTCGAGAAAAAGGACATCATATTGATGAGGTTTATACTCCTTTTCCTATACATGGACTCGATACTGCTATGGGTTTAAAATACTCTCGTATTGCAATTTGTTCCTTTATTTATGGTTGCATAGGAGCTTCTTGTGCACTGTTTATGTTTTGGTATATTATGATACATGATTGGCCTATGAATATTGGGGGAAAACCGAGTTTTACATTAAATGAAAATTTACCTGCATTTATTCCTGTGACATTTGAAATGACAGTTTTTTTTGGAGCTCATTTGATGGTAATAACATTTTTAATTAGATGTGGTTTATATCCAGGTTCTTCGTCAAAAAGTCCAGATCCGAGAACAACAGATGATAAATTTTTAATGGAAATACATACAAATGGAGATGCTAAGAAGATAAAAGAAATAAAAGATTTGATGAAAAAAACAGGAGCTGAGGAAATAAAAGAAAAAGAATAATATGTCAAATAAGATAGCTTATATATTAGTATTTATATTAATTCTTACAATAGGTTGTGGTGATTCCGCTTCTGATGGAAGAAAATTAACTAAACATCCGGGATATGAATATATGCCAGACATGTATAGATCCCCGTCTTATGAAACTTATTCAGAGAACCCCTTATTCCCAAATAATTCTACTGCTAGACAGCCAGTAAAGGGTACAATTCCTAGAGGTTTTGTTCCATTTGAGTATGACAACACATTAGATGAATACTTACAAGCAGGTGAAAATTTAATAAATCCACTAAAAAACAATTTAAGTAACATCGAAGAAGGAGAGGCGCTATATGTTATGTTCTGTGCACATTGTCATGGTAAAAATGGAGATGGTAAAGGGTCTATTCAACATCCGCTTTATGGCGCTGTCCCAAGTTACTTGGATGATGTATTGTTGAGGAGATCAGGCACCACTATGAAAGAATTGTCAGATGGACATATGTACCATGCTATTACCTATGGTTTTAATGCTATGGGGGGGCATGCATCGCAAATTAGTCCGGAAGAAAGGTGGCAAATTATAATGTATGTTAACGAATTACAAAAAGAGAATAATTAAATGTACACATTTACACAAAATACTAAATCAATCTGTTTTGCGTTAATTGCGATTGGCATTGTTGCGATAGGCTACGGATTTTATTCTGCATCAAAGACACATTATTCAGATGCGGAAATTAAAGTAAAAGTAAAAGAATTATACAAAGGTTTATCTAATAAAAATAAGATAAAAAAAGATAAACATCATGCTTCTTCAGTGTATAAATTTTCACATTTATTTCATGCAATAGAAAAAGAATTCCATTGTCATTTTTCTGAAGAAGAAATTGCAAATGCTCAATCAATAGATGATGTGATTTACAGAACTAAGCATTATTTTCATGCTAAAAAACAAAGACCTTGGTCTAGTTTATTTGTGAGTAATTTATTTTTCTTAATGATTTCGTTGGGCGGTTTAGTTTGGTTAGCAGTTCAATATATTTCTCAATCTGGCTGGTCAGCCTCATTGCTTCGTATTCCTCAGGCTGTAAGTTCGTTTTTACCTTTTGGTGGGGCAATTATGTTATTTATCATAATAACAGGCGCTTTACATTGGCATCACACTTATCATTGGATGGATTCATCTTTAACATATGAGTATGTATACGAGAATACAATCGGCACAGATCATCCTCAGTACACAGATGAAAAGGTTGCTGGAGTTGTAAAAAATAAAAAATATGATTATATCATAGATGGAAAAACCGCATATTTAAATATTCCTTTTTTCATTATTAGAGCTATTATCTATTTATTGGGTTGGTGTTTAGTAGCTTTCTTATTACGAAGATATTCATTAAATGAAGATAAAGAAGGAGGATTGAAGTGGCATAATAAAATGTTTGCACTCTCGGCCATGTTTATTGTCTTTGCGGCTATAACGACTTCAACAGGAGCATGGGACTGGATTATGTCAATAGATACTCATTGGTTTAGTACTCTTTTTGGATGGTATAGTTTTGCATCATTTTTTGTCTCGGCATGTGCAGTGATTGCTATCATTACTATTCATTTAAAATATAGTGGTTATTTGGAAAATGTAAATGAGAATCATATGCATGACTTTGGAAGATATTTATTAGCATTTAGTATTTTCTGGACTTATTTATGGTTTGCTCAATATATGTTGATTTGGTATTCTAATATCCCAGAGGAAGTTACATATTACTTAATTAGGTTTGAGTCATATCATATTCTAATCATAGTAGCATTAATTTTGAATTTTATGACACCAATGTTGTTAATACAGGATAGAGCAGCAAAAAGATTAAAAGGGCAGGTCTTATTTGTTGCGATATTAATTTTAATTGGTCATTTTATTGACGTTTTTGTTATGATTATGCCTGGTACAGTTGGAACACATTGGCATTTAGGGTTTGTAGAAATCGGAACCTTTTTGGGCTATGTTGGCTTTTTTACATTTGTGGTTCTACGTGCTTTAAGTAAAGTTCCACTTGATCAAAAAAATCATCCAATGTTAATAGAAAGCAAACATCATCATATTTAATAATAATTGAAAAAATGATAAAAGTATTAATTGTTTTAGTTGCTATTGTTTTTGTTGCTCAAGTTGTTAGAATTTTCGAGCTTTCTAATCTGATTACAAAAACAAAAAATGAAGTTAGTGATAGATCTAACCATATTAATGGTGTACTATTATTATTGAGTGGTATAGGGCTATTAGCATTTTTCTTTTGGCAAAGAGCAGAGTGGATGGATGAAACACTACAAGTTGCCGCTTCGGAACATGGTCCCATTATAGATAATTTATGGGATACAACGATGGGATTAATTATTGTTGTTTTTTTAATCTTGACACCCATGTTATTTGGGATAGCATTTTTTTATAGAGGAAAAGAAGATAAAAAAGCAAGTTATATTACACATAATAATAAGCTAGAATTTTTCTGGACAGCAATCCCAGCTGTTGTCCTAATGGCATTGATAAGTTATGGATTGGTAGTTTGGGGTAAAATCGTAAATCAAGATATATCAGATGCAATGGTTATCGAAATTTATGCTAAGCAATTTAGTTGGACAGCAAGATATGCGGGTGATGATAATAAGTTAGGTCGAGCTGATGTACGATTTGTTGGGGGTAAAAATGAACTGGGGGTTATTTCTCAGAAAACTAAAGAAAATCAAATTTCAGCGATTGAAAAAAAAATCATCAATTTAAATTTAGATTTGAAGAGTAGTGAAAATCCTGCTGAGAAAAAATTAATCACTAAAAAAATTGATAAATTAGAAAAACAGAAAAAAACACTGATTACATATTTTATCACCACACCAATGGATAAATTATTGTCAGCAGAAGATGATGTTGTCACAAAAGAGCTTCATCTTCCAGTAGGTAAAAAAGTTTTATTTAAGTTTAGATCACAAGATGTGATTCATTCTGCGTATCTTCCTCATTTTAGAGTTCAGATGAACTGTGTCCCAGGCACAACAACACAATTTGCTTTTACACCAACAATTACAACTGTTGATATGAAAAAAGAATTGAATGATGAATCATTTGAATATGTTATGTTATGTAATAAGATTTGTGGAAATGCTCATTATAATATGCAAATGAAAGTGATAGTCGAAACAGAAGAAGAATATAATGCATGGATGGAAACTCAAAATAATACTAGAATTTCAAATTTATAATTAAAAAAAACCAAATAATTATGAGTGAACACGGACATCACAAAGAAAATTTTTTCTCAAAATATGTTTTTAGTTTGGATCATAAAATGATATCAAAACAATTTTTGATTACTGGTATGGTCATGGGTGTTATTGCAATGGTTATGTCGGCATTATTTAGAATACAACTTGCTAATCCAGGTGAATCAAACAGTATATTAAGCACTTTTTTAGGTAGATGGGCTGAAGGAGGAGTGATGAGTCCAGACATTTATTTGTCGTTAGTTACCATACATGGGACCATAATGGTCTTTTTTGTATTAACAGGAGGTTTAAGTGGTACATTTGCAAACTTATTATTGCCTTTTCAAGTAGGTGCTCGTGATATGGCTTCTGGCTTTTTAAACATGCTTTCATACTGGTTCTTTTTTGCATCTTGTGTTGTAATGATTATTTCTTTGTTTGTTCAATCTGGACCAGCATCTGCAGGCTGGACAATATATCCTCCTTTGAGCGCTGTGCCAGAAACTATTTCTGGGTCAGGTCTTGGTATGACCTTATGGTTGGTTAGTATGACTTTATTTATTGTGTCCTCTTTATTGGGTGGATTAAATTATATTGTTACTGTGTTAAATTTAAGGACAACAGGCATGTCTATGACAAGACTTCCTCTGACTGTCTGGGCATTGCTTGTGACAGCAATTTTAGGTGTTTTATCGTTTCCTGTATTATTATCAGCAGCATTATTATTAATTTTTGATCGAAGTTTTGGAACAAGTTTTTATTTGTCTGATATACTTGTCCAAGGAGAAGTATTATCTCATGCAGGAGGTAACCCTATTTTGTTTCAGCATTTATTTTGGTTTTTAGGCCACCCAGAAGTTTATATTGTTTTATTACCAGCATTGGGTTTAACTTCTGAAATTATTGCAACGAATTCAAGAAAGCCTATTTTTGGTTATCGAGCAATGATAGGCTCTATATTAGCAATTGCATTTTTATCATTTATTGTTTGGGGACATCATATGTTTATTACTGGGATGAATCCATTTTTGGGTTCAGTCTTTGTTTTTACAACATTATTAATTGCTATTCCCTCTGCTATTAAAGTGTTTAACTATATAGCCACTTTATGGCGAGGCAATTTGCAATTTACTCCAGCCATGTTATTTTCAATAGGACTAGTATCTACCTTTATTACTGGAGGTTTAACAGGTTTAATTTTAGGTGATAGTGCATTAGATATTAATGTTCATGACACCTATTTTGTTGTTGCACATTTTCATATTGTAATGGGATTGTCTGCTATTTTTGGGATGCTTGCTGGTGTTTATCATTGGTTCCCTAGAATGTATGGCAGGTTAATGAATTTAAAATTAGGCTATATCCATTTTTGGGGTACATTCATTTGTGCTTATGGAACATTTTTTCCCATGCACTTTTTAGGGATGGCAGGACTGCCAAGGCGTTATTATTCGAATAGTGCATTCCCGATGTTTGATAATTTAGTTGATATTAATGAAATAGTTAGTTTTTTTGCTATAGCTGGAGCATTAATACAAGTCGTATTCTTTTTTAATTTCTTTTATAGTATTTTTAGAGGAACACCATCACCACAAAATCCTTGGAAATCTAACACTCTAGAGTGGACTGCTCCAGTTGAGAGAATTCATGGTAATTGGTCAGGTGAAATACCAGCTGTTCACAGATGGGCATATGATTATTCTAAGCCAGGAATGGATGATGATTTTGTGCCTCAAACAGTCCCCTTAAAGAAAGGCGAGGAAGAACATCACTAATAATTTATAGTTTTTCTTTTAATTAATTCATAACTTGTTTATGTACATCAAATTATATGGAGGAGAAAGAAAAACCAAATCAGTATAATTCATTAGATAAAGAATTTGAAAATAAATTAAGGCCTAGTCAATTTTTAGATTTTGCTGGGCAAAAAAATGTTATTTCTAATTTAGAAATCTTTGTTGAAGCAGCTAATAGGAGAGGTGAGGGTATGGATCATGTGTTATTATATGGTCCACCTGGACTTGGAAAAACAACATTAGCAAATATTATAGCAAATGAACTAGGGTCTAATTTAAAAATAACATCTGGTCCAGTGCTAGATAAACCGGGTGATTTAGCTGGATTATTGACAAGCTTAGAAGATAGAGATGTCCTATTTATTGATGAAATACATCGATTGAGTACGGTCATCGAGGAGTATTTATACTCTGCAATGGAAGATTTTCGAATTGATGTTATGATTGAGAGTGGTCCGAGCGCTCGCTCAGTACAAATTAATTTAAATCATTTCACTTTAATTGGCGCAACCACTAGGGCGGGACTTTTATCATCTCCACTTCGAGATCGATTTGGGATCACCTCTAGGTTAGAGTATTACGACTCAGATGTTTTAAGTTCTATTATCCTAAGGTCTTCAAGTATTTTAGAAGTTGGAATAAGTAAGGAGGCTGCTTCAGAAATAGCTAGTAGAAGTAGAGGTACCCCACGAATTGCCAATGCACTACTTCGTCGGATTAGAGACTTTGCTCTCGTAAAAGGTAATGGTGATATTGATATGGCCATTACAGACATGGCCCTAAACTCTCTTAATGTGGATAAAAATGGGCTTAATCAAATGGATAAGAAAATACTTAACTGTATGATTGAAAAATTTAAAGGTGGACCTGTTGGATTAACAACAATTTCAACCGCTGTTGGAGAAGAAGCAAATACGATTGAAGAATTATATGAGCCGTTTTTAATTAAACAGGGTTATTTAGAAAGGACACCAAGGGGGCGACAAGTGACACAAAGTGCGTATGATTTTTTAGGAAAAATACGACCCGGTAATCAGCAAACTATTTTTTAAGAAAATAATACTTTATTACAAAAGATATAGATGTATTATACTGTCCTCTATTCCATTGATATACATTAGAATCTGAATTATGTTGATTCAAAGAGTGTGGTCTTATCGGGGAAAGGGAATTAGAGAGTCTGCTGTTAAAATATAGATTCGGATTAATTTTATATTGAAATCCTATATGACAACTATATTCAATTTTTTTTATATCAATTCCATAATTATCAATTCCATCGTATTCTTCAATCCAATTGAGTAGATGTCCTATGGAAAATCCTAATTCAACATGACTGTTTTTATATATGTTTTTTTTCATTGAAATAGGTATTTCTATATAATTGACTTGAAACTTATAGCCTTCGTTATATGTGTTTTGTTCAATTAGTTCTCGACTACCTTTGTTTATGTATTGTAATTCTATTTGTCCATCAAAATGTCGGAATTTCCGATTTACAAATCCACCGATTCTAAGCCCCAATTTATTGAATCCGGATAAATTATCACCTGATACTTGACTGGTGTTTATCCCAATAATAGTGCCTGCATTGAAGTCTTGACTATAGCAAAAATTTGATGCCAAAATAAAAAAAAAGACAACAATTTTATTCATGAATAATATGATGTTTTTGAACATGCTCAATAACCAAGGTCTCCGTATTATAAACATATGCTAATACAGCACAATTATTTATATTATTCCAATCATTTGTCCAATTAACATTAGCATCTTCATTAAATATTAAGGTGTGTGTTGCTTGATATCCGGATTGTCCTTCTAGGCTAACAAAAGCAAATTTGGTTATATTTTCTCCATATGCCCCATTTACAGCAGATCTATAAATATCATTATGTTCATAATCTTGAATTGTTTCACTTCCATCATCTTGTGGAGAAATAATTCCATCTTCTATTATTACAAGACATAAATTATAATTAGTTTCTAGATTGTTTAGTAGGATAATATTAGTTTGAATAGTAAGTTCTTTATTTAACTCATTTAATGAGGTGTTTATGCTAAAATCGATGTTTTTTTCCAAGGGGTTCCCATCATCATCATATAATAAATTATCTATTTCTTGTGCCCATTCATCTTTTGTAAAACATCTATTAGAAATTCCACCGGCCACTCTATTTACAGTTCCAAGAGGGAGGAAACTAGCTCCCATATCAGTTGCAATTAAATCACTAGCATTAGTTGTGAAATCATACGGATAATTTTCATCAATGCCAGTGAATTCTGTTAATGCCCCAGGATGTATGGCAATAGAAATTAAATTGTCTTTATAAAAATCCTTTAATTCATCTACTTTTCTGCTTGCTTCTGGACAATTACTACATTTATGCCCAGTAAACTTTTCAATTAATATAGTTTTTTCCGCGCTCTGATTTCCGGCTTCTATATATGGTGGCTCTATTTTATCACATGATATCCAGCATAATAAAATAATTAACAAAATTGCAGGTATTCTTTTTTTCATAATTTAAAATGAACTCGTTAAACTAATTAAAAACCCATTTGATGCAGGCACTTCTCTACACACTCCCCCGACACAAAATAATCCTTGTCTTTGTTTTCCGTAAGTTATTGCTATTCTATGTGCTCCCTGATTATAACCAATGGATGTAGAATAATAATGAGGTTTTTCGCTATAGCCGTAATTATATAAGTCTTGTACAGAGAAAAATAATTTTGAAATTTTATACTCTATTAGGCCCATTGCCCAATTTCCAAAATGTTGTTCAGTATATAGGTGTTGTATTTCAGTTCTGATAGATGTTCTAGCAGGTTTGTTGAATAATGGAAATTTTATAGAGCCTGTCTTTATGATTGACTCTAATATGACAATTTTTGCCTTTATGATTTCGTGTTGTTTGTTTTCAGGTATCGATTGGGATTTAAGAATTTTATCATTATTGATTAGATCAATATATGTTCCTATTAATTTTAGATTTCTATTAATTTTTTTACTGACTTCAATATTAAATTCTTGAAATAATTGATCTTCTCCTAATTGCCAAAAATTAGAATCATAACCAACTGTTCCACTTTGATTTAGTACTTCAGCATCGCTAGCGAGGGTTTTGTTAATACTAAACATATTAGAAAAATTGATATTAATTTGGGTGCCGTATTTCCCCCCAATTTTCGATTTTTTAGGAACTGTATAATAAAAATCAAATTGCAGACCCATTTCTCCATTTGCCTGACTAGAATATGGGTATATTGTTGCTAAAGAATAGGCTTGTTGTTTAGTAAATGGAGTAATGTAGTTAATATTTAAATCTTGTAAAATAGCATTTCTTTCACTCCGAAAACTCATATTTTGAATTCTCTTTGCGCCAAATGAAACCCCAAGCCCTTTTTTAGAATAATTAGTAGTTAGAATCACAGCATTCCCATTTTTATAGATATAATTATTCTCAGCATTTGGGTCATTAATTTTATATGCATAATCTAAATTTACGGAAGTGTTTTTTTTAGTTATGCTAATGCGCCCATTAAACGCTCCAATATTTGCAGGCAATATATATATAGGGTCATTATCAACTTCTTTTTTTGTTACAAAACTACCCCCTAGATTAATTATAGATTCCCAATCCTTTAATAAAAAATCATTTAACCCTATGTCTAAATTTATTGCTCGAATCAAACTTTTGCTATATTCCCAGTATGATTTTTGATGCCCAATTAATGTGGTGCAATATATTCCATGTTTTGGAGATGTAATCTTTAATCGGAATCCGTTAATAGAGTTGTCTATACCTAAATTAGGATCAAAGTAGCTTCGAAGAATTAACCCACTTCCAAATTCTTCATAAAAATTTCCAATTGTAACATCAATATTTCGGTTATTATATTGAATAAACTTATTTGCTATTCCATATCCCTGGTATTCTGTAAGGCCGGGAATAGGGTTATTATATAATTCTAATCTTGTCCCGATACTCAGTTGGTTGTAATTGTATAGTAAATTAGTATATCCTGATGTGTATGGTTTTCTTTTGTCAGCGTTAATGGTATTGTCTTCCTGAAATGTTTGATAATTCAGCTGGCTATTACCACTTATATTGTGGCTTCCATAATCTTGACTCAAGAGATTGCAAGAAAGCAATAAAATAATGACACTAATTTTTTTGCACATTCGACTAGTCAATTAATTCAAGAATTTTTTCATAGAGATCTTCTTCATCTCCATCAGTATATGTAACGTGGTCCCAAACAATTTCTTTTTCCTTATTTAATAGGAAAGTATGTGGAATCATATTAACGCCCATTTTAGTTGCAAATTCGCGATTGCTGTCTTGGTATATTTCATATTCCCATCCTTTAGCATTTACTAAAGGTTTTATTTTGGAGGTGTTTCTTGCATCATCAATACTGATTGCAATTAATTTTACATTTGTTTCTTCTTGCCAATCGCTATATACTTCATGAATATTTTCTAATTCTTGTTTACATGGTTTGCACCATGTTGCCCAAAAGCTAATTACTATTGGGTTACCATTATTTTCAAATTCAGAAGTGTTAATAATAGTATTTTCTAGCGTTTTAATATCCACTGATGGTATTTGAGATAAACAAATAGCACTCATCAGGAACAGTAAATAATAATATCTTTTCATTTTTATTTTAAAATTCAAAGTTAAAAAAAAAGCCACATTCGAAGTGGCTTTTTTTTTAGCATAACATAATATACTATTTTAGTATGGTTAATGGCTTTAAGATGTTTTTACCATCAATCATTACATTCATATAATATAATCCAGGGAATAATTTATTAGATTCTATTTTAATATTATTTGAGCCTGGAATTAACATGACCTCATTGTTATATACTACCTTCCCAAGGTTATTATATATTTCTACAGATATTTCCTCAGAATTCGGAGAGTATATAGCAAGATTTGTATATTCTTTAAACGGATTCGGAAACACGTTCACTTCAATTTCTTCAGCATCTTCAATTCCTAATGATTCTGTTATTTCAAATGCTACTGTCGCCTGAGATTCAAATTGAACTACATCTAAAAGGGTGCTATTTCCACCATTATCGGTAAGTGTCACTACACCATCATCATATGCTCCCCACATTGAAGCTTCCACACCATCACCATATTCATCATATACATGGAATGTATAACATCCAGCATCTAACTCCCAGCTTTCTTCAATGATCTCATAATTTCCATAACCGGATCCAGATGCAATCACGCCCCATTCATTCAATAGTTCCCAAGATGTTTCATATCCCCAATTATCTGTCATTATATACAAAGAAACATAATTAGAGCTTGACACAGACCCTTCAATTGATGTGTTTAACGTATTATTACTTTCGTCCATATCTCCGCTATAGTCTATTTCAAAACTTATATTTGCGCCATCTGGAATATTAGAAATTGATCCTAGATCAACTGTAGCTGTCTGATAAGTGCTTAACGACCCTGACCAAGGATAAGTATCTACTGTAGATCCATTAATCTTTGTTAATATATCACATGCACTTAATGTTGCTCCTATACTATAGTTTTGAATTGTAACAGATGCTGATTCTAAGCTGCCGCCACAATAAGTAGGATCTCCATTATAAGATAGTATTTTTGCGTCTTTACTATATTGCGCGCTAGTACATGAGCCAATTTCGCCCATAAAAGCACTCACGCTAGTTAATTGGCCGACTTCTGTTACCATTCTATCTGGACAAATTTTATATATTGTTGGATAGTATGCTAATGCGTAGTCGTCCGCAACATCGCCACTTGGATCATCCATTAGTAAATAATTAATAACACTCGTCCAGTCACCTAGGTCACTATTTGTCAGTGTTGATTCCAGGGTACTTGGATCTGCTTCTACAGCAACACAAACTACATCATCTGGATATGCTTCTTGGAGCTCTTCTAAGACGCCCGTCTCTGCATAACTCCAACATGGACCACACCAAGTAGCAAATAAATCTAATATAACTGTTTTCCCTTCATCTAGAGTAGAGTGTAGATTAAATTCATTTCCATTAATATCAGTTAATGTAAAGTCTTCACCAAAGCTATTAGGAGGTAATTGAGCATATGAGCAATAAAAAATTGAACATATAGCAAATAGTAATAGTTTTTTCATAATTTTTTGTTTAAAAGTACGTTAATAATCAGTTTACTAATATAATAAAATTATAACAGATATTATGTTAATTTAATACTAAATGGTCTAATTATGATTAAATTTGTATAAGATCAATTTAAATTTGATTTTTATGAAAACACTTTATTTAAAAATTTCACTGCTTAGTGGTTTGTTATTATTTATTGGCTGTCCCCCGGATATGATTTCTGGTTGCACAGACTCTTTAGCATGTAATTATAACCCTAATGCAACCGATGATGATGACTCTTGTAATTTACCTGATGGATGCATGGATGTATTAGCTTGTAATTATAATGCTTCATCTATCTGTGATGATGGTTCATGTTTATATGAAGCGGATGCACTACCAAATCCGATAGAGATTACACATGTTGAAGAATATGTTGTCGGAGAGGTTGATAGTTTGCTCGTATCACATATACATGTTAGAAATGCATCTTGTGAGAACATGAACAATCTAGTAGTGCGAAAGATTTTTAATGACAATAATGCATCTGCATATTTCTGTTTCAATGGTATTTGTTTTACCTCTGAAACGATAACATCTCCAAACCCTCTAAATCTAGGGCCTTTTGAAGAAGATGATTATTTTAAAGGATATTTAACTTCAGATGTTCCCGGTATATATTCAGTTACATATCGTTTTTATATACAAGATAATCCATCTGAATCGACAGAGGTAGTGATTGATTACGAAGTTAATTAAGTCATTGTTTTTAATACTTTAAAAGCATATTATGAGTGATATAAATAGAAGAGAAGCCTTAGATTTTCATTCAAAAAAAAGACCAGGCAAAATAGAGGTTGTTCCTACTAAACGATATCGTTCTCAGAGAGATTTAGCCTTGGCTTATTCTCCAGGTGTGGCAGAGCCCTGTAAAAGTATAGCAAAACGAAAAACAGATGTTTATAAGTATACTGCTAAAAGTAATTTGGTAGCTGTTGTTACAAACGGTTCCGCGGTTCTTGGATTAGGTAATATTGGGCCAGAGGCAGCTAAGCCTGTAATGGAGGGCAAGGGGCTGTTATTTAAAATTTATGCTGACATAGATGTTTTTGATATTGAATTAGATGTGAAGAATGTCGACTCATTTGTTGAAACTGTAAAAGCAATGGCACCTACTTTTGGGGGTATTAATTTAGAAGATATCAAGGCTCCAGAATGTTTTGAGATAGAAAAGAGATTAATTGAAGAATTAAGCATTCCCGTGATGCATGATGATCAACATGGCACTGCAATTATTTCATCTGCTGCATTATTAAATGCTCTTGATTTGGTTGGTAAAAAAATTGATAAAATTAAGATGGTTGTGAATGGTGCTGGAGCAGCCGCTATTTCTTGTTTAAAATTATATATCCGTCTAGGAGTTAAAAGAAAAAATATTATCCTTTGTGATAGTAAAGGAGTAGTGAGAAAAGGTGCCGCTGATTTATCAAAGGAGAAAAAAAAGTTTGCAACTAATAGAAGACTATCTACGTTATCCGATGCAATGAAGAAAGCAGATGTTTTTATAGGCTTATCTGTTGGAAATACAGTTACTCCAAAGATGTTAAAAACAATGAATAAAAATCCCATTGTATTTGCTATGGCGAATCCAGATCCAGAAATTCCATATTTGGATGCTAAAAATAGCAGGAGTGATATAATTATAGCAACTGGTAGATCAGATTTTCCTAATCAAGTGAATAATGTTTTGGGTTTTCCATATATATTTAGGGGAGCATTGGATGTTCGTGCAAGTATTATCAATGAATCCATGAAGGTTGCCGCAGTTCGTGCGATTGCAGCTCTTGCTAAAGAAGCTGTTCCAGAGGATGTCAATTTAGCGTATCATGGTAAAAATTTATCTTTTGGGAGAGATTATATTATCCCTAAACCAAATGACCCAAGATTAATTACTCGCGTTTCAATTGCGGTAGCAAAAGCCGCTATCAAATCTGGCGTAGCAAAAAAAGAAATAACAAATTGGGAAAAATATGAAGAGTTTTTAATAGATAGACTTGGTTTAGATAATCAATTGATTAGGGGCTTTAATAGAATAGCAAAAGAAAATAAAAAGCGTGTTTTATTTATTGAGGCAGATAATTATAATGTTTTAAAGGCAGCTGAGATACTTAGTTTAGACCAAATTTGTGAGCCAGTATTGTTAGGTAATCGCTCTTTTATTGATAAGCTTGCTGATGAGAACGGGATGGATCTTTCAGGGATTGAAATTATAGATGTTAAAAACACGGAGCTTAGAGATAAAAGACATGAATATGCAGATATTTATTGGAAAATGCATGAACGAAATGGCGTAACTAAAAATCAGGCTAGAAGAAGAATGAGAGATAGAGCATATTTTGGATCTATGATGCTATTAAACAATGAGGCAGATGTGTTTTTATCTGGGGTCACAAGAAGTTACCCCGAAGCATTAAGGCCCCCCTTGGAAATTATAGGAAAACAATCTAATCTATTAGCAGGTCTTTATATTGTAGTTACAAAGAAGGGCCCAATCTTTTTTGCAGACACAACGATTAACAAAAATCCATCTAAGGAGGATTTGTTAGAGATCACTTCATTGACAATGCAGGCTGTGAAAAGATTTGGCATTAAGCCTATTATTTCTATGTTATCATATTCTAATTTCGGATCTTCTAAAGATAAAGATACTATTAAGATTAATCATGTGGTTAAACAATTACAAAAGGATTATCCATCATTACTTATTGATGGTGAAATGCAGGCAAATTTTGCGCTTAATAAAAATAAACGAATAGGATTATTCCCATTTTCTAAACTTGCAGACAAAAAAGTTAATACTTTAATTTTTCCAAATTTAGTTTCAGGAAATATATCATATAAAATTTTACAAGAACTGTCAAATGTTGAAACCATGGGGCCAGTGTTATTGGGGATGAATAAATCAGTACACATATTACAACTAGAAAGCAGTGTTAATGAAATTATACATATGGCAACTATTGCATCGGTTGATGCACATGAAAGAAAATAACTTATGATTACTTTTTTGAAAGGAAATATGATTGAATTGTCACCTACTCACGCAGTTATTGAGTGCAATGGTGTTGGATATTATTTACATATTTCTTTATATACTTTTTCGAAATTTGAAAACACAAAACAAAAGATAAATAAATTTTTCACTTATTTATCTGTTAAAGAGGATTCACATACTTTGTATGCTTTTTTTGATAAAATAGAGAGAGATTGTTTCTGTTTATTATTGTCAGTATCTGGTGTTGGGGCATCTACTGCACGAATGATTTTGTCCTCTTTAAGCCCAAATGAACTGCAAAGAGTCATTGTTAATGAAGATGTAAATGCATTAAAAAGTGTAAAAGGAATAGGCTTGAAGTCAGCTCAAAGAATTATAATAGATCTAAAAGACAAAATAGCCCTGGGCACATCTGTGAGTATGGATTTCGAAGGTAAAAACAATAGTGTCAAACAAGAAGCTCTATATGCATTGGAAAAGTTAGGTTTTTCTACTAAGAAAATGCATCCAATTTTAGATAAAATTATATATGAAAATGATAATTTGTCCGTTGAAGAATTAATTAAAGTAGCTTTAAAAACGGTATAGAGTTTTGATTTATTATTTAAAAAATAAAATATACATACTAGTTTTAGTATTTTCATGTTTGTTTATGGTTCGAGGACAGCATGCTAATCCAGATAATTGGCTAAACACTCCTTCAAATATTGTAGATAGTACAGAGTATGATTATCAAACACAGACTATTTTCATCACTAATTATGTCGGCGGATATCCTTTAAGTGTCCCTGCTTATTTTTCTCATTCGGAGTACGAAAATTATTTGTTTAATAAAAACTTTTATAATTATTGGAAAGATAGGATACAAATCGCTGGCGATAATGCAGAGTCTGGTAAGATCGGATTTTCAGATCAACTTACTAACAGAATTTTTGGTGGATCAATTGTTGATATAAGACCACAGGGTTCAGCAGAATTAATATTTTCAGGTGTTATTAATAAAATTGATAATCCGGCATTGCCGGAAGAACAGAGGAAAACAACCTCTTTTAATTTTGATGAGCGTATCCAGATGAATGTTATCGGTCGAATTGGGAATAAATTACAATTACAAGCGAACTATGATACAGAAGCAACTTTTGAATTTGAAAACGAGATTAAACTAGAATATGCTGGAGATGAGGATGATATTGTTAAAAAGATTGAATTAGGAAATGTCAGCTTACCCTTGTCTGGATCATTAATTACCGGCGCTCAAAGTTTGTTCGGAATAAAAAGTAAGCTACAGTTTGGAAAAACAACTGTTACGACTGTATTTTCTGAACAAAAAAGCGAAACATCTTCAATTGAAATTCAAGGAGGCGCTCAAATGACAGAATTTGAATTGTCTATTGATGACTATGAAGAAAATAAACACTTTTTTTTATCACAATATTTTTATGAGTCCTATGATCAAGCTATGAATCCAGATTTATTGCCTATTATTAGCTCAGGAATTAATATTACCAAGATAGAAGTATATGTAACTAATAAAAACTCCACTACGGTTAATACTCGAAATATTTTGGCTCTACAAGATCTAGGTGAGCACAGTGCGATTAATCCAATTAATGGATTATTGGAAGATAATAATACACCTTTTCCATATGTCCCAGATAATTTAAATAATTCCTTGAACCCATTTGATTTTGTTGCTGAAGTAGCGGATAACACTTCAGATTCAATACGTAATATATCTGAGATCACATCAGCCTTTAATAATCCACTATACGATGGGTTTAATCAAGGGTTAGATTATGAAAAAATTGAGAATGCACGAAGATTATCTACGTCTGAGTACTCTGTAAACTCACAATTAGGATTTATTTCACTTAATCAGGCATTAGCATCGGATGAAATTCTTGCAGTTGCTTTTCAATATACCTACATGGGAGAAACTCATCAAGTAGGTGAGTTTTCTACTGATGTTACCTCCCCAAGCACATTAATTCTAAAATTATTAAAATCTACCATGACAGATGTGTCGCAGGCAAATTGGAATTTATTAATGAAAAATGTTTATTCTCTAGGGGCATATCAAATAAATAGAGATGATTTTATATTAGAAATACTGCATCAAAATGATTCTTTAGGAGCTCCTGTAAACTTTTTAACACAGGGACCTTCTGGGTTGAAAGAAACACCATTACTTCAAATCTTTGGTGTTGATAATTTAAATTCTAATAATGACCCTGGTTCAGATGGTGTGTTTGATTTTATTGATGGTGTCCTGATTAATTCTTCAAATGGACGTATTTATTTTCCTACTACTAAGCCATTTGGTTGTGCGCTAAGAAAAAAGTTTAGTGGTATAAATGTGGATTGTGAAAATCCAAATTCTTCAGACCCATTTTTTTCAGTTGCTAACTTATATTGTTTCGATGCCTTATATGACTCTACGCAAGCTGCTGCTCAACAAATAGCAGAATTGAATAAATTTTTATTGCGAGGTCAATATAAATCTTCAGTAGGTTCTGAGATTTCATTGAATGCCATGAACATACCTGATGGGTCTGTTAAAGTAAGTTCTGGGGGTAGATTATTGGAAGAAAATATACATTATACTGTAGATTATACAATGGGGCGTGTTCGGATTATAGATGAGGGAGTATTAAGTGCATCTGAGCCAATAAGAATCACATTAGAGAATAATTCACTTTTTAATTTTCAGTCGAAACGATTTGTGGGTGCACATGTAGACTATAAGTTTAATAAAGATTTTATTATAGGTGCAAGTGCATTAAATTTAACCGAAAAACCACTAACACAGAAAATTAATATTGGAGATGAACCAATATCGAATACAATTGTTGGATTAAATAGTTCCTATTCAAAAGATTCCCGCTTTTTGACTAAGATCATTGATAAATTACCATTAATAGAAACAAAAGCAATTTCAAATATTGCGATTAATTCAGAATTTGCATATTTCATACCAGGCCATCCTAAATCAATCAATATTGACGAAACGGGCACATCCTATATAGATGATTTTGAGAATAGTCAATCAGGTATTGATATAAGAAATGTGTCTGCTTGGTCACTTTCTTCCACCCCTACAGGAAATATCGGTTCAGGTGATGGGTATTTCCCTGAAGCAACTTATAGTAATGACCTTCAATATGGATATAATAGAGCAAAAATCGCATGGTATGTTATTGATCCATTATTTCAAAGGAATTCTACTATTACTCCAGAACATATAGTCAATGATCCAGATCAGCAAGCAAATCATTATGTGAGAGAAGTTTTTATTAATGAAGTTTTTCCCAATAAAGATCAACAAACAGGACAACCCTCTAGACTAAGAACTTTAGATATTGCCTTTTACCCAGAGGAGAGAGGGCCGTATAATTTTGATGTTGAGCCTTCAGATCATTCTGCTGGTATAGATGCTAATGGATATTTAAAAGAGCCTAAAAGTAGATGGGGGGGGATGACTAGAAAAATTGAAACAAATGATTTTGAAGCGGCCAATATTGAGTTTATTGAATTTTGGATGATGGACCCCTTTTTATATAATAGTGATCATGCTGGGGGAGAGTTATTTATTAATTTAGGTAATATTTCCGAAGACATCTTAAAAGATTCACGTAAGAGTTTTGAGAATGGCTTGCCGATAGATGGTTCGGACACAAATATAGATACTACCATATGGGGTAGAGTCCCGTCAATTCAATCTTTAGTAAATGCTTTTGATAATGATGAAGGTGCTAGGGAAAATCAGGATTTAGGCTATGATGGATTGGATGATGCTTCGGAATTAATTTTCAATGATTATATCTCTAGAATAGAAAGTAATTTTGCAAATTTGAATGACTCTGTATACATAAAGGCACAATTAGACCCGGCAGCCGATAACTTTAAGTATTTCAGGGGCACGGAATTTGATAGCCAGGAAACAAGTATCTTGAAAAGATATAAAGATTACAACGGTATTCAGGGTAATTCTCCAACATCTGCACAATCTACAGAAGATTTTCCCACTTCAGCAACTAATTTGCCAGATGTTGAAGATATAAACAATGATCAAACTTTAAGTGAGGCGGAAGGTTATTATCAATATAAAATAGAGTTAAATCCATCTGAGATACAGCAAGGTTTAAATTATATTAATGATATTTATGTTGATAGTACACAAGGTCCAAGTTTTGGAACAAGATGGATTCAGTTTAAAATTCCAATACAAAATTATAGTGAAAAAGTTGGCACCATTGAAGATTTCAAGTCTATAAGGTTTTTGCGAACATTTTTGACAGGATTTGAAGATCCTATTGTTTGTCGATTTGCAAGTTTTGAATTAGTTAGAGGAGAATGGCGTAGATATTTAAATGATTTGTCAACGGGCACTGAGCAATCATTTGTAAATAATGTTACTCAATTTGATATATCAGTTGTAAATTATGAAGAGAATGCTCACAGATCACCTGTCCCATATAATTTACCTCCAGGGATAGAACGTGAAACCATGTATGGTGCAACTAGCTTCACGCAACAAAATGAACAAGCAATGGTTTTAAAAATTCGTGATTTAGAAGATGGAGATGCTAGGGCAGCATTTAAAAATGTGACCATGGACATGAGGAATTATGAAAAAATTGAAATGTATGCTCATGCTGAATCAATTGAAGAATATGGTTTATTAAACGACTCACTACATCTTTTTCTTCGTGTGGGAAGTGATTATATTAACAATTATTATGAATACTCGATACCGCTAAAAACAACAGATTGGTATGTTAGTAAAGAGAATCGTGAAGCTATTTGGCCCATTGAAAATAGAATAGACTTGCCATTAACTTTACTTCAGTCAGTGAAGCAAGAAAGAAATAACCTTGATTTCCCATTTGATTCAGTATATACTTATTTGGAAAATAGTGGCAGGGCAGTTTCTATTGTTGGTAATCCAAATTTAGGGAATATAAAAACCATTATGTTAGGAGTTAGAAATCCTATAGAAACAAATTCACAAAATGGAGAGTCGCAATCAGGCGAAATTTGGGTTAATGAATTGAGATTAACTGGTTTTAATGAAAAGGGGGGGTGGGCCGCAAGAACACAAGTTAGATTACGATTAGCAGATTTTGCAAATATTGCTTTTGCTGGATCTATTAGCACAGTTGGTTTTGGTAGTTTAGAAAAAAATATTTCTGAAAGAAATCTAGAAGACTCTAGAAGATATAATTTAACGGCTAGTGTAGAATTAGGGCAATTGTTCTCCCCAGAATCNAATGTGCGATTCCCTATGTATGTTTCTGTTTCGGAATCNAAAGATAGNCCTCAGTACAATCCCCTNGATCCAGATATACTNTTAGCAACTAGTCTAGATGTAGCAGAANAAGAGGGAGGACAAATTGCAAGAGATTCGCTGGAAAGAATAGTTCAAGATTACACAAAAATAAAAAGNATTAATTTCACAAATGTGCGAAAAGAAAGGCCGGCGGGTAAAAACAATTCTAAAATTTATGATTTAGAAAATTTTTCTCTAAGTTATTCTTATAATGAGGTTAATAGTAGTAATATAAATACAGAGTATTTAATTCGAAAAGATCATATGGGGGGCGTGGGATATAATTTTAATACAACNCCAAAAAATATTAAACCTTTNTCTAAGGNNAAACTTTTAAAAAANGGAAAGTACCTGAGATTAATAAAAGACTTTAATTTCTATTATTTACCCAAGCANTTCTCATTTAGAACAGACTTTAATAAATCTTACTTAGAATCAAAAATGAGGAATACTTCTGGATTAGATCTTGATTTACCAGCGATGTATAGTAAGTTATTTACAATGAGTAGAATTTATAATATGAAGTATGATATCACTCGNTCTATAAAACTTAATTTTTCTGCNCGAAATCAATCTATTGTAGATGAGCCGTATGGCAAAATTGAAACTAGAGAACAACGGGATTCTATTTGGTCCAATATTCTTTCTTTAGGTCGNCCAACAGATTATCATCANAATTTTGATATTAGGTATACAGTNCCAATTAGTAAAATACCTATCTTAAGTTGGATTAATTCTAGCATTAATTATGATGCTGATTATGATTGGCGATCAAGCTCTTTAGCTGCTCAGAGTTATGGTAATACTATACAAAACAATAATTCAATCAAACTGAATACTCAGTTTAATTTAACTTCCTTGTATAATAAAGTTCCTTTTTTGAAAAAAGCTCTATCTAATAATAATANTAAAACAAGGGTTCCTACAAGAAATAGTATAAAAAATATNGATGGAGATGACTCTGTAGATGANGATCTAGATCAAAAATTTAAAATTTTAAATCATATAGCAAAGGGACTGTTTAGTGTAAAAAACTTTTCGATTTCGTACACAGAGTCTAATGGAACATTATTGCCNGGNTTCTTNCCAGAAACTCAATTTTTCGGTTTAAATAGTCCGTTTTCANCTCCTGCTCCAACACTTGGATTTGTTCTTGGTAGTCAAAGTGACATTAGAATGAATGCTGCGAATAATGGCTGGCTNACTACNGATACACTATTAAACTATCTATATACNCAGACATTTTCTAATAATNTAAATCTTCGNGCCACTGTTGAGCCTGTAAGTNGATTTAAAATCATGTTCACGGGGTCTCGTAGATATTCAGAAAATGAAAATGAGTATTTTAGAAATACATCAGCAGACTTGTTAAATCCTGTTTTTGAACATATTAGTACAACNAGGTCAGGTAATTTTAATATTTCTTTTTTACCTATTAGAACNGCATTTATAGGAGATCGGTTAGATAATTCATCTGAATTATTTGACAATTTTTTAAATTACCGATTTGATATTGCTCAAAGATTAGCTGGGCAATCTGCCTTTACGCAAAATTGGCCAGATGGTTATGGGCCATCTTCACAGGATGTTATTATTCCAGCTTTTTTAGCAGCATATTCGGGGGTAGACCCTAATCGCCAATCACTAAATGTATTTCCAAAAATTCCAATGCCAAATTGGAACGTAAATTTCAATGGTTTCACTAAAATAAGATGGGTGAAAAATAATTTTAAAAATATAACTATGAGCCATAGCTATAGATCCACTTATTCAGTTGGGTCATTTTTTAGTAATTTAAACTATTTGCCTCCACAGTTACAAGAATTAAATCCTGATGTTTATGGAGGGAATTATATCCCAGAATTTCAAATAGATCAAGTGAATATCACAGAGCAATTTGCTCCTTTTTTCAAACTAGACATTACAATGAAAAATAGTATGACAACGAGGCTAGAATATAAAAAAGACAGAACAATTAGCTTGAACTTATCTAATAGTCAAATTACAGAGGTTAAAGGTTTTGAATATGTTGTTGGATTGGGATATAGAATTCAAGGTGTGAAATTGATGTTTGATGGTGGTGCTGGTCAAAAACAAGTTGATAGTGATCTAGATTTACGGGCAGACGTTTCAATACGAAATAATAAAACTATTATTCGACGTATTGAAGAGGAAACAAATCAACCTACGTCGGGCCAATCGTTAATTACCCTAAAATTTTCAGCTGATTATGTTATTAATAATAGAGTTAATTTAAAGTTGTTTTATGACCAAGTTGTTACCGATTATGTGGTATCTTCTTCTTTCCCTACTTCTAATACTAATGTGGGGGTTAGTCTTAGGTTAACGCTTATGTAAAATATATTATGAAAAAAATACAAATGGTAGATGTTGTAGCTGAATATGAAAAATATTCTAGTGAAATCAATAAACAGATTTTTAATGTGCTTAAATCAGGGTGCTATATAAAAGGTAAGGTTGTGAGTGATTTTGAACAATCGTTATCTAATTATCTACAATCAGAACACGTGATATCTTGTGGTAATGGTACGGATGCACTATATATTGCTCTTATGAGTCTAAACCTTCAGAGAGGTGATGAGGTTTTAGTTCCCACTTTCACATTTGTTTCCACTGTTGAGGCAGTTTGTTTATTAGGATTAAAACCAGTTTTTTTAGATATTGACAAGGACACTTTTTTGCTTAATGAAAAACTGATTGAAAATAAAATATCATCAAAGACACGAGCTATCATCCCTGTACATTTATTTGGTCAGTGTTGTAACATGGATTTGATAACATCTATAGCAAAAAAACATAATTTATTTATTGTTGAAGATGCTGCTCAATCAATNGGCTGCCAATATACATTTGGGGATACATTAGAAAAAAAGTTTTCAGGAACGATAGGTGATATTGGAATTACATCTTTTTATCCATCTAAAAATCTTGGGTGTTTTGGTGATGGTGGTGCTATTTTTACAAACAACAGTAAATTGGCGAATAGAATTCAATTAATTGCTAATCATGGTCAAAGAGAGAAATACACACATGAGATCATTGGCTTAAATTCTAGATTAGATGCTTTGCAGGCTGCGGTATTATCCTTTAAATTAACTTTGTTAAATCAATTTAATGATCGGAGAAAATCAATAGCGAAATATTATAATAATCACTTATCTCATATTTCATGGATTAATACACCAAAGAAAAACTCAAATACGGATCATATTTTTCATCAATATAGTATTTTATTAAATCCAAAAATTAATCGGGACCATTTCCAGAAATACTTATTGAAAAAAGGAGTTCCAACCATGATTTATTATCCAACTCCCCTACATAAACAACAGCCGTATATGTCTTTTTCGAAATCCTCTTTGCCAATTTCTGAAATGGTTTCGACTCATATAATATCTTTGCCTATCCATCCTCAAATGGATATTAAACAAATGGAATTTATTTGTAATACAATTGAAAAGTATAATTAGATTGAAAAAAAAACTAAATATTGTTCTTTTTGCGTATAGTTTTCCTCATAGGAAAACAGCAGATTTCATCACTAAATTGTGTGAAAATAGGTTTAATCTTTCTTTAATTTTAGCGGCCAATTATGTAAAAATAAAAAAACCAAAATCAGCAGTTGTATTTACAAAAAAAGAGATAAAATCCACAACAAAGGAGTTGGCAAATAAATACAAGATACCATGTTATGTTGTTTCACATAATAGTGTTGATGTTTTGTTGTTGCTAAAACAATATAAAATAAATTTTGGGGTTATTTCAGGTGCTCGGATTCTGAAGGCCGATATTATTAAATCTATAAAATATGGAATTTTAAATTTACACCCTGCTTTGTTACCTTTTATTAGAGGGCTTGATTCTATTCTCTGGTCAATATACAAGAATTACCCACTAGGTGTGACAGCACACTTAATAGATGAAAAAATAGATGCTGGACATTTAGTTTGTGAAGATAAAGTTTCTATTTCTCGACACGACAGTTTAGAGTCGCTATATGAAAAAAATTATCAATTACAATTAAGGTTACTTAAAATAAGTTTGGATTTAATTATAGAAAAAAATAGCTTTAGGCCATTGGNNATCGGTCAGTATAATCAAATGATGCCTTACAAACAGCAATTACTTGTNATAAGTAAGGTGAATGANTACATTAATTGTCACGCAAGCAATGAAAGAGGAAAAAATTAAATTCGGTGTTGTTGGNTTAGGCCATATTGGTTTGAGGCATGCNGGGTGTATTCTTGATCATCCACATGCAGTGCTCTCATGTGTTTCTGATATNGTAGAGAAAAAAAAATGGAAAAACAATAATAAAGACGTTAAATATTTTTCCAGTTTTAATGATTTATTACTTCATGATTTAGATATTGTTAATATTTGCACACCTAATTATTTACATGCNCAAATGGCGATAGATGTTTTGCAATCTGGAATGCATGTTGTTGTTGAAAAACCAATAGCTTTATCTACAGAAGACGCCCAGAAAATCATTNAAACTTCTGAAAAGACTGGTAAAATTTTGTTTGGAGTCATGCAAAATAGATTTTCTCCAATTATTATTTGGCTGAAGAATATTATTGATCAAGCCCTCTTGGGAGATATTAACCTCATATCTGTTAATTGTTTTTGGAATAGNAATAAAAATTATTATTTAAATAGTGATTGGCATGGTTCAAAGTTAAAAGANGGTGGNCCTTTATTTACCCAATTTTCACATTTTATTGATATAATAAATTGGATTTTTGGAGATTTTTCAAATATTTCGGCNGAATTTAAATCATTTAACAAACATGATTACATTGAGTTTGAAGATTCAGGTATTATTAGATTTAATCTTAAAAATTCCAAACCATTAGCAAGTGATATAGATGCATTATTGACATATTCTACAGCTGTGTGGGATAAGAATTTTGAAAGCAGTATTACTATCATTGGAGAATTGGGAACTATTAAAATAGGAGGACAATATATGGATAAAATTATTTATTGTAATATNGAAAATTATATTTTACCAAATATCACTGAAAGTGTGAGGTGTAATGATTACGGTGATTATAAGGGATCCGCCTCTAATCACGATAAAATGATTGATCATGTTGTAAAGACTTTATTGGGGGATAATAAAAATCAACAAGAGTGGACTTTTTCAGATGGAATAGGAGTGGTTAATATAATAGAAAGAATATATAGTTTAAGAAATTAATTTCATTAAATTTACANGCAAAAAAACATGAATATACCGGAAAATTTACAATATACAGAGAATCATGAATGGGTTTTATTGGAAGGTGATATGGCTATAGTTGGTGTNACTGATTATGCTCAGGGGGAGCTTGGTGATGTTGTGTATGTAGATGTNGATACTATTGGCCAAATCCTCAATGTGGGTGNTGTTTTTGGTTCAGTGGAAGCTGTNAAAACAGTTTCAGATTTATTTATGCCGATTTCTGGAACAGTNGAAATNTATAACGATAAATTAGAATCTAATCCAGAGCTGGTGAATCAGCANCCATATGATGANGGTTGGATTGTGAAGGTAAGAGTNTCTGGCGATTTTAATAATCAGGAATTATTNTCAGCCGATCAATATAAGAATCTTATTGGTGAGTAATAAAAGTTTTTAATTNTATGCTGATGATTCGTTTTTATGTAAATTTACNNTAATTATGATTTTGAAGAAAAACCCTAAATATGATTTAGAGAAAAAACGCGGATATTTTGTTCAGATAGGATTAGTTTTTTCTTTATTGTTTGTCATCATTGCCTTTGAATGGAAAACATATGATAAAAACGCATCTAGTCTCGGTTCTTTAGAGCTTTTAGACTTAGAGGAGGAAATTATTCCTTTNACAGAAAAGGAGTTAAAGCCACCACCACCACCACCACCACCACCACCAAAAATCACTATTGTGGAAGATGATATTATCATAGAGGAAGAGCTTGATATTGAAGAGGCGGACACAGATGAAGAAGAAATTATAGAAATTCTAGAAGAAGAAGAAGAAGAAGAAGCAGTTCTTTTTGCTGTTGTTGAAGATCCTCCTATTTTTCTTCATTGTAATAGATCAGCATCTAGGGAGGAAAAACAAGCTTGTTTTCAAACAGGTGTAATGAAGCATATCCAACAAAATTTTGAGTATCCAGCAATTTCTAAAGAAATGGGTATTTCAGAAAGAATTATTGTAAATTTTCATGTTGGCAAAGATGGGAAAGTTATTAATGTTCAGGTTGTTAGAGGACAGGACAAGCATCTGAAAGCTGAGGCGTTGAGGCTTGTAAGGTCGATTCCTACTTTGGTGCCGGCTAAACAAAGAGGCCAAGCTGTGAGTGTTAGTTTTACAGTTCCTATTAGCTTCACATTACAGTAAATTTAATATCAAACTCATGAGGAAAGTAGTAGTTACTGGAGGGGCCGGATTTATTGGGTCCAATTTAGTTGATGAATTGATTGATAATGGCTTGGAGGTTATTGTTATTGATAATTTATCAACTGGGAAAAAAGAAAATCTTAATACAGGTGCCACATTTTTTCAACATGACTTATCTTGTATTAATATCGATGATTTAGTTGATATTTTTGAATCAGTTGATGTAGTTTTTCATTTAGCTGCACTAGCAAGGGTTCAGCCATCTATTGAAGATCCATTGCCATATCATGATGCTAATGTTACAGCAACATTAAATATTTTATATGCATCTACGAAGGCTAATGTAAAAAGAGTTGTTTATAGTGCAAGTAGTTCATGTTATGGGAATGCGACTAAAGTCCCACAAAATGAAAAAGATGAGACTAATCCTCTTTCTCCGTATGGGTTACAGAAATATATTGGAGAGCAGTATTGTCGTATGTTTAGCGAGGTATATAAATTAGACACGGTGTCTTTACGTTATTTTAATGTTTATGGTGAGCGAATGAGTCTGTCAGGAGCATATTGTTTAGTTACAGGAATTTTTGCTAGACAAATGCAAAACAATCAATCTCTTACTATAACGAATGATGGTAATCAAAGGAGAGATTTTACTTATGTTGGTGATGTTGTTAGTGCTAATATGCTAGCCTCTAGGTATGAAAAAAAATTAAATGGTGAAGTTTTTAATATTGGGAATGGTAAGAATTTTTCTATTCATGAGGTTGCTGATATGTTTGGTGGTAAAAAAATGTATGGAGAAAAAAGATTAGAGCCATTTGAAACACTTGCTGATAATAGAAAAGCAAAAAATATTTTAAAGTGGTCTCCAAAAGGAAATTTAAGAGCATGGATTAAAAAGTATAAAATTGAATTAGGAATATGAAAAAAATAGGAATTATAGGTAGAGGATTTGTGGGCTCTGCGGTTGAATTTGGATTTTCAGCGCAAACTGGCTGTGACGCACTTGTTAAGGTATATGATAAGAATCCAAAGTTATCATTGCACAGTTTAGATGAAACGGTAAATTCATCAAAATTTATATTTGTTTCTGTGCCGACTCCCTCAAATTCTGATGGGAGTATTAATTTAGATATTATTCATGATGTTTTATTTTCAATTAACCAAATTAATCGATCAGAAAATATTATTTTAATTCGATCAACAATTGTTCCTGGAACAACAAGATTATTTCAGAAAGAATTTCCAAATTTAAATTTTGTTTTTAACCCAGAGTTTTTAACTGAAAGGTCAGCTAAATATGATTTCATAAATCAGTCAAGATTTATTTTGGGCGGAGAAAAAACTTATACAAGTCAAGTTGCATCACTTTTTAAATGGCGCTTTGGTAATTCTGTCCCCATTATTGAAACCGATTTTGAAACGGCTGAATTAATCAAGTATATGAACAATTGTTTTTTTGCAACAAAAGTTTCATTTTTAAATGAAATGAAATTGATTAGTGACAAAGTCGGTTCAAATTGGGATCTGGCTATTGAGGGATTTGTTAGGGATGGTAGAATTGGCCATTCTCATTTATCGGTACCAGGTCCAGATGGTAAGTTTGGTTTTGGAGGAAGTTGTTTCCCAAAAGATATTCAAGCGATCATTAATTTCGCGAAAAATTTAGACTTAAAATTAAGTACCTTAGAGGGTGCTTGGAAAACTAATCTATCTGTTAGGCCAGAAAAAGATTGGGAAGAATTAAAAGGCCGTTCTGTTACATAGTTCTTTAAATTTAATTAAGTTTATAGCCAAAAATCTTAAGATTTGTATAATTACATTGAATTATTAAAACCAAGATTATCTGCGACTGTCATTTTTTCATGTTTAGCTGGATATTTATTAGCTACGACAGTGATTGATGTTAATCTGCTTTGTAAGTTACTAATTGGGGGAATTGCGCTTGTGGGGGCCTCGAATGGGTTAAATCAAGTTTATGAGGTTCATATTGATGGCTTAATGGATCGCACGAAAAACCGTCCCTTACCAACCAAAAGAATCACGATAAGTTCTGCTTTAATTTTTTCATTAATATTAGGCTTAATTGGCATCGCTTTTCTTTCAATGATTAATTTGAGATGTGCATTTTTTGGTGCACTATCGGCATTAATTTATACTATTGGATATACTCCATTAAAAACAACAACCCCTATTTCTGGATTTATTGGTGCCTTTCCAGGGGCTATGCCTTTTATGTTAGGCTGGGTTGCTGTAACCAATAAATTTAGTTTAGAAACAGGTGTTTTATTTGCGATTCAATTTTTATGGCAATTTCCTCATTTCTGGTCTATTGCTTGGGTTCGTTATGAAGATTATCAAAAAGCAGGCATTCAATTATTGCCATCTGGATATAAGGATCATAAAACAGCATTCCAAATCGTTTTTTATACATTCTGGTTGTTGCCAATTTCAATATCGCCTATCCTCTTAGATTTAATTTCAATAAATTCTAGCTTAGATCTGTCTTATATTGGAGGGGGAGTGGTGTTAGTTTTCGGTTTAGTTTTTTTATATCTATCTTTCCAGTTATTAAAAACTAAACGAAATGTGGATGCAAAAAAAATAATGATTTGGAGTTTAGTATATTTACCTGTTATTCAAATTATTTATATAATAGATAAGTACATTTAGATTATTTGTATATGAGTTCATCGTTAAAAATTCAAAAAGCTCATCGCACATTGTTGATGATTGCTATGTTTAGTATTGTTATGTTATTTGCTGGTTTGACTAGTGCATATATTGTCTCTAAAGGTGCACTAGGAGATAAATGGGATATGATTATTTTGCCAACGATGTTTTATTGGAGTACAGGAATGATTATTATTAGTAGCATTTTTGCTCATTTTTCTGTTAAGTATGCTCTTTCGGATAAATTGCTATTGATTACTAGGGCATTATTATTTGCAATATTATTTGGTGTCTTATTTTTGTTCTTTCAAATACTTGGTTGGTATAACTTAGTGAACTCAGGTAAGTTTTTAGCAGGAAATAATGTCGCATCTTCATACCTGTATGTGATTACTTTCACCCATTTAGGACACTTGATCGGAGGGTTAGTAGCCTTGTTAATAGCCTTTATTAAGTCAATAAACAAAAAATATAATTCGTCAAATGTGAATGGTCTTAGATTAGTAATTAGATTTTGGCATTTTTTAGGTGTTCTTTGGATATACTTATTTCTCTTTTTACTATTTTTAAATTAAACAATAGAGTTTGTATTATTCATTAATAATAATTATTAAATTTGCGTTGTATCATCTTAAATACAATATTCTTTTATGCAAGATTCTGTGATTAAAAAAAATATTTGGGGAGGTGGAATAAGGCCAATGGTTGCTAGTTACGGCAAGTTAATGATGTGGTTTTTCTTAATGACTGATGCATTAACTTTTTCCGCTTTTTTAGGGGCGTATGGTTTTCAGAGATTTGTTCATGCGGATGCTTGGCCTGTGGCTGATGAAGTTTTTAATCATTTTCCATTTTTGCATGGAGAATATCCAATGTTATTTGTTGCTTTAATGACTTTTATTTTAATCATGAGTTCGGTTACAATGGTTTTAGCTGTTCATCATGGAAATAGGATGAATAAAAAAGGTGTTATCCTTTGGCTGGGCCTAACCATTATTGGGGGATTAATATTTTTAGGCTCCCAGGCTTGGGAGTGGTCACATTTTATTCACGGCACTTATGATGGCGCTTTATTAGGTGCTGATGGCTCTATTGCTCATTTTGTTTCTGGGACTACGGATCAAATTATGAGGCATGGGGAATTGATTACAGGTCAAAATGCACTAGAATTTATAGCATCTGCAAAAGAAATAACAGGAGCTAATTTAATTCACAATGAATATGGTCATCCTCTTTTTGCTGATTTTTTCTTTTTTATTACAGGCTTTCATGGTTTTCATGTTTTTTCTGGTGTTGTTATTCTTATTATTATTTTCATTAATGTTTTAAGAGACACATATGAAAAACGCGGTCATTATGAAATGATTGAAAAGGTGGGGTTGTATTGGCATTTTGTGGATTTAGTTTGGGTTTTTGTATTTACATTTTTCTATTTAGTTTAAAAAAAATAATATATGTCAGAAAATAATTCTACACGTCACATTTGGATTGTATTTTGGATTTTACTATTCTACACAACGGTGGAGGTCCTGTTAGGAATTTTCAAACCATCCTTTATGATTTCAAATTATTTATTAGGAGTTTCTTTATTAAATCTAACATTCATCATCTTGACTATAATTAAGGCTTATTATATTGTTTCAATTTTTATGCATTTAGGACATGAAACAAAATCTCTGCAAGTTTCAATAGTTGCTCCTATGTGGATATTAATTCCATATTTGCTATTTATTCTTCTTAGTGAGGCAAGTCATCATGGGGCTATTGGATAATGATGTTGAGTTGGGGACATATTAAGAAGTGGGCAGTATTATTTTTCATTTTGATTTTTCCATATTTAATTGTACAGGTTATTGAGAAATCTACACATAATATACTAACACTTGGTTATTTCGAAAAACAAGTTCTACTCACAGATTCTCTTGGTGTTCCTTATGAAACTATTGATTCAGTTCAAGTGCCTAATTTCACTTTAATTAATCAATATGAAAAATCTATTAGTAATGTGGATTTATTGGGGTATAATTATATTGTAAATTTTTTCTTTACATCTTGTCCGACAATTTGTCCGACAACTACATTAAATTTAATTGAACTGCAAAAAAAAATCAAAAAATTTGATATAGATAATTTTAAAATTATATCAATTAGTGTAGATCCAGATAATGATACTCCTGAAAAAATGCAAGATTATGCAATATCTATGGGTATAGATTTATCAAATTGGGAATTTTTAACTGGGGAAAAAGAAGATATTTATAATATAGTTCAATCGGGATTTTCTTTAGCAGTTGGACAGGACAGTTTGGCGCCAGGAGGAGTCTTTCATTCATCAAGTGTTACGATAGTTGACAGCCATGGATATCTTAGGACTGGTTTAGATAAGAAAAAAAACATCAAATTTGTGTATGATGGAACCTTATATAGTGATGTAAAATTATTGATGGATGAGATCCAGCGATTAAGTATTACAGACTATCAGGATAATTATGAAATCAAAATGAAATAATGTTTAAGCTTAAAGTACTTTGCTATAGTTTTTTTATTGGTTTATTTCTTGTAAGTTCACAATGTGCTATGTGTCGTGTAGTAGCAGAATCTAGTCGTGAATCTGGAGAAACAATTGCTAATGGTTTAAATTCCGGGATTTTATATTTGATGCTGTTTCCATATCTATTGCTTCTATTTGGATTAATTTCAATTTATTTACGAAAAAAAACAATTGATTGATATGGCTGTGATTCTATGCTTAGAAACTAGTTCTAAAAATTGTTCTGTTGCTGTTTCGAAGGATGGAGAAACTATATTGCTTAAAGAACATTTTGATGAAAATTATTGTCATGGCGAACAATTGCATGTACTAATAGAGGCATTATTAAAGGAATCGGGAATCGATATTAGTGATTTTGATGCATTTGGGTTGAGTTGTGGTCCTGGGTCTTATACTGGGCTCAGAATTGGTGCAGCTTCTATTAAAGGATTCGGCTTTGCTTTAGATAAGCCTATTCTAGCAATTCCAACGCTAAAATCTATGGCTCATTATGTTCATAATTCAAAGTCAATAAAGCTAAATAAAGAAACGCTAATTTGCCCTGTGCTTGATTCTAGAAAAGGCGAGGTTTACATGTCTTTCTATAATGACCTTTTTAAAGAATATATGGGCGCATTTGCGTGTGACTTGTCGTCTTTTTCATTTGACTCATATCTTGATAAATATCATATGTATTTTTTTGGACCAGGTCAATATAAGTTAGAATTCTTATCACATCCCAATGCTTGTTTTTTAAATGGAGATTATCCATCCGCGGAGTATTTGTCGCCCTTAGCAGAAGAAGCATTTCAAAATCACAACTTTGTTGATATTGCTTATTTTGAGCCGATGTACTTGAAAGACTTTATTCCCACCAAATCAAAAAAGATATATTAATAAACAATGGTTTTTTTTACATCATTTATTTTGGATGTTATTTGAGAGCTATCTTTTTATTCAGAAAAGTGTTTAAAAAACAATGGTATTGTTTCAATGCCTTTAAAAAAATTAAATAATCCATAGTGTTCATTCGGTGAATGTATGGCATCTGAATCAAGGCCAAAGCCCATTAGTATAGATTTTAATCCTAATTCTTTTTCAAATAAAGCCACGATAGGGATGCTGCCTCCAGTTCTAATTGGTATTGGTTTTTTACCGAATGTTTCTTCCATTGCTTTACTAGCGGCAATATAACCCTTGTCATTTGTTGGAGAAACATAAGCTTCTCCTCCATGGTGGGGGGTTATTTTTACTTTTACACTTTTCGGCGCTATTGCTTCAAAGTGTTTTTCGAATAACTTGGTGATTTCATCTGATTTTTGATTTGGAACAAGTCTCATAGAAATTTTAGCATAAGCCTTTGATGCTATTACTGTTTTAGCACCTTCTTCAATATAGCCGCCCCAGATGCCATTTACGTCCAGTGTTGGTCGTATAGAATTTCGTTCCATAGTAGAAAAAGATTTCTCTCCATAAACATCATTAATTTGAAGTTCTTCTTGGTACTTCTCTAAACTAAATGGTGCCTTTGCCATTAAGGCTCTTTCTTCTTCTGATAGTTCTTCTACAGCATCATAAAAGCCTGGGATTGTAATTTTTTTATTTTCATCATGCAGAGAAGCGATCATTTTACATAAAATATTTATTGGATTAGCAACAGCGCCCCCATATAAGCCAGAATGTAGATCTCTATTTGGTCCTGTGACTTCAACTTCTACATAACTTAAGCCTCTCAGCCCTGTTGTAATGGAGGGCGTGTCGTTTGCAATGATGCCTGTATCAGAAATTAATATAACGTCGGCTGACAGTAAACTTTTGTTATTGATTACAAATTCCTCTAGGTTTTCAGATCCAACTTCTTCTTCTCCTTCAATCATAAATTTTATATTGCACGGCAAAGTGTTTGTGGCAATCATGATTTCAGCAGCTTTTACGTGCATAAAAAACTGACCTTTATCATCACATGCCCCCCTAGCATATATTTTTCCATCTCTAATTTCTGGATTAAATGGCTCTGAATCCCAAAGGTCTAGCGGGTCAGGTGGTTGAACATCATAGTGTCCATAAATTAATACTGTGGGAAGGTCATTGCTAATAATTTTTTCTCCATATACAATGGGGTAGCCTTTTGTCTCATATAATTGAGCTTTTTCTATTCCAATCTTTTCTAGATTATCCTTCACAATATTAGCAGTTCTCAACACATCTTCTTTGTATTTTGGGTTTGCGCTGATTGATGGCTGTCTTAAAAGCTCGAACAATTCATTTAAGAATCGATCTTTATTCTCTTCAATGTATTTTAAGGTATTCATATTTTATCAATTGGTAATATTAAAGTTGTTTATATAGTGTAAATTTAGTATTTTATAACTTATATTTGCTTGTTAGCGCCGATAGTTTATAATAATATTTAAATAAATAACAAGATATGTTTATTAGGGGTCTTTTATTCTTTTTTTTATGTTTATCAAGTTTTAGTTTTTCTCAGATTGCAGTTACCAATGCGCCCCCGTATGATACAGAGCAAGGAGTGGTTGATGGTATTTTAGTAGGTGGTGATTTGGAAACCTCAAACTTCTCTTCTGTTGGATTTGCTAATGGTATTGGATATTTTGATGGCTTTAATGCTAATATTGGTTTTGAAGAAGGAGTAATACTTTCAACTGGTGGATTAAATTTTGTTACAGATGGCTTTGGGAATGGATCGGCAGTGAGCGGTGATGATGACTTAGAAGATGCTCTTAGCGCTATTGGTATGACGGGATTTTCGGTTAACAATGTCACAATATTAGAATTTGATTTTGTTGCTAATTCTGAGAGTATGGAATTTAATTATGTATTTGGATCTATGGAATATACTAGTTATACCTGTTCCCAATTTAATGATATCTTTGGCTTTTTCCTAAGCGGACCAGGTATTCAGGGGCCGTACACAAATGATGCTGTTAACATTGCTCTAGTTCCAGATCCAGAAGGTGCTGTTGATTATGATGATTGGGTTGCTAACAATACAGGCATTTATACTACGACACCAGTTGCAATTAATACCATTAATGATGGAGAGATGACTAATGACCCTGACTGTAACGATATAGATCCAAATTTTGAAGATTATAATATTTTTTGGTACGATAATGATTATGGAGTTGTTGAAGGGGTGAATGATCCACCAGAGCCTGAGTTTACCGTTGAGGGGATAACAGGATTTACAGCGCCATTAACAGCAGTATATAATGGATTGGTTTGTGGCGAAACCTATCATATAAAACTCGCGATTGCTGATTGTTGGGATTCTGCTTTAAATTCAGTTGTCTTTATAGAGGCGAATAGTTTTGTAAGCCCCTCCGTTGTAGTTGATCCAATCTCGAATATTACAGGGCCAATCATTGATGAAGACCCTACAGCTATTTATGAAGGTTGCGCTTCTGCTCAACTACAATTTACAGCTACAGATAATGGTGAAGAGGATATCCTTTTAGAAGTTTTGTTTGGAGGAACGGCCATATATGGTGTTGACTACGAAGTGACCTACAATGGTGGAAATACACTAGAAATTTGTGAAAATAATGATGGTGTGTTATCCCAATGTGTTAATATTCCAGCAGGAGAGAATGTAATTTATTTAGATCTACTAGCTTTTTATGATGGAGATAATAGTGAAGTGTTTGAAGACTTACAAATTACTATTAATGCTGTAGATGGCATATGCCAAACAAATGAAGTATCTATTTCGGAGGTTGTTTTTAATGTTTATGATCAAGTTGATATTCAAATAGACACTGGAGACCCAGCAGTCATAGAATGTTTTGGAGATCAGGTTACATTGTCACCGGATGAAATTTTGGGAGGTTATATTTTTGAGACTAACGACTACACATATGAATGGTATGATGAAGATGGGGTTCAGGTCGGTTCAGGATCTTCTTTAACTATTACTTCTGAGGCAGATACAGAATATCAATTAGTTGTTTATGATGATTGTCAAGATCAACAAGTTCAAGCACCCTTTAATGTGCAAGTCATACAGTATCCTGATTTAGTTGTTTCAGATGGTGACTACATTGCATGTGATGATGATGTGGTGGTAATTGAGCCAGAAATCGAGGGTGGATCAGAGAACTACTCTTATATATGGCCAGATAGTCCACTTCCTTGTGATTGCACAACTTGGGATTTTGAATTTGAACTTGACAATGGGCCAATACAATTTGTTGAATTAACAGTGTATGATAATTGTACGGGCATTGAAGAAACGATTGATATTATGGTGGAGATTGATGAATTAGAGCCTCCTACGGTTGGTATACTTGAATTAAGTAGTCAGTTTTGTCCTGGTGATGAAATTAATTTAGAAGCGGAAGTAAATGGGGGGTCAACATATACATATGAGTGGATTGGTTCGGATGAAATTGAATATATGAATAATATGGCCACTGTTTCGCCGGAGGAAGATGCTAATTATATAGTGATTGTGACAGATGAGTGTAATGGCGATACCACGATGGTTGATATCGACATTGACGTGCCTATTTATGCTCCTCCAACATTTGTTATTGAAGATGTTGTGGGGTGTCCAGGGGAAACGTTAGAAATTGCTGTTCAAGATTTGTTTTCGGAAGGTGTAGAGACTGATGATGACTATAGTTTTTTGTGGTCGAATGGTGAAACATCTCAAAGTATCTTTGTTGATGTTCAGGAACAAACTACTTTTTATTCTGTCGAGGTTAGTGATTTATGTGATAACGTCAGCGAAGTTCAGGAAGCTTCGGTCTCTATATCTGTGGCGCCAGCTCCACAATTTACATTCCAGCAATATGGAGAGGAAATTCAATTTGATCAGTTGCTAGATGAGGGTGTTTTTGTGGAATTCGAGTGGGTTTTTGGTGATGACAGCTCACCGTCTTATGAATATGAGCCTTCATATATTTATGAAGGGGAAGGTGATTATTATGTGACTCTAACAGCGTGGGATGATGCTGGTTGTTCAAATTCTTATAATGGTGTTGTGAATATTTACCCAACATTATTATTTTATTCACCAACTGTTTTTTCTCCAAATGGGGATGGTGTCAACGATGCATTTAAAGTGAGTGTTGTTGGTTATTCAGATTTTGAGCTTATTGTTTTTGATAGATGGGGAAAACAAGTTTTTTACACCACAGATCCGTTGGAAGGATGGGATGGCAAATATAAGAATGGTCAGGATGCCCCACAAGATGTGTATATGTATAAAGCTTATTTAGGCGGCCAAGATGCTGATGAAAGACTAG
>PBKX01000015.1 GCA_002722215.1 Flavobacteriales bacterium | reverse complement strand
GGAGGATCTTAAAAAACCATATCCATCAGCCATTTTTTCTAATACACCTTCGCCTACTACTTCAGACTCAAAATTGTAATTTAATTCCGTGTTGTTTTTCTCTGATTTAATATCAGATGCAGATCCCTTTTCATAATGCGCTTTCCTTGTTTTATTCCAACTTTTCTCTTGCTGCTTGACATTCACATCTTTTTTGTTCACATCTTTTTTGTTCACGTCTTTTTTGTTCATGTCTTTTTTGTTCATGTCTTTTGTCTTCGTCTCTTTTTTATTTGTGTTTTTCACTGTTTTTACAGAATGATTTTTTTTGGATTCATGTGGTACTAATGCTTGCTTATCTAAAATTTCATAAATAAGATCTAATTTTTTATAATTTTTTAAATCAGCAACTTCTAATTTTTTTGCAATATCTTGCAATTCAGTAAGTTTTTTCTTTTTAAGTTCTAATATGTCGTACATAAATCAGGTATTTTAATTTGCCTATAATTCAATCGCCAAAAAATAAAATATAAACGGGAAATATAAAAGGGTTTATTAGATATAATTGATGCAATTATACGACATTCTTTTTAATAATAATGTATATATTGTAAAAAAAAATAATATGATTCAAAGAATACAAACACTATATATTTTGGGGGGAGCCTTATCAGTCCTCACCGGCTCTTTCTGTTTTCCATATTTTGAATGTGATAATCCGTCAATAAATGTGTATATTTTTGATCAATATCTAGGTTTTTTTTGGTTGCTTGTATTTTTAGTATTTTCAGTATTAGCATTTCTTAAGTTTAAGAATAGGAAACAACAACTATATTATATTAATGGTAATATATTGGGAATTATCTTTTTGATTGTATTTGTTTACTCTTATTATTTTTACCTTGATTTCTTTTTGCATCTAAAATTGTATGTAGTGAATTCAATTTTCACTATATCCTTATCCATAGGCTTGTTTTCTTTTCTTTTAGCTAGGCGTGCTATTCAAAAAGATGAAGATTTAATTAATTCGATTAATAGGATTCGTTAATTTTGATCTGGGGCCTAGTTCAATTACTTCCAAGTCAAATATCCTATTTTCTTCGATTTTAACTAGTATGATAGTCCTTTTTTTATGAAAACCTTCTTTCCCAGCGGCCCCTGGATTGATATGTAATAATTTATATTTTTTGTCATACATTACTTTTAGGATATGTGAGTGTCCGCATATATATAAATGTGGTTTATATAATTCTATTTCTTGTTTAATGACTTGTGTGTATTTATTTGGATATCCTCCAATATGAGTCATCAAGACTCTTATTTTTTCACATTTGAATTTTTGAATTTCGGGATATTTTTGTCTTATGAATGCTCCATCAATATTACCATAAACCCCAATTACTTTATTCTGTTCAATAAACTCACTTATTGTTATACTATAGCCGAAATCACCAGCATGCCATATCTCATCACAATTATTTGTTAATTTTAGTATTTTATCATCTAAATAATTATGAGTGTCAGATATTATAGCAATTTGTTTCATCATGTATATTTATTTCAAATGATTCTAATTTATGACTATTTTTGAAAAAACTTATTCAATGGGGATTTCATATGCTTATAAATATATAATGCACCTCTCTTATCTCGGGACTAATTTTTCTGGTTGGCAAATTCAGGACAATGCAAAGACTATCCAGGGTGTTCTTATGGAGGCTTTGAAGTGTATAGTAAATAAAGATATTCCATTAATTGTTGGTGCAGGTAGAACGGATAGTGGTGTGCATGCTATTAATTTTTATGCACATTTTGAGTGGGATGAAATAAATATAGAACAATTGAAATATAAAATGAATAGATTTTTACCTATTGATATTGTGCTTCATAGTATTAATCGTATTGATATTGATTTTCATGCTCGCTATTCTGCTAAATCTAGAAAATATGAGTACTGGCTTTCAACAGTGAAGGACCCTTTTTTAATTAATCGAGCATATTTTTTTGAGAAAACATTAAATTTAGAATTAATGAATTTAGGTGCTAAAATGTTCATTGGCAAGAAAGATTTCAGTGCTTTTTCTAAATCTAAATCTCTCAATAATGTTTGCTCTATTAAATCAGCATATTGGGTCAAAAGTAAAAACATGTTAATTTTTTCTATTGAGTCGGATAGATTTTTATATAACATGGTTAGATGTATTGTTGGCACATTGATTAATTTAGGTTTGGAAAAAATTAATTTAGATCAGTTGTCTAATATTATGTTGAGTTCTAGTCGATCACATGCAGGATATTCAGTCCCTGCATGTGGTTTATATTTAGTAGATATTAAATATCCAAAAGTGTTTAGTCTTGAAAGTATTTGATTTTAAATTATTGTTTAAACTAATCCATTATACTAAGCCATATAAAATCGTGTTTTTGGGGGCTATTTTAGCATCTATTTTTTTTGGATTGTTATCAACAACTCGCCCATTACTTATTCAATACGCATTCGATCATTATATCTTAAACTCTAACATTGAAAAGCTACTAAACATTATCATCATAATTTTTATTTTTTTGTTATTTGAGGCGCTGTTTCAATTTGTGTTTATTTATCAATCAAATTATTTAGCTCAGAAAATTATCAAAAATCTTAGGGCTAATTTATTTGATAAAATAATTTCATTTCAAGTTCGGTATTTTGATAGTAATCAAATAGGTACAACTATCACTAGGTTAATCTCAGATATTGAAGCTATATCCTCTGTGTTTTCACAAGGTTTGTTAGTTATTTTTGGAGACTTGTTTAAAGTTTGTTTAATTATTACATGTATGTTTTTTGTTAATTGGAGGTTAGCCTTAATAAGCTTACTCTTTCTTCCATTTTTAATTTTGGCCACTATTCTATTTCAAAAACATATGCAAAAAGCATTTTTAGATGTCAGGAAATATATTTCAAAGATCAACACATTTGTGTATGAACATATAATTGGGATGAATCTTGTTCAAATATTTTCAAAAGAAAATAATGAATTTGAATTGTTTAAAAATCTAAATTCTTTTCATAGAGATGCGCATATAAAAACAGTTTTATATTTTTCAATTTTTTTACCTATTGTAGATGTTTTTTCTGCAATTGCTATGGGACTGATAGTTTGGTATGGTTCTATTCAGGCTATTAACACTCAATTGGTTACTATAGGTGAAATTGTGGCTTTTATCCTATTTATTAATATGTTGTTTAGGCCCTTACGAGGAATTGCTGATAGATTTAATATTTTACAGATGGGTGTCGTTGCTGCCAATAGAGTATTTATTCTTTTAGAAAGTCAAATTAAACAAGAGAACGTGTATGATTCTAGCGTGCAAGTTAATATGTGGACTAATACAAGTATTGTGTTTAAAGATGTAACCTTTGCCTATAAAGCTGGAGAGCCTGTTTTAAACAATATCCACTTCGCTATTCATCCTAATGATAATATTGCAATTATTGGATCAACAGGTTCTGGTAAAACAACTATTATTAATTTGCTAATGAAATGGTATGATTTGACTTTTGGAGATATTTATATCAATGAAAATAATTTATCTAATATCTCTATTCAAGAATTAAGAAAAAATATCGGTATTGTATTGCAGGATAATTTTTTTCTTGCAGATTCTTTAATGAATAATATCAAATTTTTCCATAACATCTCTGACAAAGAAGTCTATAATGCAGTTGAACAGATTGGCCTAGAAGATTTCATCAATAAATTCCCAGAAAAATATAATTATCATATAGGTGAACGGGGTAATGGTTTGTCTCAGGGTGAAAAACAATTAATATCCTTTTTAAGGACATATTTGTTAAATCCGGCTTGTTTTATTTTAGATGAAGCAACTTCATCTATGGATCCATTTACAGAAAAACTGATTCAGAAAGCAATTAAAAATATTACTAAAAATAGAACTTCGATTATTATTGCACATCGTTTATCTACAATCCAAGATGCTAATAAAATATTGGTTTTAGAGAATGGTGATATAGTTGAATCTGGAACTCATAAAGAATTAATTAATCTAAATGGAAAATATGCAAATTATTATTATCAACAATTTATTTAATTTTTCAATTCATTTGTAAAAGCTTTTCCAGTATGTGTTTTTATCCCCATTAAATTCATTGGATTTCCTTGAAAAATAATCTTTCCGCCATTGTTCCCAGCTTCTGGGCCTAGATCAATTACCCAGTCGACATTTTTAATTAATTCGAGATTATGCTCAATAATAATAATTGTATTGCCAAGATTAACTAATTTTTGAAATGCCTTAATTAAAATTTCAATATCATAAAAATGTAACCCTTTGGTAGGCTCATCAAATATGAGTACAGATTTAGATTTTTTCTTGCTTAAAAATGACGCTATTTTTAGTCTTTGTGCCTCACCCGAGCTTAATGTCGAAACAGGTTGGCCTAATTTTAAATAACTAAGGCCAACTTCTATTAATGGTTCAATTTGGTCAGATATAATTTTATAATCATACTTCCTAAAAAAATCAGATGCTTCTTTAATAGTTAAGTCCAAAATATCAGCAATATTTTTGTCTTCAACATATACTTTTAAAATACTATTCTCATATCTTTTTCCTTTACATGAGTTGCATATTAATTTAATATCAGATAAAAATTGCATTTCTACATTAACAAACCCTTGGCCTTTACATTCTTCACATCGCCCTCCCTTGATATTAAATGAAAAATGTTGTTTTTTGAATTGATTTAATTTAGCTAATTTTTGAGACGCAAATATATTGCGAATACTATCAAATCCATTAATATATGTAATTGGTGTAGATTTAGATGATTTTTTTATTGATTCTTGATTTAAGAAGTCTATGTTTTCAATTTTGTTTACATTAAAATCAATTGATTCACATTTAGGTTTTGGAAAGCTATAGTCTCTAAGTTTTCTTTTTACAGCAGGTAATAAGATATCTCTTAATAGAGTTGTTTTCCCTGACCCACTAACCCCTGTAATTGCAGTCAGCACATTGATGGGTATATCAACATTTATGTTTTTTAAATTATTTTTTGTGATGTTTGTAACCTGAATAAACTCTTTTATTTGTCTATATTTTAATTTTTCATTCTTTTTCAACCGCATGTAATTTAAGGTTCGGCTTTTTTTCTCTTTGTTATTTGTGTCTCCACTATAAATGATGTTTCCTCCATTAATTCCAGCAAAAGGTCCCATTTCTATTATATGGTCTGCAGCTTTGATTATTTCTTTATCATGTTCGACTATGATAATAGAATTGCCTAGATGTTTTAATTGATTTAATATATTAATTAATTTATTTGTGTCACGAGAATGTAGGCCGATGCTAGGTTCATCTAAAATATATAATGATCCGATTAATCCACTGCCAATAGATTTAGCAATATTTATTTTTTGCATTTCTCCTCCTGAAAGAGAATTAGATTTTCTATTTAATGTTAAGTAATCTAGTCCTAGCTCAATGAGGATGTTAAGTCTTGATATAACTTCATGTTTTATTTTTTCTGTAACTTTTTTTTCCTTTTTCGAAACTTTAATTTTTTTGATAAATTTTAGTAAATCTTTAATTGGGTAGTTAATTAAAGCCTGTATGTTTTGGTTGTTTATTTTAATATATTCACTGATTGTTTTTAACCTGTTTCCCTTACATTTTTTGCATATTGATCGACTTTTATATTTTGATAACATCACTCTATACTGTATTTTGTATGATTTCCTTTTCAGGAAATCAAAAAAACCATCAATACCACTAAAATTACTTTTTCCATGCCACAGTATTTTTTTTTCTTCCTGGGATAGATTAGAGTATTTAATATTTAGTGGAAACTGGATTGCTGCTGATTTTTTTATTAAATCATTTTTCCATTTTTCCATTTTTCCATTCTTCCAGGGATGAATCATGTTTTCTAGAACACTTAATTCTTTATTAGGGATTACTTTTTCTGGATCAATTTCAATAAGGTCACCATGTCCATTACAATATTCACATGCTCCATATGGGTTGTTGAAATTAAATAAATCTTTATTTGGTTCTTGGAAATACATGTTGTCAAGAAAAAAATTTGCGTTAATTTTTTTTAATAATTTTCTATTTTCGTTATATATAGAAAATTGGCCCGTTCCTATTTCAATTGCTTTTTGATATGTTTTTTTTAAAATGGCTTCAAAATCCGAATTTGCTTCATATATTAATCTGTCTAAGATTAATTCACTTGTGTCATAACTCTCTTTAATGTCATCAATCTTAGTTATTTTCGAATTGATCAGGAGTCTTGTATATCCTTTTTCTTTTAGATATTTAAGCTGATTCATTTTAACAGGGCAACATATGATAAATTTACATTTTGTTCTAAATGTTGATATGTATTTTTTAAAATCTTGAAATGAGTACTTTGTCACTTTTTTACCACTAATTGGGGAAAATGTTTTTCCATTTTTTTCGTATAGCAGTGTTAAATAATAATATATTTCTGTTATAGTGCCTACAGTTGATCTTGGGTTGTTAATGTGACTTTTTTGTTCGATTGCTATTGCAGGTGATAAGCCTGTAATATGTTCCACTTCTGGTTTGTTATGGTTTTTTAAAAACTGTCTTGCATAGGAAGATAAGCTTTCAATATATCGTCTTTGTGCCTCTGCATAAATTGTGTCATAGGCCAATGAAGATTTACCTGAGCCAGAAACCCCTGTAATAACAACAATTTGATTTTTTGGGATATTTATAGATATATTCTTAAGGTTATGCAAACGGGCTCCCCTTATAATGATGTCGTTTTTTTTTAACATTCTTATTGAATCCAAAATTGATAAATTTTTTCACCCAATATATATGAAATACTTAGTATTATTGGATATATAACAAATAACCAACATAGGCTTACTATGTTTTGTTGGATTAGTGCCGTAGATAAACCGTTTGCTAAAATATTTTCACAAAACTTATACCATGTACAAATATTAAAGTGGTTGGCAAACAAATTAGCTAAAATTGCCCCTGCTAGTATTGCATTACCTGTGATTAATAAATGTGTAAGCATGTCTAATAAATATATTAATTATTCATTGTAATTATTGCATAATATTTAGTAATATAATTTTTTTAAGTATATTTGTTGTTATAAATTCAAAACCAAATTGCGTATAGATAAATTTTTACTTGTTTAATTTTTTACTAACTAAATAAGCTAAAAATATGTCTATTAATGTAATCAAAGATGAGCAATTGGTTCAATCGTATATAAACGGAAAAGATAATTCACTTAATATTTTAATTAATCGTCATCGTCAGAGATTGATGGCTTTCATAATATCTAAAGTTAAAGATCAATCTTTAGCGGAGGATATTTTTCAAGAAACTTTTTTAAAAGTTATTAAGGCATTAAAACAGGGTAAACATTACAATGAGCAAGGGAAGTTTTTACCATGGGTCATGAGAATTTCTTACAATTTGTCAATGGATTATTTTAGAAAAATCAAAAAAACAAAATTTATTCGTTCTAATACTGAATTTAATATTTTTGATTTTGTGAAGGATACATCTATTAGTATGGAAGATGAGTTAGTTAATAAAAAAGTTTTAGAAGATGTAAAAAATATTATTGAAAAATTACCTGTTGAGCAAAAAAGAGTTTTGAAAATGAGATATTATTTTAATATGAGTTTTCATGAGATTGCAGAAGACTGTAATATTAGTATTAATACAGCCTTAGGACGCATGCGTTATGCATTAATTAATTTAAGAAAAATCATCAAACAGGATGGAGTTGTTTTGTCAGTGAATTAATTTATGAAAATATTATAATAAAATTCAGTTTTATTACGTTACCATAGTACAAATTAAATTTGCCTATGGATATATTTTTTACCAATTTAAAAGAAGAAAAACATAAACTATTAATTAAGAATTTAACTAAAGAGATAGAGTATCTGGATTATTTAATTTCTTTACATTCAGATTCAGAAATAAAATGCAATAAATTTTTAAATGATTATTCAAACTCATTATTCACACCTTTACATGAAGAGGATTCGGCTGGTGTGATACTAAACTAAAATTTATTAGTTTAGTGTTATGCTTATTAATATATAAGATGAATAAAAACGAGAAAATTTTATTTATTATTTCACAGTTAGAATCATTATATAGTACGCCAGCTATACCTTTACAACATGTTAATGATTATACTCTATTAATTGCTGTTTTATTATCTGCTCAATGTACTGACGCTAAAGTTAATGAAATAACACCTCGTTTATTTTCTTTAGCTGATAACCCAAAAGATATGATGTCAAAGGACGTAGATACCATCCGAGAGATTATTAAGCCATGTGGATTGTCTCCGTCAAAATCTAAAGCAATTTCTCAATTATCAAAAATATTAGTAGAAAAACATAATTCAATTGTTCCAGACAACTTTGAGGATCTTGAAAATTTACCAGGTGTTGGCCATAAAACAGCATCAGTTGTTATGTCACAAGCATTTAATATCCCATCATTTCCAGTAGACACACATATTCATAGGCTTAGTTATCGCTGGTGTTTAAGTAATGGCAGAAATGTGATTAAAACAGAAAAAGATTGTAAACGTCATTTTCCTAAGCATCTATGGAATAAGTTACATTTACAAATGATTTATTTTGGCAGAGAGCATTGTCCTGCAAGACAACATAATCCAAGAGTATGTCCTATTTGTAGTGTTGTTGGAAGAAAATCATTGTTTAAGTAAAAACTTAAGTATTGATTTATTACATTTGAATTTAGTAATATTTTTTTTATGACACATTTAAAAATTGGTGAAAATGCTCCAAATTTTTCTGGTCTTAATCAGAACGGTGACATTATCTCTTTATCAGATTATAAAAACAAAAGTTTAATACTTTATTTTTATCCAAAAGATAATACGCCGGGGTGTACAGCGGAATCATGTGATTTAAACGCAAACTATTCGCACCTGCTTGATAAAGGATTTGAAGTACTTGGAGTCAGTCCAGATTCCCAAATCTCACACCTTAAATTTATTGATAAATATAATTTAGCTTTTAATTTGATTTCTGATACTGAAAGAAGACTCTGTAATGATTATGGCGTTTGGGGGAAGAAAAAATTTATGGGGAAAGAATATATGGGTGTTCATAGAACGACATTTATTATAAATAATAATCAAAAGATTGACCATATATTTACAAAGGTAAACACTAAAGATCATACTAATCAAATATTAGAAATATATAAATAAATCTAAATTATGAGTAAAGAATTAGAAGCAAAACATAAGGCATTAGCTTTAACAATGGATAAAATTGAAAAAACCTATGGTAAAGGTACTATTATGAAACTTGGAGATGCTCCAATTATCGATATTGAATCAATATCAACTGGATCTATTGGTATAGATTTAGCTTTAGGCGTTGGTGGATTGCCAAAAGGTAGAGTCATTGAGATTTTTGGACCAGAGTCTTCGGGAAAAACAACTTTAACTCTCCATGCTATTGCTGAAGCACAAAAAAAAGGAGGTATTGCTGCCTTTATTGATGCTGAACATGCATTTGATCGTTTTTATGCAAAAAAATTAGGTGTCGACATAGATAATTTACTTATTTCACAGCCAGATTGTGGTGAGCAGGCATTAGAAATAGCGGATAATTTAATTCGTTCGGCAGCAATAGATATTCTTGTTATAGATTCAGTAGCCGCTTTAACTCCAAAAAGTGAAATTGAAGGTGAAATGGGTGAATCAAAATTAGGCCTGCAAGCACGTTTAATGTCACAAGCACTTCGAAAAATGACTGCTACTATTAGTAAATCGGGATGTATTTGTGTGTTTATTAATCAATTGCGAGAAAAAATAGGTGTTATGTTTGGTAATCCTGAAACTACTACAGGTGGTAATGCCTTAAAGTTTTACTCCTCTGTCAGAATAGACATTCGAAGAAGCACGCAAATCAAAGATGGAGATAAAACGATTGGTAATAGAACTAGGGTCAAGATTGTTAAAAATAAAGTAGCGCCTCCATTTAGAGGTGCACAATTTGATATTATGTATGGTGAAGGGATTTCGAAAACAGGTGAAATTATTGACTTAGGGGTAGAGCACGGTATTATTCAAAAAAGTGGTTCTTGGTTTAGTTATGATGACACAAAGCTCGGTCAGGGAAGAGAATCTGTTCGACAAATATTAAAAGACAACCCTGATTTGAGTAGTCAGGTAGAAGAACAAATAAAAGAAAAACTTTCTTGAAATCAGTAATTAGATATTTTCAGAGCATTTTTTTTATAATATGCGCCTTCCTACTTTTTAGTTGTCAAAATCCCTCTGTTGTTCCTTTTACATCTTCTCTGGATTCATTATCAAATCTACTTATAGATGATTCCTTGAATATATCTCTATTAACTCAGCGTGCAAATATTTATATAGAAAAAAATAAGTTTCATTTAGCAAAAAAAGATATTGATAATGCGTATAGTGTTTTTAAAAATGATCCAGATTTATTACTTGCTAGAGGTAGTGTTTATTATATTTTAAATCAAACTAGAATATCTAAAGAAAGTTGGGAGAGATGTTTGCGGATTAATCCAAATCAACTGGAATGTCGTGAAAAATTAACTAATTTATTTTGTGTAGTTAGGCATCCTAATTGTAAGTTAATGATAGATACTTTGTCATTAATTACTAATGGCATTATTCCAAGTTCATTCATTGTCTTTTTAAAAGAAATGAAAGAATATGAATTAGCCATGAATTTGTTACATAATAGAATAACTCGATTCCCAGAAGAAAAAGAAACTTTATCATTGTTGTCTATTATATATAGTGATACCACATCTTCTAATAATTTTCTAGATTTAGAATTAGCAGATAAGTACTTTAATAAAATTATTGATTTGTATCCCAATGATAATCGTGTCTATTATAATTTTGGAAAGCATAAACAAAACTTATCCGCATATGCTGAAGCACTAGATTTATATTCTAAAAGTATTAAGTTAAATAGTTCTAATAAACAAACTTATTATAACATGGGCTTTTGTGAAATGCAATTATCAAATTACTTAAATGCTATTAATTATTTTAGTCAAGCGATTGATTTAGACAATTCATTTTTATTAGCATACCATGCTAGAGCTTATTTATATAATTTAACTAATGATAAAGACAAGGCAAAAATAGATTGGAAGAATTGCCTTATGTTAAATCCGTCTTATATACCAGCCTTAGAAGCTCTGAGTCAATAGTCTAGGTGTTTATTTTTTTACTGACTCAACAATTTTTTTAAAGATGTCTTTATGATTCATTGCTAAATCTGCTAACACCTTTCTGTTCAATTGTATGTTTTTTTCTTTAATAAGGCCCATAAATTGCGAATAAGACAAGCCATGCTCTCGAACCCCCGCATTAATTCTTTGTATCCATAAAGCTCTAAAATTTCTTTTATTGGCTTTGCGATCTCTATAGGCATACGTTAATGCTTTTTCAACGGCATTTTTAGCCACTGTAAATACATTTTTTCTTCTTCCAAAATAACCTTTAGCTTGTTTAAGTATTTTTTTTCTTCTTGCTTTCGAGGCAACTGAATTTACTGATCTTGGCATAATTGTATTTTTTTTTGTAATTAGCGGCCATGGCACTTAATACTAATTACATGGTTATTAATTTATTTCATTGCTAATTGCTGCTTAACATTATGTTCATCTGATTTATGAACTAAACCGGTGTTTGTTAATCTACGTTTTTGTTTAGTTGTTTTCTTTGTTAAAATATGACTTTTAAACGCATGTTTTCTTTTAATTTTCCCTGAACTAGTAACAGAAAATCGTTTTTTAGCACTCGAATTTGTTTTCATTTTTGGCATAATTCAATTCTTTATTTTTTTATTAATGAGGACAACATCATAATCATCCTTTTTCCCTCAAGTTTTGGAAGCTCGTCTACTTTTGCTATTTGCTCCAAATCTTGTGCTAGTTTAAGGAGTAAAATCTCCCCTCTATCCTTGTGAATAATAGATCGCCCTTTAAAGAACACATATGCTTTTAATTTCGATCCATCTTCTAGAAATTTCTTTGCATGATTTAATTTAAAATTATAATCATGTTCCTCTGTGTTAGGTCCAAATCGTATTTCTTTTACAACTATCTTACTAGACTTAGATTTAATTTCCTTTTGTTTCTTTTTTTGTGCATAAAGAAATTTTTTATAATCAATAATTTTACACACTGGGGGGTCTGACTTTCCTGATATTTCAACTAAATCTAGACCTAACTCTTTTGCAATATTCATCCCCTCTGTTTTTGCACAAACTTTAGGCTCTACATTATCACCTACTAATCGTATCGTGTTTGCTGTAATAAAATCATTGATTTTATGAGGGTTCTCTTTTTTAATTCTCCAGGGTCTTCTTCCTTTATGTCTTCTTTTTACTACTATAATACTATTATTTAATTTATACTATTTTAATTCTTTAGCAATGTTCTCTTTTATTAGTTTTACTAATTTTTCTTGTGTTAGTTTTCCTAAGTTCTTGCCTCCGTGTTCTCTGATAGATAATAATTTTTCTTCTACTTCCTGCTCTCCCACAACTACCATGTATGGAATTTTTTTTAATTCCGCGTCTCTAATTTTTTTACCAGTTGTTTCATTTCTATCGTCAACATGACCGCGAATATCGTAATTTTTTAGTGAATTTAAAAGTTTACAAGAGTATTCATTATATTTTTGGCTGATTGGTAAAATAATAATTTGCTGTGGTGTTAACCAAAGTGGAAATTCGCCCCCTGTATGTTCAATGAGTAGAGCAATAAATCTTTCTAATGAGCCGAAAGGTGCTCTATGTATCATTACAGGTCTATGCATTTTATCATCAGAGCCCTTATATTCTAATTGGAACCTTTCGGGAAGATTATAATCTACTTGAATTGTACCTAATTGCCATTTTCTACCTATGGCGTCTTTAATCATGAAATCTAATTTTGGGCCATAAAATGCGGCTTCTCCATATTCAATTACTGTATTTAAATTTTTATTTTTTGCAGAATTTATAATAGCTTGTTCTGCCAAATTCCAATTTTCATCACTGCCAATATATTTTTCCTGATTTTCAGGATCTCTTAATGATATTTGAACAATATAATCATTGAATCCCATTGCTTTGAGTACATACAATACTAAATCTATAACAGATTCAAATTCATCTTGAACTTGATTGGGTGTGGCAAAAATATGAGCATCATCTTGAGTGAATCCTCTAACTCTTGTTAATCCATGTAATTCTCCACTTTTTTCGTACCTATATACAGTTCCAAACTCAGCAAACCTAATTGGTAAATCTTTATATGATCTTGGCTGGGATTTATATATTTCACAATGATGAGGACAATTCATTGGTTTAAGAAAAAATTCTTCATTCTCATCTGGTGTTTTAATTGGTTGAAATGAATCCTCTCCATATTTTTCGTAATGTCCTGAGCAAATGTATAATTCTTTTGATCCAATATGGGGAGTAATAACAGGTTGATATCCAAATTTTAATTGTGCCTGTTTCATAAATTCAACTAATTGATCTCTTAAATATGCACCTTTAGGTAGCCATAATGGGAGTCCTTGTCCAACTTTTTTTGAGAAAGTAAAAAGAGACATGTTTTTTCCGATTTTTCTATGGTCTCGCTGTTTAGCTTCTTCTAGCTTAATTAAATATTCATCTAGATATTTTTTCTTTGGGAACGTAATTCCATATATTCTAGTTAGTTGTTTATTGTTTTCATTCCCTTTCCAATAAGCTCCAGCGACATTAAGTAATTTTACAGATTTAATAAAATTAGTGTTAGGTATATGAGGGCCTTTACATAAATCTATAAATCCCCCTTGTTTATAAAATGTAATTTCTCCATCATTTAAATTATCAATTAATTCTAATTTATATTCATTATTTTTCTCTTTGAAGTATTTAATTGCTTCTTTTTTGCTTACATATGAAATTTCATATATATTTTTTTCTCTCGCTAATTCTATGATTTTCTTCTCTATTTTGGGAAAGTCATCGGATGAGAAATTGCTATTTTCCGGAAATTCCATATCATAATAAAAGCCATTTTCAATCGGTGGACCGATTGCAAATTTAACTTTGGGGTAAAAGGATTCAATTGCCTCTGCCATTAAATGAGCACTTGAATGCCACATTATAGATTTACCCTCATCATTCTCCCAGGTTAATAGCTCTAACTTTATTTTACTTTCATCTATTAAGGCTTGTGAAGCGTCTGTAATTACACCATTTATTTTAGCTCCAAGGACATTTCTTGCTAATCCTTCGCTAATATTTTTTGCAATATCAATAGAATTACTTCCACTAGGAAATTCTCGTATCGTTTTATCTGGGAATTCAATTGTTATCATATTGGTTTTAAAGGTAATTATTTTTTTTATATTGAATACTTATGTTTGTATTACACCAGTTTTAAAATATTTTTTTTTATTGTTATTAGCGATTTCTATCCCAATAGATATGTATGTTCGAGTGTCTACTGGATCTATAATATCATCTATCCACATTCTGGAAGCGGCATAGTATGGGCTCATTTGATTATTATATTTTACTTGGATAGATTGGAGTATTTTTCCTTTTTTTTCTTCTGTTAATTCTATGCCTTCTTTTTTTAATTTATATTTTTCAAGATTCAAAAGCACTTTAGAAGCTTGTTCACCTCCCATGACTGCAATTTTTGCAGTGGGCCATGCTAAAATTAATCTTGGGTCGTAAGCTTTTCCACACATGGCATAATTTCCTGCTCCGAAAGAGTTTCCAATGATTAAGGTAAACTTAGGTACGACACTATTGGCCATTGCATTGACCATTTTAGCACCATCTTTTATAATGCCATTTTTTTCAGCACGAGAACCTACCATAAAGCCATTGACATCTTGAATGAAAAGTAATGGAATGCCTTTTTGATTACAATTCATAATAAATCTTGCCGCCTTATCAGCTGAGTCTGAATAAATAACTCCCCCTAATTGCATTTCTCCTTTTCCGTTTTTGACCATTTTTCTTTGATTTGCAATGATTCCAATGGACCATCCATCAATTCTAGCATATGCGCAAATAAGAGTTTTTCCATAACTTGCTTTATATTCCCTTAAATAACTATCATCTACAATTCTTTCTAAAACTTCTCTCATCTCATATGGTGTATCACGATCTTTTGGTAGAATGCCATAGATATCTTTTATGTTTTTTTTAGGAGGCAGACTTTCAATTCTAGAAACATTTGATTCTTTTTTTATTTCACTACTCTGAATTAATTCCCTGATGATTCCTATTGCTTCATTATCATTTTTACATTTATAGTCTGTGATCCCAGAAATATCACAATGAGTATTAGCTCCTCCTAGTGTTTCATTATCAATGTCCTCTCCAATTGCAGCTTTAACTAGATGGGATCCTGCTAAAAAGACACTACCAGTTTTCTGGACAATTAGAGCTTCATCACTCATAATAGGTAAATAGGCTCCTCCTGCAACACAGCTTCCCATAATAGCAGATATTTGAGTGATTCCCTTTGCCGATATTTTAGCATTATTTCGAAATTGTCTTCCAAAATGTTCTTTGTCTGGAAATACTTCATCTTGTAGTGGTAAAAATACCCCAGCGCTATCTACTAGATAAATAATTGGGATATTATTATCAATGCAAATTTCTTGTGCTCTTAAATTTTTTTTAGCTGTCATTGGAAACCATGCTCCCGCTTTAACTGTAGCGTCATTTGCGACCACAATACAGCTTCTATTATGGATTTTTCCAATTGCTAAAATTACTCCAGCTGCAGGACATCCACCAAACTCTTTATATAAATCATTTGCTGCAAAAACTCCTAGTTCTATATAAGTAGAATTTTTGTCAAAAATCTCATGTATTCTTTCTCTCGCAGTTAATTTGCCTTTTTGATGTTGTTTATTGATACTTTCTGCCCCTCCACCTAATTCAATGAGTTGTTTTTTTTGGTGGAGATCTGACACTAATAGTTTCATAGCATCTTCATTTTGATTAAATTTTATATCTATTTTGTTATTCATAATGTTAAATATAAGAATTACTTATTATCACCCATCTATATATTCTTTTGCATCTGGACCTAAATTAAAAATAAGATCTATAATACTAAGATTCGGAATAAATATGTTGCTGAAAACTTGAGTGTATTTTTTGAAATTTGTGGTGTTTTGTATATTCAATCTTTGGTCTAAAGTATCGTTACAATAGGATTTAATATAATCTTCTGTTTTGCGAATTTCTTTTGTTATAGACAATTCCTCTAAAAAGTAATTTAATAAATCATAATTGAGATCAACTAAAAACACATGGTTTTTATTAATTATATTTTCTAGTTGATCAAAATAGTGAATAAAAAAAGGCGTAGATCCATATGCACTTCGTATGCTATTTAAATGATTTCTCGTCCACTTTGTGTTAGATATTTTAATATCCTCTATTAATGTTTTTGAATAGTGCTTCTTTTTAATTGGGACAGTTAATAATATGGGGTTATTTGCTCCGAGTATCCATGTCCTATTTCTGATAGAATGTCGGGTATAATACTCTTTGTGTTCAATATAGGTTGAGGCATGTGCATTTAATGACTGAAAATATTGAATAGAAGGCAAATATGATGTAGAAAGTATTGTTTGTTTATGCCTCACCTGTCTTTTGTTTACGAAAACGGTTAATTCCTTTAATGAGCAGGATAAATATTATAAAGTGAATAAAATATGATTTACCTTTTTTTTCTCCATGAATTGGTGTAAATAATTTCTTCCATCGAATAATTCCCAATTTAGACTTTAAACTTTTTTTATGAATAGCATTATAGTTTAAGCTTAACCATGTAAAAATGGGTTTTCCTACAATATGATTCTCGGGGACAAATCCCCAAACTCTTGAGTCTTCAGAATTATGCCTATTATCACCCATCATCCAATAGTAATTCATTTGGAATTGATATGTATTAGTTTTTGTATCGTTTATGTAATACTCTGCGTTGATGACTTCTAATTTATTGTTTTCATAATCTTCAATAATTTTTTTGTAAAAATGAATGGTGGAATCATTCAGTTCTAATATATCCCCTTTTTTCGGGATATATATTGGACCATAGTTATCCGTATTCCAATTCTTTTTCAATGTTTTAGGAAACAGGTTTTTCGACAATTGTTCTTCTTTAAACGAAAACCATTTTTCAATTTTTTTAGCAATAATATCTTTTTCTAAATCAGTTAAAAAGACTATAAATAATCCTGTGTTTCTTAATTTAGAATTAGTTTTTTTCTCAATTTTTCTTTTTTTTGTTGGCTTTAGAAATTCAGTTTTTCTACTTGATTGGTATTGTGCATATGTTTCAATATCATTTTCTATTAATAGTGTTTCTAGGCTCTGTATAATAGCTGAATTGATCTGAGCATTTTCGTTTGGGACAATATAGTATTGAAATTGTTTTTGAATGGTTGAATCTTCATGTACTTTTTTATTATTGATATATATATCTTTATCAATAATTTGAAGTGAATCTCCAGCGATGCCAACACATCTTTTGACGTAATTCATTTTTTTGTCAAACGGTATCTTATCAATAATTGTATCAGCTGGAAAATTAAATACAACAATGTCTTCATTTTTTATTTCTTGAAACCCTTGTAATCTATTATATCCTAATTGAATTAATTTAGAATATGATGGGGTACTCTTTGTTCCGGGTATTTTTTGATGCATAAAAGGTAAAAAGATAGGGGTGTTGGGGATGTTTGCCCCATAATTCATTTTGCTGACCAATAAAAAGTCGCCAACTAACATACTTTTCTCCATAGATGAAGTTGGTATAGTAAATGGTTGAATAAAAAATACATGAATTAATGTTGCTGCTATAATCGCAAAAGTGATAGCTTCTTCCCATTCTTGGTTTTTAGATATTTTACTTTTCTTTTCGCCATTTTTTTTCCATGGAATAAATTGAATATAATAATAATCTAAAATAAAAAAAATCAGAAAATAAAACCATTTTAACCACTCTGAACCAGTGATTGATATTATTAAAGACAGTGCTATGATATAGAGAAATACGTAGGAATAGCAACGTATAAATTTCCTTCTATGATCAATAGATTTGATGATTCGCCAAATAAATTGTAATCCAAGCTTAATAAATATTGATCCTAAATAAATGATAATTAGGAAAATAAAGTATTGTTTGACATGATTTATAGAGGACACTATACTTATGGCCATCCCAATAGCAAATAAAAAAACAATTAAGTTTTTAAACTTTTGTTGTTTAAAGTAAATTAAATAACTAATAGCAACATATGTGATTAGTGAAACGAAAAACATGATTTATAAATTTTTTATTACATCTGTCATTTTGAAGTATCCTTGTTTGTCGCGAATGAATTCGGCAGCTAATAACGCGCCTTCAGCAAATCCATTTCTATTTTTTGATTTATGGCTGATTGTAATTTCATCGATTTCAGATGTGTATTTTACTATGTGCTCTCCTTTTACTTGTCCCATTCTTTTCGATTTAATAGGGATAGGGCTTTCGTTATTTTTATTTCTAAATAAAGAAATATCATTTGATATTTTTATCGCAGTGCCACTTGGCATATCTTTCTTCATTTTATGATGTTTCTCTTCTAATTCTATATTGTATTTTTTTAATTGCATCAATTTAGCGACATAATTATTAATATCAAAAAAAAGATTTACACCAAGACTAAAATTTGGAGCATGTAAAAATGAAGCTTTGTGAGTTAAACATATATCCTTTATCGTAGGTAATCTTTTTTGCCAACCTGTTGTTCCAGATACGATTGGAACTTTATTTGTGAGGCAAAATACAATATTGTCGAATGCACATTTTGGACTTGAAAATTCTATTGCTACATCAATTAAGGATAAATTATTTTTGTTTAAATCATGTTGATTCAACGAGTTTATTTTAAAGACAATATTGTGTCCTTTTTGGATTGCACATTTTTCCACTGCTCTTCCCATTTTACCATACCCTATAATACCGATATTCATATACTATAAATCCCATGTTAAATAAAGATTAATACTTCCTAAAGTAGGATCATTATTGTCGTTTAAAGATAGTGATAAATTGTCACTTAAATTATAATTAGCTAAATGTGCGTCAACAGATGCGTCTATAATATTTAAAAAGTAAATTAAAAAAAACATTAATCCTGACAAGTCTCTTGAATTCCGATAATAATTTTCCAAAGTTATTAGATTGGAAGCACTGTAGCCAGACATATTGATTGTATTTTGGTCTCCATCTGTTTCTGAAATATATGCTGACTTATATTCTTGATATTTTTGGTTATTCGTAACATAAGAATATACAGCACCACTTAAACCTATATAGATGATTGGTACTTTCCAGTGTTTTTTATTTTGTATTTGTCCTAATCCAGGACATGATATAGATAAAATAGCACTTTTTTTAATCAAGTTATGCCGTTCATTTTGACTTTGTGCACCTTGACTTATTAACAAAATACAGATTATAATAATTGATTTAGGAATATAGTGTTTTAATAATTTCATCCAGATTTTTTTCAGATTCAAATGGTATTTCTATTTTACCTTTTCCATATTTTGATATTGTTAATTTTATTCGTTGACTAAAGAAATCTGATAATTCTTCTTCAATTTTTTTAAATTCAGAAGAGAGTGTTTTTTGTGTTTTAAGGAATCTCTTTTGTTGATTTAATTTATTGTTTTTCACTATAGATTCCGTTTCTCTTACAGAGTAATTGTGTTTAATAATATTTTGATATAATTGAAGTTGAGTTTTTTTATCTATTATATTTAGAATTGCTTTAGCATGCCCCATGGTGATAATTTTATCTCTAATTCCTGCTTGGATGATGGGGTCAAGTTTCAGAAGTCTAATATAGTTGCTAATTGTTGATCGACTTTTACCTATTTTTTTTCCTAAACTTTCTTGATTGATGTGATATTCCTCAACTAATTCTTTCAAACTTAATGCGACCTCAATTGGATCTAGATCTTGTCTTTGGATATTTTCTACTAATGCTACTTCAAGCATTTGATTGTCGTGTACATTTTTAATAAAAACAGGTATTCTTTCCAATCCTGCTAAAATCGATGCTTGTAATCTTCTTTCTCCTGATATTAATTCGTACTTTTTTTCATTTAATTTTCGAACAGTGATTGGTTGAATTACTCCGTATGTTTTGATAGAATCACATAACTCATTTAATTCTTTTTTTGGTATATTGGTTCTAGGTTGAAAAGGGTTTTTTGTGATTAATTCAATTTTTATTGTTTCAATCGGCTTATTGTTTGATTCTTCACTTTTTTTTGAAGCATTAAAAATTGAAGACAATCCTCGTCCTAGTCGAGATTTTTTATTTGGCTCGTTCATCTGTTATTAATTCATTTTTTTTAATAAATTCTTTTGCTAGATTCAAATAGTTAATAGCCCCCCTGCAGTTAACGTCATATTTGATAATACTTTCTCCAAAACCAGTTGCTTCACTAAGGCGCACATTCCTTTGAATTATAGTATTAAAAACAATATTTTCAAAATGTGTTTTAACTTCTTCAATCACATTGTTCGATAGTCTTAATCTTGAGTCATACATCGTTAATAATAATCCTTCAATTGAAAGTTCTGCATTATGAAAGTTCTGTATTTTTCGTATAGTGTTCATCAATTTGCCAAGTCCTTCTAATGCGAAGTATTCACATTGTATAGGTATTAAGACCGAATCAGATGCGGATAAGCAATTGATTGTAATTAATCCTAATGATGGAGGACAATCAATGAAAATAAAATCATATCTATCTCTAATAGATGCTAATTGTTTATGAAGCATTTTTTCTCTATCTGGATGATTGACTAATTCAATTTCAGCACCGACTAAATTAATGGTAGATGGAATTATATCTACATTAGGAGAATTGGTGGCCATAATTGCTTCATGTGTTGCAATATTATGCTCTATTAATTCATAAATAGTTTTACTTTCTTCTAATTCAGTTAATTCAATACCAAGAGCGGATGTTGCATTCGCTTGTGGATCCGCATCAATTAATAGTATTTTTTTTTCTAGAACACCTAAGCTTGCAGCAAGATTTACTGCTGTTGTTGTTTTGCCTACTCCCCCCTTTTGATTAACTATTGATATAATTTTACTCATCGAAATTTAACGGAACTTAATATTATTTAGACTAATATGATAATTTTTTATTTCTAGAAATAAAAAAAAAAGATTATTTTTTCAACAATTTTTTAAAAATATAATTTTATTATATATGAATACTCTACTTATTAATCTTTCTTGTTCACCTATCATTTTTATATCTATTTTTTTTCTAATACTGTTTTTGCAGTCAGGTGTAGATAAAATTATGGATTTTGGTGGTAATTTGAATTATTTCACAACACATTTTAAAAATACTATTTTTGAAAAATTTGTATTTCTTTTACTATTGGTTTTAACTTTTTTAGAATGTGTGACGGGATTATCTTTTCTTATATTCTTATTAGATTGGATACTAATTCAAGGGACTTCTAATTATTCTGTAGATTTATTTTATCTCGGATTACAATTGTCAACTATTACGATATGTGTTTTGTTTTTAGGACAGCGATTAGCAAAAGATTATGTTGGGGCAGTTAATTTAAGTGTATATTTTTTAATAACCTTAATCGGTTTTTTATTTCTTTTGATATCCAAATAAATTATTCTCTTTAATTATGTTATCTACGTAATTTGGCACCATTTCTTCCCATCCAATTTGATCTTTTTTGATCATTTTGATCACCTTTTTCGAAAATATATTTAAGTATTCTTCTCTGTATCCCTTTAGATCAATAATACGTTTATTAAATACAAAAAAATCGTATAGTGGTTTTATTCGAGGCTGGATATTAATATTTTTCGATGTTTTTAGAGTACTTGTCTGATCAGGTTTGTATGGATATACATATACTTTAATATCGCGATTAAACATTTTACCCACCCCCTCCAAGATTCCTCCATGCAAATGACGATAAAATTTCGCTTCAAATATTTCTTTAAGATTAGTTAATCCTAGAATAATCCCTATTCTTTCTTTAGTAAAGCGTCCAAAATAATCTAATAATTTATAATATCGTTGGTAATTTGATATCATAACTGTTTGACCAATGGAGCATAGTATATTTACCCTATCAAGAAAATCTTTCTCATTAATATCACCTTCTTCTTTCAAATTATTTAATGTAATTTCAAATAATACTTGTAAATTCTCTTCTTTCACTTTATTCTCTTTTACAAATTCATTTAATCCATTTTTAATCATGTCAATGTTGACTTTTGTTACGGGTCTAAAACTACCTCTTAGTGCTAATATGTTTTTTTTATACAAGGTATCAGATGGTTGCATATTTTTACCGTCAGGTCCAAAGATTACCGCTTCAGTCATTCCATGTTTTACCAATAAAAGACTTAGTAGTCTATTGTCAACATTTTGAAATATTTTTCCATTCATTTGCACCATGTCAATCTCGACTTGTTTCCTGCTTAAATTATCATATAAGCTTTGTATAAAATTTTCAGGACTAGTATTATGATAAAAGCATGCATACATTAAGTTAACTCCTAGGATGCCAACGGTTTCTTGCTGTAGTCTGGCTTCATTTTCATGTAATCGGATGTGAATAATTACATCATTTGGACGATCTTTTTCATTTAATTGAAATCGAACGCCCATCCAGCCATGACCTGGTTTTAATTCTTCATTATACTTTGTGGTTGTAATTGTATTTGCAAAAGAAAAGAAATATTGATTACGATGTGTTTCCCGATTTAGTCTTTCCTCTAATAGTAAATACTCTCGATTAATCATTTTCTTTAATCTTGATTCACAAACATATCTTCCATCTTCCTCTTTACCGTAAATAGCATCACTGACATCCATATCATATGCTGACATTGCTTTTGCGATTGTTCCAGATGCACCACCAGCTCTAAAAAAATGTCTTACCACTTCTTGGCCAGCACCAATTTCAGAAAATGTGCCATAGATATTTTTATGTAAATTAATATTTAATGCCTTTTGAGCAGGACTTAAAATAACATTCTCCATGGACATACTATTTTTATTTAATTACAAATTTACTTTAGTTTGTTTAAAAAGAGTAAAAAAATTAAATTTAATTATAATGAATATGCAAGTACTTTTTTTAGGAACTGGAACATCTCAAGGGGTTCCTGTTATTGGATGTAATTGTCTTGTTTGCTCCTCAAATAATATCAAAGATAAAAGGTTAAGAACATCATTGTTAATCAAAATAGATGAACATGTCATTTTAATTGATATCGGACCGGATTTTCGCTGTCAAATGTTAACATCCAACAATTCTATTATTGACTCTATCTTGCTTACGCATCAGCATAGGGATCATACTGCAGGCCTAGATGATTTGCGACCGATTTATTATTTGAATAAAAAACAAATTAATATATATGGTGAAAACAATGTGCTGAAATCTATAAGCCAGGATTTTAAATATCTTTTTGATGGCCCTGACTATCCAGGTAAACCTGATATTAATCTTAATATTATTTCAAATCGTTCATTTCGCATCTCAGATATTGTAATTAACCCAATTAGAGTACTTCATTATAAACTTCCTATATTAGGATATAGAATAGGCGATCTTTCATATATCACTGATGCTAATTACATCTCTAAAGAGGAAAAAACAAAAATATTAGGATCCAAAGTATTAATTATTAATGCTTTACAAAGGGCTCCTCACATATCTCATTATAATTTAGAACAATCATTAAAATTAATTGAAGAATTAGCCCCAGAAAAAGCTTATTTAACACATGTCAGTCATAACCTGGGTCTATATGATGATCTTAAGACAGAATTGCCAAAAAATGTGTTTTTGGCATATGATCACTTAGAATTTAGCATTTAATCAATAACCGCCTTTATACGTATTAATTTTGCCAATACTGTTTTTAAGTTATTTAATGGTAAGGAGGTTGCTCCATCTGAAAGCGCAAATGAAGGGTTTGGGTGTGTCTCTATAAAGACTCCGTCTGCCCCTGCTGCAAGAGCAGAAGATGCTAAGGTTTCAATAAATTCCGGCGTTCCTCCTGATTTGCCAATACTTTGATTTGGTTTTTGATTAGCATGCGTTGCATCTATTATCACAGGCACATTATAATTTTTCATTATTGGTATATTACGCATGTCCACTATTAAATTTTCATACCCAAATGAATTCCCACGTTCTGTGAGAATAATATTTTCATTTCCAGATTCCCGGATTTTTTCAACTATAAATTTACATGATTCTCCAGATAAAAAAGGAGCTTTTTTAACATTAATGTATTTTTGTGTGTTTGCTGCGCTGATTAACATATCTGTTTGTCTGCATAAAAAAGCTGGGATTTGGATTATGTCCACTAAATGGCCTGCTTTTTTTATATCATCTGCATTATGAAAGTCTGTGGTAATAGGTATTGATAGTGTCTTTTTTATGTCCTGTAATATTTTAATTCCTTTTGTTAGCCCAGGACCTGTAAATGAGTCTAATTTAGTTCGATTTTCTTTTTTATATGATGCTTTAAATATAAATGGTATTTCTAGTTGCTCACATATTCTTTTGATCTCTGTAGCTATTTGAAATGTAATCTCCGTATTTTCAATTACACAAGGTCCTGCAATTAGAATGAGTTTTTTACTATCTATCAATTCTCTCATGGTGTCCATTTATTTTTGATCTTATTATGATTAGTTATTAAATAATTGCATCTTTGTTAAGATATTAATTTTATTCAAATATATGTCAAAGATTAGTCATATTCATGCTCTATTTTTTATATTCTGTTTGATTTTCAATGCTTGTCAATTAGATCAAATTGAAGTTGATTCGTGGTCACCAGAAATTGCTACACCATTAATTAATGCAACAGTCACAATTGCAGATTTGATTCCAGAAAAAGGAACCACAGAATATGATGAGAATAATTTAATACATCTTGCATTTCGTAGTGATTCAATTTATGTTTTGGATCCTGCATTAATGCAAAATATTATTGGTTTAAATATAGATACGTCAATAACATTAGAATTTCTTGCATTAGAATTAGTAGGTGCTGTCTTTTTAGAAGACTTCTTTGGAATAGAGACACCATTTCCTGATAGTCAGGAAATTTCGGGCGATCTTTTTCAATTACTAAATGGTGTTTCATTAGATCCATTTAGTTTTGAGTTTGATGAATTTAGTAATGCTTCTTTTAATTCAGGGGAATTAGAAATTGGGATTACTAATAATTTGCCAATTTCAATAGAAAATGCACAAATCAATATAACACCTGACTCAGATATTTTATGGGAAGTAGGCCCTTTTCAATTGGAAGCAGGAGAGACATATATTCAAAGTATTCCTCTTAATGGAGTTGTGATTGATAATAGTAATAGTTTGCAGATAGAAATAGAAACATTGGAATTAGAATCTGTTGATGGTAATGTTTCAATCACTCCTCAAACTGGTTTTGAATTTTATTTTAATATGAATAATATTGGATTTGACAATATCACTTTGCCTTTAGGAGGTGATACAGTCGATGTTGATTTAGCATTATTTGAAGATTTCGATAGTGGACTAGAGTTAGAGAACCCACAGTTCACTATTACAGTTGATAATCCATTTTCATTATCAGGTAGTATTAATGGTGATTTATTAGCACATTCACAGTATGGAGCTCAGGAGGTATTAATGATAGATGTAGATATTGAACCAAATACAATCAGTTCAAAGACATATTACAATAATGAAATTGGCCCTATTATTGCACTTCCACCTCAAACTTTGGAGTATGAAGCAAATGCTACATTGAATTTTAATGCAAATGATATAGTGGGGAATGATCCTTTAAAGTTAGGTGTTGATATTGATTTTCCTTTAAGCGTTAATGCTGCTAATCTTAGCTTAAAAGACACTGTTGTTTTTACAGGTATAGATTACGATTTTACACAAATAGAACATGTGTTTTTACATTATAATCTTATTAATGAATTTCCTTTAGGAACAGAATTTAATTTAGTGTTACGTGACTCTATAGCAGGATTACATTTAGATACTCTTGAATTTGTTGCTTTTAATGATGGTGGTAATAATATTATTAATCCCGCTATTGTTGATCTATTTGGTGAAGTAGAGGAGCCAACACTCTCTTCTGGCACTTTAATTTTAAGCAATTCAGAGATTAATAATTTTTTAAATACTAATCAAATCATAATAGATGTCACATTAAGTAGTTCAGGTTTTCAGGATGAAAATCAATATGTTAAAATATACTCTCACCATAAATGCTTATTGAAGGCCGGGTTAGAAACTAAGATTAATTTAGATTAAATCATGATTATGAATAGATGGTTATTATTTGGTATTTATTTTATAACTATTGTGCTGCCTGCTCAAATAGATTTTAAATTATTTTCTAATTTAGATTTAGCAGTTAATCAATCTAGATTAGATTTAGACACTTCTGATTTTAAAATTTTACAAATACCAGTTTTAGGTTTTGATATAAGCACATATTCTAATCCGAGAATTTCGGATTTTATATCTATCAAGGATAATACTGTAAGGTTAAATTTAAATGACTATCAGTTGAATGTGGATGATTATTCTCATCATCTTATCGATGTGCAAAATAATTTATTTATGTATCAAGAGAAATACAATGATAATATATATTCCTTTGGTCTAACACATAGAATTTTTTCAGAATTTATTTTGTCCAAACCATTTATTTCACTTCTTATCAATGGTAATTCTAATTATTTAAATGAAACAATTTATTTTTCGGATGATTATGTTAGGGCATATAATTATTTTTCTTTGTTTGTTGGTTATTCTAGAGTTATTAATGATGCAATTCAACTAGGAGGAAAATTAAGATTAATTAAAGGGCATAATTCTTTTGGAATAGATAATAATAATTCAAGTATCTTGTTTAGTGAACATTTTGCGACTATGGAGAATCCTTTTTCCATGCATCTTAATTCAGACGTTAATTCTTTTATAACTAATAACGCTTCTTTCCTTTCTAATTTGGGAATTGCTTTCGATTTAAATTTTTCCAAAAAAACAAATTATTTAAATCTCTATGTTGATGTTTCAGAATTAGGGTTTATTTATTGGACAGAAGATCAGTATATTTCTCAGGGTGATTTTTATTTTGATGGGGTAGATTATTCCTTAGATCAAACTTTATCTTCTGAGTTCAGTAGCCTATATGATACGATTATAAATATTTTTGATCTAGAAGAAAAGAAAGATATAAAATCATTAAGATTACTTCCTTTTGATATTAATATTGGCGTCAATAGGGGGATGAGCAATGATGGAGGTCAAATCAATTTCAATTATAATTTGAAAAAACTATACAAAGGTTTGTTACATACAGGCACAATCTCATATACTCAGAAAATAATAAAATATCAACTAGGAATTACACCAACGTATTCGATCAATAAATTTAACTATACTAACTTTGGGGTTTTAATAAACAAGCAGTGGAAACATACTTTTTATACGAATCTATATCTAGATAATATTTTCGGACTTTTTAATAATATTATGATGTCAAATAGGTTTGGTATGGGAGTGGAATTTTTTGTATTATTTTAATTGGTAATTAGTATTTTTCCATTATTGATAATCCCTAAACTTTTTCCATAAAATTCAGAATTAATAAAAGGAGTATTCTTTGAGATAGAACAAATCTCGTTTTTTGTATATATCCATTTTTCTGTAGGATTAAATAATGTAATATTGGCTTCTTCTTGTTCCTGTATTGTTGGAATTTTTGTTCCAATAATTTTTCTTGGATTAGTGCTAATTAAGTCTATAATTTTTGATAAATCGAGTTTATCTTTTAGTAAAGTATTAATAATTGGAAATACAGTTTCTAATCCGATCATACCGAACTTTGCCTTTTCAAATTCACATCTTTTATTATCAATATCAATGGGAGTGTGATCAGATGATACTGCATCAATAGTCCCATTTAATATTCCATCAATTAATCCTTTTCTATTATTTTCATCTCTAATTGGAGGCATAACCTTTAAATGAGTGTTAAACCCCTTTAATAATTCATCCGTTAATATTAGCTGGTGTGCAGCGACGTCTGTTGAAATATTCAATTTTTCTTTTTTAGCTTTTTGTATATGTTTGACGGATTTATTAGTTGAAATTGTAGATATATGTAATTTTGAATTAGAGTATTTCAATAAATTTAAATCACGCAAAACCATTAATTCTTCTGCTAATGCAGGTGAAGGTGCTAGTCCCATTTTAGTGCTCATTATTCCTTCATTTATTTGGCCTAATTTATTGATATTTGTGTCTAAACAGGTGCTCATAATTAGTCCATCAAAATTCTTCACATATTCTAAAGCAGTGTTCATTAACATAGAATTTTGTATCGTTTTTTTATCATCCGTAAATGCTTTTGCCCCATTTAGATACATATCATACATCTCAGTTATTTCTTCTTGGTTACAATTTTTAGTTATACAACCGGTTGGTATAATATCAACAATATGATTAGATGCTTTTTTAAATAGAAAATTAATATCTGCTTTTGTTTCTATTGGTGGATTTGTGCTTGGCATGAGTACGGTGGCAGTGAAACCACCTTTTGACGCAGCATTTAGTCCTGTTTGGATCGTTTCTCTATGTTCTAGTCCAGGTTCGCCCATTCGTGCATGTAAGTCTAGCCATCCAGGTGAAATGTGTAGGTTTTTTGATTTTACTTCAAAAAATGGATCTTTTATTGTAATTTTTTTGTCAATTTTTTCAATGATCCCATTAACAATTAATACATCTTTTTTCTGATTATTATATTTCGAGAAAGAGTCTATAATTTTGACGTTTCGTAAAATAATATGTTTTACATTTTCCATATCCGGAGTAAAATTAATTCAATTATTAATAATATAATGGCTAATATTATAAAAAAATCTTCTAGTCTTTTTTGTTTTTTTATGCCTGTGTCTTTTTTTGATATAGTATTATTTTCTGTTGTCAGAAAATCAATTTTCTGGGTTTCAAATATGTCTTTAATTTGAGATTTGTTTAAAAATTCCATAATGCTTTCATCTCTATTGTAATTAAAAGAGATTGGCTGTTTTATTTTGTTATTTTTCAGGAAATCAAAGTTTCCAGCATGTGGAATTTTATTTTGAAAATTTATTAATGTTTTTTGATTTAAATCTATAATAGAAGGGATCATCTCAAATTGTTCTTTTTGCTTGAGATAAATTATATCATTATTAGTGATGTCATTTTTTTCGATAATTGTCTCTTGATTAATATAATAATATAGCTTTTCTGTTTTTAGGTTTATTAAGGAAGTATTATATATAAATGGGACAAATAGTGCGTGTTGTGAGAAGTTCTGTTTCTCAGATTTTAAGCCACTATAGCAAATAAACACTCGACCATCTTTGTATAGGTATTCGGAGAGGAATGGTTCATTGTTGAGAAAATTTAACACTTTTCTACTCCGAGTTTGTTTATTTTTTTTAATAGCGTGATATCCATTTATTTTTGGTAAGTGAATATTAGATTTTTTCTCAGAAAATACATCTTCGAAAATTTTATTGTCATAATTGATATATTTAATTTGATGTTCGCCTTCTTTCCATGTTGAAATGCTATCAATGCTGAGATAAGTAAATAATTGATTGTAATCATTTCTGTTTATGTGTTCATTCAAAAACACCACTAGATTACCGCCATTTGATAGAAATGATTCTAAATTTTTTATAAGTCCGGATGGAATTTCATTTAATTCATCTAAAACTATTAATTGGGCATTCTTGAGTTCTTCATATTCAATGTGATCTATATTATATTCAGCTAGACGAAATATTGAGTCAGAAAAAATATTGAATAATCCTGTACTAATATCATTGTTTGAAATAGTAGAAATGTCTATTTTTTGATTTGTAGAATATGAAAAGTATAATTTATTATCAAATACTATGTTATCATCATTAATCTCTATGATTCCTTTTATGGTGTCTTTTTCCATAGGGTTAATATAGCTAACGATATGATGAATTGTTTTATTAGCCGGTATTTCGATATTGTAGTTTCCTTTTTGTTTACTGTTAATCATTAATTTACTTTTCACGGTTTTATCTACAGTACTATGATTAGTAAATACCACGGTTAAATTTTCAATTTCATTTTTTCTCCTAATGGGGGTGCTAAAATAACAAGAGTCAACACTAATATTTGCTGAATTATCTATATCTAATCGGCCTATTTTTATCTTACTATATTTGTTTTGAATTTTTTTTTGTTTATTCCTTTTGGTTTGAAAATCTGAAAAAACATAAAAAGTATTATCATCTAATGTGTCTATAGCTTGATTATATCTACTGATAATTGTAGTTAAATTGGTCTGATTACTTGAAATTGGAATTGCATTGATTAATTCAATAGCTTCTTTTGGAGAATACCATTTTTGATGTTTTTTTTCAAAATCATTTGTTAAGATTAGTACTGTTTCTGAGTCATGTAGTTCATGTAAAATACTAACAGCATTCTCTTTTGCATACGATATCAATTCCTTGTTGTTTGAATCAGATCTTTGCATACTAAATGAATTATCAATATACAGCCCAACTTTAGAATCTTTAGAGTCATTTTTATTTTTAATATATGGTAGTGAAAAAGCTAGAATAATACATGTAATGGCTATCATTCTACTTATTAAAATCAACCATCGTTTGATTTCAAATTTGTTTTTATTTTTAGTGGCTATTTCCCTAAGAAAGAAAGTGCTACTAAAATAAATCGTCTTTTGTTTTCTGAAATTAAATAGATGAATAATGACAGGGATAGCCAAGAAAAACAAGTAATAGAAAATAGAACTATTTAAAAAATCCATCTTTATAAAGATAATAGATTTTTAAATTCTGCTATCACCCACATATAATTCTTGTTAAATAATTTGGCCATCTTTTATATTGATAATTCTATCTGCTAATTTTGCTAAATTTTTGTTGTGTGTAATTATTAAAAATGTTGTTGAAAATTTATTTCGAATTTTGTTAAATAATTTAAACAGTTCAGTTGATTGAAAGGAGTCTAAATTACCAGTAGGTTCATCTGCAAGTATTAATTTCGGAGAATTAATTAATGATCTTGCAATTGCTACTCTTTGTTGTTCACCTCCAGACATTTCACTTGGTTTTTTATGTGCTTGATCAGATATATTTAGTGACTCCATTAGTGCCATTCCATTTTTTTCACCTTGTTGAAAGCTTTTTCCAGAGATAAGTGATGGTATTAATATATTCTCTAGTCCTGAGAATTCAGGTAATAAATTATGAAATTGAAATATAAATCCAATTTGTTGATTTCTAAAAAAGCATTTTTCTTGATGATTAAATAAGGTGATGTTCTTTTGTTCAAAGATGATTGAGCCGGAATCAATTGTGTCTAATAATCCAATTGATTTCAACAATGTAGTTTTACCAGCGCCAGAAGGACCCTGTAGTGCTACAATTTCATTAGATTCAATTTGAATATTTATGTTTTTGAGTATTGGCTCCTGGTTAAATGATTTAAAGACCTTTTTTACTTGAATCATTCTCTTTAGTTTTAAAAATAGTTGAATAATCTAAATATGATGTAAATTTAATAGAAAATATATTAGTAGTTGGATTTTCAAAAAAATCATTAATATTATTAAAGAAAATGGTTCCTACTTCAGTATTTTGATGAGTTAATTGGTTTTGCCATACTATTGAAAACATAGAGCCTGGTTTATATTCCCAGGAGAAATTCCAATCTAAATTCCATGTNTTAAAATTGATTTGATGGTCACTGTTATAATTANTATTGATTAAATTCCCATTATTTAATTCATAAAAAGAATGATTATCTATNGTAGACCAATAGTGTCTTGCGACAATTTTAGTATTTATTTTATTTGTGAATGTATAATTGAAAATNAATTTATTTGTAATTGTACTTTGATCTCTCCTACTAAAAATNGGTTCTTGTGACGTGTTATCTTCTGTAATCCAGCCAAATTGATTTCTTTCTTTTTCAATTGCTAATATATATTGAAAAAATACGTGATCATTAATTCTTACTCTTGGATTGAATCGAGTATAAAAATGGATATTGTTATATAGATTCCATGTAGAATAATTATTGGTGATTCTATATTTTACTGAACCTGTTAAGTTGAGTGATATTGGATGATTGAAATTACTAGATGTCCTTAGTGTAAGTTTGGTGGATGGAGGCTTGATAAACTTTACGTTTGGTACTCTTGATTCAAAATAATCTATCTCTTCGCAGAAATATCTCAATCGTAAATTCATCCATAAATAATTTTGATTCACCAATGAGGCATCAAGTTTGAAAATGAGTTTACTATATGCTAATGGATTATAAAGCATTTGATGTTCTATCCCCAAACCCATCTCTCCTCTTAAAATATCCAATCTTTTCGCCAATTTCTCATCACTAGAAAAGACATTATAGCCGATATATGCACTACTGTTAATTTCATTGTTTTGATATAAAAAGCCCATATCGTTGATATCATATTTGTCACTTTCTATATAATTCGCAAATCGATATTTTAAATTATCATTAATATTATACATGGCAACAGATGAAGAAAAACCAGATTCAAAAAGATGCTGGTCTCTTATGAAACTGTTTTTAAAACTGAGATCGTATGCATGGGTATTCTTCTTATTGGTGATTGACCCTAATAGGGCTAAAACATTAGATCTTCTAAAATCTTTTTGCCTATTTACATTTGTGTTAACAAAAGTTAAAAAAGAATTTTTTTTAAAACTTTTATCTATTACAATCATGCTATATTGTGTTATTGGCTCTATAAGTTCTTCTTTAATAATATTTGTCAATGTATCTTGAACTTCAAGATATGTATTTCTTGTAAGGGCATTAAATATACCCAACCCCCAACCATCATCTGTCCTCCCAGATATTTTAGCTGCATTTAGTAGTTTAACACTATTTGGTTGATTGTTGATAATTTCATTTTCTGTTGGTATATAATCTCCTGATGGCGGACCTCCAATTCTTCTAGAGTAGAATAAATCACCTTTTTTAAATAATTCAGTCCCCTCTGTGAAAAAACTACGTTTTTCATCATATTGGACTTCAAATGGACTTATATTTAAAACCAGCGGATCAAATTCGACTTGTTGAAATTCTGGTAAAATCGTCATATCTAGGGTAGAATTAAAGCCTCTGTTTAGTAAATTGGTATTAAAACCGTACTTTAAATCAATACCTCCTGTATATTGGATGTCATATTTTTCGTTAGGTTCTTTTAGCAAGACACTAGACATATATGGAGTCATTGATAATCTAATAGGTGGGTCTATATTTTCTATTCCTTTTAATAAGCCTGATTGATTTCCAATATGTTGATTTTTGACATCAATAAAGCTCCAAGAATAACCCTCTCTTAGTCGTCTTAATTCTCTATAAATATTGAGGCCCCATTCTTGTATTTTTTTCTTTGGAAATCTAATTGCAGAATATGGTATTTTCATTTCTACGCACCATCCATCTTTATCAATTTTAACATCACTTTCCCATACTACATCCCAATTTATATCTTCTAAGTATCCATTGGTTGTTAAAATGATTCTTTTATCAATTTGAACTCCTGCTGCAGTAACCAAGAAGCCAAATTCATTTATGCCATCATTAAATGGGTTTAGAAATATTCCAAAAACATCTGCCGTTTTACCTTGGTCATCTCTTGCTCCTAACTCTTTTAAAATTCCAATAATACTGGGAGCATCATATCCTGCATTTTTATCATGTAATCGTGCTCCAATGTATATGCCTTCATCATTATATCCAAATTTTACCTCTGTTTTTTGATTAGGTCTTTCAATTTTTCCATTTACAGGCTCTATCATTCTAAAATTTTGAGCGGGTTTCATGTCCTCCCAAAAAGATTCATTTAATTTACCATCAATGATTACTTCTGTATTAATCCTTTTTGCAAACACTTCTTTTTGTTGTTGAGAGAATAAAAGAATAGGAAAAAACAAAGTGTATAATAAAAAATAATACATATGATCAAAGATAGTTGATTTTAATAAATGAATTGTTTTTATATATCTAAACATTAGATTATTTTTGACTTCAAAATTAATAGGTAATATGAATTTACACGAATATCAAGGAAAAGAAATTTTATCTTCTCATGGTGTCAGGGTCCAGCGCGGATATATAGCAGAAACAATAGATCAAGCTATTGAGAATGGTCATAAATTATCTAAAGAAACACAAACCCCCTGTTTTTTAGTGAAGGCCCAGATTCATGCTGGTGGTAGAGGTAAAGGTGGAGGTATTAAATTGGCAAAAAATATCAATGAATTAGAATTGTACTCTAATCAAGTACTTGGCATGATGTTAATTACACCCCAAACTACTCAGAAGGGGAAAAAAGTACATAAAATTTTTATTGCTGAAGATGTATATTATCCAGGTGAAAATAAGATAGAGGAAATGTATATTTCGGTTTTATTAGATAGATCTACAAATCAAAATATGATAATGTATTCTTCGGAGGGTGGAGTAGAAATTGAAAAAGTAGCAGAAGAAACACCAGAAAAAATATTTACAGAAAGAATACATCCACAAACAGGTATAACAAAAGATCAAGTAGAGAATATTGCTAGAAATTTAAATATGTCTGAAGATGCATTTCAAAATATGTGTGATTTTGTTGAAAAATTATATCTAGCATATGTTGAATCAGATGCATCTCTTTTTGAAATCAATCCAGTTATAAAAAGTTCAGATAATAAAATTATTGCTGTTGATGCTAAAGTCACAATTGATGATAATGCTTTATTTCGACATCCAGAATTTTTGGCGTATAGAGATGAAAAAGAAGAAGATCCAGCTGAATTAGAAGCCGCATCTTTTGGATTAAATTATGTTAAACTAGATGGTAATGTTGGTTGTATAGTGAATGGTGCTGGATTAGCAATGGCAACAATGGATATTATTAAACTGTCTGGTGGTAATCCTGCTAACTTTTTAGATGTCGGCGGTACCGCTGATGCTCAAAGAGTAGAGTCAGCTCTGCGCATTATTCTAAATGATAAGCATGTGAAAGCTATTTTAGTCAATATCTTTGGAGGAATAGTTAGATGTGATAGAGTGGCTCAAGGTATAGTGGATGCTTACAAAAATATTGGATCTATAGCTATTCCCATTATTGTTCGATTACAGGGGACAAATGCAGTAGAAGCAAAAGAAATTATTGACAACAGTGGATTAAAAGTAATATCAATTATTTCACTTCAAGAAGCAGCGGATAAAGTGAAAGAAGTTTTATCCTAATTATATTTTTTTTAATAAATCCCATGTTTCATTTGGGTTTTTTACCTTAAATAAAGTGTGTTCTCTTTTTTCTGCTATTAATCTTTCAGCAATTGGATAATCATTTCCTCCTGCTTCCATTTTATCACCAAAAAAACAAATTGGATCACTAATATCGTTAAGTACTTGTGCTTTATTTCCCCCTTTTTGATAGATGTCAATACTAATTTGACCACCTACTGAGGCTTCGATATTTGGGAATAGATCCATGATAGTGTTACATATTTCAATGCGTTCAGAATTTTTTTCATCCCACTTCCAATATTCTTCTCGTTTTTGTTGTGTACAATTTCTTCCAATAATAGAAAAATTTACTAACCCTACTCTTTGCTCAAAGTGATTGCCAAATTTTTCTTTCCATAGACTGTTTTCTAATTTAGTTGTTAAGTGTTGTCGCAGTTTTACTGGAATGTGAAATGCATTCTCTTTAATTAGTTGCCCCTTTTCCCATACTTGGTTTCCACAGCTTTGATATGCTCTTGTTACGGAATTCCATATATCTAGTCCGATTTGCTCAATTGTTTTTTCCTTGTCAGAACCAGTGACTAAATAAACATTTTTATTTTTAATCCAATTTTTGAAAAATATTTCAAAATCTGGATTAATTGGCAAACGACTTGGAGTTAGTGTCCCGTCTATATCAAAAATATAATTCATCATAATAGCTTTATATACCAGATTTATGTTTTTTTAAGCGGAATTTTTTTCTATTATTATTAATGTTAAGATGATAAGGGTGTTGATTACGAATTCTTCGATTTTCTTTTCCACTCAGATGGAATCCTATTGCAATATTGTGACTTCCTGAATGATATGAGCCTAATTCAGATCTCCCAACATCATAACTCCATCCGATAAACCCTTTTTCCATATTCATTCCAATTAAGGTGCAAATAGCTTTTTCGTGTGTTCGGTAAGCCATACCTGCCCATAATTTATTTCGGTATACAATTTTAAGATTTAAATCGAATTCAAATAATGAATTATATGCAATTATGCCCATTTTTCGAATCACAAAAGAAGGAATGATACCTATTCGATTACGACTACTATTCTTGCCCAAGTATGATCCGTGTAACATTATATATCTTACTCTTTCGACACTATTATTTAAGGATGTATTACTTGGTTCAGTTCCTAAAAGATTACGAATACTCAAGCCAATGTCGAAATAATCATTTAATAGCACTATTCCAAAATTCATATCGGCCTTAGTTGAATTCTCATTTTCTTGATTTACAATATCGACTTCATCGTTCATTATTTCAGAATATGTCATGTCAGCTTCTCTCGTAAACTGTAACATATTAACTGTACCACTGAGTGCCATGGACAAAATTAAATTGCCACTTTGTAATCTAGTATGATAACCATATGATGTTTCTATTTGTGTTCGTGAAATTGGATATGTTTGATCAGATAGGATCAAGCCACCAATTGCACTATGATCTCCTAGTCCTGTATGAGCTGATATGGATGATGTTTTTGGTGTTGATTCACCAAAACCAATCCACTGATTTCTATGATTAATTATCACTGGAGTAAAGTCATATGTCCCCGAATATGCAGCATTAATTAGATACTCATTAAACATATATTGACTGTAAATAGGTAATGCCTGTGCTTCCCCTTTTTTATTAAAAAATAAAAAGAGACAAATAAATATTATTGTACTGTGTTTTTTCATATGTATCTATCGTTTAATTGTTACACCCCCATGATATGTTTTTTCAGATTCATTCACAGGATCAATAATATAATAATATACAGCAAAGGGTAGGGGAGTCCCATTATGTGTGCCGTCCCATTCATTGCCAAAGTACTCACTAGTTGACCTAAATACTAATTGCCCCCATCGATTATATACATCTATTTTGGCATTTGGATAATTTTCAATTCCACCTATTTGCCAAACATCATTTTGAGAATCTCCATTAGGACTAAATAAGGATGGAATTTGCAAACAGTCATCAAATACTGGAGCTAAATCAATTAATATATCATCTGATTCACAGCCTTGAGAATCAATAAAGACAAATACATATTCTCCCCCAATTAAATTAATAGTCTCCAGTGTGTTATAATCATATGTGATGGGAGGGCCTACATCTTCTATTAAATACTGATACCCTCCTTCATTACTTCCTGAAACATTAAATTCCACGTATCCAGTTAATTCATTACACTGTGGAGGAGAGGGGAATGACTCTATTTCAAATGGAGGTGGCTCATATACTTCAACAACCTGTGAATAATTACAATCATTATCATCGGTTACCGTTAAATTATAAACCCCACCATCAAGGTTATTAATATCTTCGTCATTTGAAGAAAAGCCATTATCAGATGACCATTCATACATGTATTCTGATCCGGTTTCAAATGGCGTGCCACCTGAAGTCTCTATATTGATGGAGCCATCACTCGCCTCAAAACAACTTACATCAGTTACTGTAATTTGAATTTCAAATAAATCTGGAGATTCCATCATGACCTCTATTGTATCTTGGCAGCCACCTTGATCAATAATCACGATTTCATTATTTCCTGGACAAATTCCATATATAGTGGCATAGATGTCATTTCCAATAGTATTCGTAGTGATTAGTGGTTGCAGAGCGGTGCTAATGTCACTTTCAGGATTATTCAGAGAGTATTGATAATAAGAGTCCATGTTAATTGCAGGTAAGGACGTTAACTCATCAGGAGAACATACAGGGTCGCCATCAAAATCTCCACTATCATTCAATGGAAAGCCACCCGTAATAATTAATGCTATATATCCATCACATACATATTCATCGGCATTTTCTGGACATGCAATATTAGAGTCATTATAATCACTTACCACATCCACTGTTGTTGTTATTTCGGTTGCTTCTATTATAGTGAACTCTTGATCAATATCACATCCATATGCGTCAGTAATAGTAACAGTATAAATACCAGCTGGTTCATTCATTAAATCTATATTATCACCTACTACCTGATTATTTACATTTCTCCACTCATATGTAAATGGTGGATTGTCTCCATCAACGGAAAGCATAATCCCATTTCCTTCTGGCGAGTTGTCTACACAGAGATCATGTTGGATACAGTATTCAGTGATCTGAATTGAATTTTGACAATAATCAAAACAAATGGTTGTTGCTTTAAAATTACCCTCTTCAAATTCATCATATTGATTTAATATTCCATCTCCATCAGCATCCACATCACCATTTACACAGTCTTCTATTGGTACCACGACCATCATTCCACCAATTTCGGCTACGCATATATCATCGTCAGTGTCTAAAATGCCATCCGGTCCAGGAGATACTTCACTGCCATTACAATTAAAAATACATATGTCGTCAGCAGTTCCCATAATTCCATCATCTCCAGCTTCATACTCTCCATCTCCATCCATATCTGGATCCTCATTATTAGGTATTCCATCATCATCTATGTCATCATCTTCGGGATATAATAATTGAGCGTAGTATTCTGCACACCCATCCTCATCAGCACATAAATCGTAAGCGATATATTGATTTTCAATTGGATTGGTTGAGCATGATTCCCAAGGTTGTCCATCACAAGTAAACCATGCAACTTCTAGTAATGTAGTGTTAATTAAATCTGAATTTGTTGTGATTGTAGCAATTCCCCCACATGCACCAGTAGTTGGTTCACATCCTGTGATAGAAAAATCTTCTATCCAATCTAGCTGATCTGAGCTAATAGATTCGTTAATTTCAAATTCTGTAATTATTGGTCCACAAAGACTGCCATCAAAAATATACAATGAATATGATCCAGTCATCAATAAAATATTTCTTGGATATCCGTTTAGTTCATTGACGTCATAGTCAATGCCAATTTCTAAAACATCTTCTGCATTTGCTTCCTCATTAATTACACTACTTATTTCACCGATTAGTGAAAAGAAATCTCCTTCTTCGCAAATACCATTTCCATTTGAATCATTAAGACAAATTGGCTCTCCATTGATTATTAGGTAATCTTCATTATTAGGAATGTTATCTCCATCTATGTCAAGATCATCCTCATTTTCATTATCGATTCCATCTCCATCAATATCCTCATCATCTTCATTATTGATTCCATCTCCATCTATGTCAAGATCATCCTCGTTACACATAAAAATACAAATTGCCTCATCACAGGTTATCTCAACAAAATTACAGATTCCGTCTCCGTTAATGTCATCGTAAGGCTCTCCGCAGTTATCATACTCTCCATCCCCATCTATGTCACTATCTTCATTATTTACAATGCCATCCCCATCTGTATCTTCTGTAGATGAATCTATCAGGCCATCATTACCGTAATTAGGTATTCCATCTCCATCTATGTCATCGTCTATATTATTTAAAATGCCATCTCCATCAACATCCTCATTAAACCAAATGTCATAAAATGGCCCTTGTCCACTAGAAATTTGAGCGGTAACATTAACGGCACAATCTTCACAAATATCATAGTCAGGTACAAATACATATACTGGTTCAGGTCCATTGATAGATAGATTAGTTGTGGTTGTTTGGCATGTATTGCCATCTCCATCTAAACTCTCTATGTCAAAATTCCATGTCCCAGGTTGAAGAGCATTAGGATCAATTTCATCCCAATTAATAGAGAATATAGTATATTCTGTATTAATAAAACTCCAATCATCGATTGTGCCATCCCATATTGCTAAGATGTCATCTGTATCGATTCCTTCTGGTGTTTCATCATCTTCATTGTCTATTCCATCTCCGTCCATATCATTATCTAGAGGATTCCAAAATTCTTGAGCACCGGGACTTGAACAAGCTATCTCTTGTGGATCATCCATATTGCCATTCCAGCAATCTCCATCTATATTGGGATCTAGAGTGTTAATAATGCCATCATTATCTATATCAGCACAATTGTCACATGTTATTCCATCTGGATTATCCCAATTTATGTTACCATCATTATCTAAATCTTCTATTGCATATATAATAATACTTTCTACCTCTCCATTTGTTTCACCAAAGCATGAGACATTCCATTCCCCATCATATTCTAGAAGATCTATTTCTATTAATCCCGCAGATACATAGTTCACCATATCAATACTGAAGGGGATTGGGTCAGTGGCACAATCATTAGCATCACTCATTGATACTTGATAATCTCCAGGTGGTAGGTCTTCACCACTGATACATGCTTCATCATTATCAATCAAATTAGTAAAATTAATAGGGAGGTTGCTATTTGGATCAGTAAACGATAGATCGAAATCATATGTAATTAATTCTCCATCAACTGTAGGTGTTCCCCCACTAGCGATAAAACAGGCACTTGCTTCTTCACCAGTAATACAATTCGCTTGTGAAATAATTGTATCTAGAAATAATTCTTCTGGTTCAGGTCTTAGGTCAAATTCTACAATTAATGCACAGTTTTCATCTAGACAATCTTCAATTTGTGCAAAGTAAAATCCTGGAGCTAAATTTTCAATGCTAAATGTATTATTGTTTTCTATATATAGATTTGCATCTATTTGTGTATCAAAATCATCAAATTCTGTTATTGAACTGCAATTTTCATCACATTCCCCATCGCCATCAGTATCTATCCCTGCATCCCCAAATCCCGTTTCATCATCTAAGAACCAAGTTACTGTCCAGTACTCATTTTCACATATATAATTTGGCAACACATCTTCAGAACCACCAGATATTGTAAACGAAGCATAGGCATCTTCCTCTCCGGGACAAGAGATAGATGATTCATAATTACAACTTTGATCACAGATGCCATCACCATCAGTATCTATCCCTTCATCTCCAAAACCACCGGCGGCAAATGGAGGTTCCCCCTGAGAGAATTCTGTCAATGAACTAACTGCATCAATATCAATCTCCATTAAATCTACCTCTATTGGCTCTATTATTGAATCTGGAGGGGAGCACCCTAAATCTTCTAAAATAAATAAAAAGTTTTCTCCTGTAAATGAATCGGTTACCCAATCTTGTAGGTTAATCTCAATACTGAGACCATCTTCTGAAACCCCATCCTCTTCACTGTCTAAGGCTGTGTCGAATTCATCTAAAACGCCAATTTCACTACCATTGTCAATATACCAAGAAAACACAAAGCCCTCTCCACTACCACCAAAAGATGATCCTTCTTCTGGAAAGATGGTAATTGTAGAAGTACAGTCACCTGTTTCATCTGCAATAAGTGTATCAGGATTTTCACCTTGAACCTGAATCCAGTCTGGCACAACAAATCCAATAAGATCTAATTCTGCATCCCAATCAAAAGATGCTTGTTCAGTTTCTTCCATTTCAAAATTACATTGTACTGGACACGTATAGATGTCATTAAAGTTGCAATTACCATCGATATTGCTATCAGTTTCAATAAATCCATCAGAAACGACTACTGTATAATAACCTGGGGCTATGTTCTCAAACGTAAAGATGCCATCATCATCTAGATCTTGACCTATGTTTAACGGATTACAGTCTCCAATAATTTCAAAGTCAGAATTAGTTTCATATAATATAAAATATGGATCTCCACATCCACCAGTTAACTCCATTGAGTACTGACCATTATTCAAGCAGTATGTAGAAATATTTTGCACTTCACAGTTTACAATTTCAAGTAGGGGAGGTGAAATTAATGTGTTATTGGTAGTCGCTTGGCAACTATCAGCATCTGTTACAACAACTGAATAGTCACCAGCAGATAGTCCCTCTATAGTCAATTCATTTATGTTGATGATTGCACCACTACTATTGAACCATTCTATTGAATAAAAAGGAGGTTCATCAAGTGGAGTTCCTCCTGAGATAATGACCTCAATGGATCCATCATTAACATCTGAGCATGTTGTATTGAAACCATTACAGTATGATGAAACAACTGTTTCTATTTCCAATGGTTCCGCTGCTAACACTTCTATACCAGATTCTACATAATCACAACCATTATCATCAGATATCACAACAAAGTATTGTCCACCACATAATCCTGTGATAAATGGATCAAAACCTGATTGTTCTGCAAGATATAAAGGAGGGGTGCCATCTGTGAATGTTTGATACCAAGCAAAAGTATATGGTTCAACGCCTCCAATTACATTAAGATTGATTTCACCGACACAACCACCACATGCGCTAATTGGGGTTGTTATTATAGAATCAACAGTTACTGGCAATGCAGGTTCTATGAGTGTTATATCAATAGTATCTGAGATGCAAGCATCTTCATAATAGTAAACTACTAATGTGTAATCCCCAGCCGATAAATCTTCAATATCTTCAGTTGTTGCTCCATTTGACCACTCATAAGTATAATCGTCACTGCTTCCGCCTGTCACTGTTATATCAATTGAGCCGTCACTTCCTCCACTGCAAGAAACACCATATCCATTATAATCAGAAGTTGTATTTGAGATAATTAATTCTTCCGTTTCTTCAATAGTAAATGATTCCCCCCATTGACAGCCTACAGAGTCTACTAAAAGCAGGTTATATGTTCCGGCGGTTAAATTATTAATTGTATCATTTAGTTGGTTTTCAGTAATACTTATTGTGTCCCCTAATTCGTTAGTCCAAATAAATGTGTATGGTGGCTCTGCGCCTGTCGCGCTAGTAATAATAGTTCCATTTAAGCCTCCATAACAAAGAGTGTCTATTGAGCTACTAGTGATATTGATATCGCTAGGTCCGATAGCAATGGAGTCAGTAAACTCTATTGGGCACAAATTTACATCATATACACTCACTGTATATGTGCCGGCAGTTAGGTTATCAATATAATTAAAGACTGTATCTCCACTAATTGAATCTGTGCCTACAATTGGGTTGCTGAACTCGTCAAACCAATTAAATGTATATGGTTCAACACCTCCCGTAACAGAAACAGTTATAATTCCCAGTTCATTAAAACATTGTAAGGTTAAGTCATCATCTGATGATTCTGAATTAATACTAAGTATATTAGGCTCAGTAATCTCATAATTTAGTGTTGTGTCACAATCATTGCTATCTGTTATTGTCACTGTATATATTCCAGCGGTCAAGTTATTAAGGCTTACTAATGTATCTTCTGGATTGCCTGTGTTCCAAACATATGAGTAGTCTCCTGTTCCTCCAGTTGGATTTAAGTTAATATTACCTAAACCACTAAAGCATAGAATAGAATCCATGGAGACATTTGGTTCAATTGGATCAGGTTGTATGATAGTATATGAGAGTTCTGTAACACATAAACTGTCATCAGTAATAACAACTGAATATGTTCCTGCTTCTAAATTGGCTAAATCTTCTGTAGTTTCCCCATTAGACCATAAATATGAATAAGGTCCTCCTTCAGGTATTCCTCCTACTACATTTATATCTATAAACCCATTATCATCTCCAAAGCAATTTAATGTGTCTGTCGCATTATTTAAATCAGCTAGCAATTCGGTAGGTTCTGTTATTGTATGAGATAATGTGTCTGTACATCCATTATCATCAGTAATAGTAACTGAATATGTTCCCGCTGTAAGATTATTTATATCTTCAGTAGTTGCGCCATTAGACCATAAGTATGAATAAGGCCCTCCTTCAGGTATTCCTCCTATTACATCTATATTTATAAAACCATTGTTACCTCCAAAGCACGCTAATTCATTAGTTGCATTATTTAAAGTAATTTGTAGTTCACTTGGCTCTGTAATTACATATGAAAATTCTTGTACACATAAACTATCATCAGTAATAACCACTGAATATGTCCCGGCTGTAATATTTAAGATGTCTTCAGTAGTTTCTCCATTAGACCATAAATATGAATAGGGTGCAGTTCCACCGGTGACTTCAATATCAATATTCCCAACAGTATCTCCAAAACATCCTAGGCTAGCATTTCCTGAGACTGTAGCTATAATTTCATCTGGTTCTTCAATAATATGAGTTAGTGCTGCAATACATAAACTATCATCTGTTACGATTAGATTATATGTTCCCGCTGTTAAACCATTTAAATCTTGAGTTGTTTCTCCGTTATCCCATAAGTATGTATAAGACCCATCAAGAGATATCCCTCCAGATACTTCGATATTTATAAAACCATCATCATCACCGAAGCACTGTAGTAATGTGCTTGCATCCACTAATTCAATTTCTATTTCGGTAGGCTCTTCAAGAGTATATGTTAGTAGTTCCCCCTCACAGCCGTTTTCATCTGTCACAGTAACAGTATATGTTCCAGCTGTCAGATTATTTATATCTTCAGTAGTTGCACCATTAGACCAATCATACGAATACGATCCAGTACCACCGGTTACATCAATGTTTATAAAACCATCATCATCCTCAAAACAACCTAATACTATTGCATCGGCTATTTCAATTTCTATTTCAGTAGGTTCACTAATAGTATGCGAGAATGTATCTGTACATCCATATATGTCAGTTACTGTAACCGAGTAGGATCCAGCTATTAAATCACTAATATCTTCAGTTGTTTCTCCATTAGACCAATCGTAGGAATAGGTTCCGGTACCACCGATTACATCAATGTTTATAAAACCATCATCATCACCAAAACAAGCAAGTGAATCGGTAGCATTATTGATAGATATTTGTAATTCATCTGGTTCATTGATTGTGTGTGATAATGTGTCAGTACATCCATATATGTCAGTTACTACAACAGAGTAGGATCCAGCTACTAAATCACTAATATCTTCAGTAGTTTCTCCATTAGACCAATCGTAGGAATAGGTTCCAGTACCGCCGATTACATCAATGTTTATAAAGCCATCATCATCACCAAAACAAAGCAGTGAATCGGTAGCACTATTGATAGATATTTGTAATTCATCTGGTTCATTGATTGTGTGGGATAGTGTGTCTGTACATCCATATATATCAGTTACTGTAACAAAGTAGGAGTCCGCTGTTAAATTATCAAGGGAATCAGTAGTTTCTCCATTAGACCATGCATATGAATAAGGTCCTGATCCACCAATAACATTTAAATTTATTTCTCCATCTGTATCCCCAAAACAAAGTAATGAGTCAGTAGCATTATCTATTGAAACCTGCAATAAATCTGGTTCATTGATTGTGTG
>PBKX01000014.1 GCA_002722215.1 Flavobacteriales bacterium | reverse complement strand
GAGCCGATGGAGGGACTCGAACCCACGACCTGCTGATTACAAATCAGCTGCTCTAGCCAGCTGAGCTACATCGGCAAAAGTAAAATATTATCCCACTCTACCTCGAATTCTCAAAAATCTTCACTCACATCCACAATTCAAAATGTCAAAAAACAACTACAATAACAGATATAGAACTCCCATAATCTATTAAAGGACTGCAAATTTATTAAAACATTTTCCTTTTACAAAGAATAAAAGAGGTTTTTTTACATATAGCTTTAAAAATCAACCTCTCGGATGAGCCTGCTTATACACTTTCTTTATTTTTTGACTAGAAACCTGAGTATAAACCTGCGTAGACAATAAAGTAGAATGACCCAGCAAATCTTTAATAGCATTCAAATCAGCACCACGATTAAGCAAATGTGTTGCAAAAGCATGCCTCAATATGTGCGGACTCTTTTTTTGAGAGCTACTTACTAGAGATAAATAATGATTAACCAATCGATAAATCATTTTAGGATAAGTTTTTTGACCACTATTAGAGATAAACAGAAAAGATATCGACTTATCAGCAACCATATCAGCTCGTAAATCTATATAAGCATCTAATAAATCTCCTAAATGATTAATCAAAGGAATAATTCGCTCTTTATTTCTTTTTCCTAGTATAGTCAATTGTTTTTTTTGAGCATCATAATCACTTAATTTTAAGTTCACCAACTCGTTTAACCTAATACCACACTGATAAAATACTTCCATAATTAACCTATCCCTAACACCCTTACAGTCATTTGCGAAAACACCATCTAAAGAAAATAAATTTTCCAAAGCAGATTCCGAGATAACGCTTGGCAAACGTTTTGAATCTTTTAATGTCTTAATCTGCAAAAATGGATTAACATTAATCAAATTTTCCCTTTTACAAAAAGAAAAAAATGTTTTTAAAGCACTCATTTTTCGATTAATAGTTTTTGCTGAAAAAGCTTTTTTTTTGAGAACAATAATCCAAGACCGAATATGATTAGCCGTAACAAGAGATAAATCATGATCTTGCAAATTTAACAATTCAAAAAATTGAATTAAATCATCAGAGTAAGCTTTAATTGTATGAGATGAATAATGCCTTTCATTTTTCAGATAATTAACGAATTTATGACTCACCATATTTTTTAAAATCAATACTACTAAAAATACAAATTTAATAAATTTAAGTAGGACGAATTAAAAAATCGGAAGTAATAATAAACTTAGTAATAAGGACTTGAAGATATGTAATTAATCTTCTTGAGAATTTAAAAATGATTGTGAAAATTTAGCCTTCATTAACTCCTCCCTTCTTTGAGTAGACTTCTTAACAAAGTTTTTCCTAGATCGGATTTCACGTAAAGTACCCACCTTATCAAACTTTCGCTTAAATCTTTTTAGAGCCCTATCAATAGACTCTCCATCTTTCACTGGTATTATAATCATCTTTAAATTAATTTAAGTTTGCGAAATTAACTATATTTTTAACAAATATCAAACTATATGCTTAGAAATGACAATTTTCTGAATTTCGGATGTCCCTTCGCCAATTGTACACAACTTAGAATCCCTATAATATTTTTCAACGGGGAAATCTTTAGTATATCCATATCCTCCAAAAATCTGAACAGCTTCATTCGCTATTTTGACACAAACTTCAGACGCATAATACTTTGCCATAGCACTCTCCTTAGTGACTGGCTTATCATTGACAATTAATTCACAGGCCCTATATATCATCAGCTCAGCAGCCTCTATCTCACAGTACATATCTGCCAATTTGAATGCAATAGCTTGAAATCTAGAAATAGGTTTGCCAAATTGCTCACGTTCTTTTGAATAATTAACACTAGCAAAATAAGCACCCTTAGCAATACCCAGGGCCAAAGCTGCGATTGAAATTCTTCCCCCATCAAGAACTTTCATGGCCTGCACAAAACCATCACCCTCATCCCCTAACATATCCTCTTGTGAAACTTGACAATTGTCAAAAATAACTTCAGAAGTTTCTGAAGCTCTCATGCCTAATTTATTTTCTTTTTTACCTGATTTTAATCCTGGATTTTTTCTATCTACAATAAATGCTGAAATACCACGAGAATCACCAATAGCGCCTGTTCTAACCATCACCACCACTAAATCAGAACTAATGCCATGAGTAATGAAATTTTTTGTGCCATTAATAGTCCACACATCACCGGATCTTACAGCAGTTGTATTCATACGCAAAGCATCCGATCCTGTTCCTGTTTCAGTTAGAGCCCATGCTCCAATATATTGACCTGTAGATAGACTAGGTAGATATTTCATTTTTTGCGTTTCCGTACCAAATTTAAGTATATGTCCAACACACAATGAATTATGCGCGGCCACTGAAAGACCAATAGAACCACACACCCGACCTATCTCTGAGACAACTGTAACATATTCCTTATAACTAAATCCACTACCGCCATATTTTAAAGGGACCAACACCCCAAGCATGCCCAATTCACCTAATTTTTTAAACACACTAACAGGAAAATATTGCCTCTCATCCCAATCCATGATATTGGGTACAATTTCCCTATTACTAAAATCAAGAATTGTCTCACTAATTAATTTTTGATTCTCAGAATAATTTAAATTCATTTTTATTTATATTTTTTAATCGTTCCGTTTTTTAACTTGGTTAAATAAGATTGCAAGTCTGACTTAACTTCACTAGACATAATTAAAAGACCAATAATATTAGGAAAAGCCATAGCCAAAATCATCATATCAGAAAAATCAACAACCGCCCCCAAACTAGCAGAAGAACCAATAATCACAAACATCATAAACATAATTTTATAACTCAATTCGGAGTACTTACTTTTACCAAATAAAAATGTCCATGATTTTAAACCATAATAAGACCATGAAATCATAGTCGAAAAAGCAAATAATATAATGGCAATAGTTAAAATATAAGGGAACCAAGAGATAACACTACCAAATGCTTGAGAAGTTAATTCCGAACCGCCCAAATCACCAACATTTTGATAACTGCCTGTAATGATAATGACAAATGCTGTCATAGTACAAATAACTATCGTATCAATAAACGGCTCTAATAAAGCCACCATTCCCTCTGAAATAGGCTCTTTTGTTTTTGCAGCTGAATGCGCTATAGATGCCGAACCAACACCCGCTTCATTTGAAAAGGCTGCTCTTTTAAACCCAATAATTAAAACACCTATAAAGCCACCTAGCCCAGCCTCCGGAGTAAATGCACCTCCTATAATTTCACCAATAACAAAGCCGACATCCGAAATATGGATAATAATAATCATCATTGCAGCACCCACGTAAATCGCTGCCATAAAGGGGACAATTTTTTCTGTTACCTTAGCAATACTCTTAATGCCTCCAATAATGACAAATCCAACAAGCACAGCCAAACAAATACCAAACAAGGGTCCAAAATTAGCAAGATCAGGAAAGATTCCCTTAACAGCTGCAAATGCTTGATTTGCCTGAAACATATTTCCTCCGCCAATAGAGCCACCAATACAAAGAACGGCAAATAAAACCGCTAAAAACTTACCAACATTTTTTAAGTTTCTCTTGGCTAAACCATCTCGAAGATAATACATGGGGCCTCCTGAAACAACACCATCAGCATCTATTATTCTATATTTCAAACCTAAAGTACATTCAACAAATTTAGATGACATTCCTAGAACACCTGCAACAATCATCCAAAAAGTAGCACCAGGCCCTCCTAAGCTAATGGCAATTGCAACACCAGCTATATTACCCAAGCCCACAGTCCCAGAAAGCGCAGTTGTAAGTGCCTGAAAATGCGACACCTCTCCCTTATTTTCAGGATCACTAAAATCTCCTTTAACTAAAGCAATTGCATGAGAAAAACCCCTCAGGTTGATAAAATTCATTTTAAACGTAAAAAACAACGCACCAAACACAAGCCAAACTACAATAAATGGAACATTTTTAGCATGACCAAATAATCGTGTAATATCATAAAAAATAACACTCCCTATACTCGAAACAATTGGAGAAAAGGATTCATTAACATTTCTCGAAAACATATTCACCTTATTCGAGAACTTATGTTTTAACTCAAACTGATTATTCCCTTCTGACAGCACAATTTTATTTACTGAAAAATGGACTACACTAAAATACCTAACTGTGTCAACAGGTTGAAGATAACTAAAGACTAAGATGCTATCAACTAACAACCAGGTTCCATTAGCATTAATGAAATCTACCTGATATTGAAATGAACCATCTTCATTAATACTTAAAAAATCCGTTGGACTAATATCTAAATCAACTCCTGTCACAGACTCATAAGAATACTCTTTTGGAATCAAATCACTAATTTGATCATCAGCGATGATCATAAATTGACCAACAAATAAAAAAATTGAAAAAAATTGAAAAAAATTACCTCTCATAATATATTTTTTAATGCATTATTTAGTTTCGTAGGAGCAAAACCAAGCTCCTTAATCGCCTTGTCAATATCTAATGTAGAATCAGAAGGCCTGCTTGCAATTTGATTTAGTTCCCTTGAATTAATTTTATTTATTTTTGACAAATCTAACCGTAAGCATATTGCAATATTACAAACAATATCAAAAATAGATAATTTTTCTCCACTAGAAATATGATATAGACCATATTTCTTAAGCTCAATAATCCGTAAAATTGCTAATGCCAAATCGTTAACATATGTAGGAGTTCTATACTGATCATGAACGATATTGAGAATATCACCTGTTTCCAATTTCGTCCTAACCCAAGCAAGAAAATTATTTTCACCAGGCCCATAAATAAGAGAAGTTCTAATAATGGTATATAACTCATCACCAAGATTATTTTTTATATTTTTTTCAGCAGATAATTTTGACATACCATAATTGTTTAAAGGATTACATGCATCATTTTCGACATATCCTCCACTGAAACCATTAAAAACAAAATCGGTAGAGATCTGAATGAGATGAATTTTATAATTTATAACATGTGGAATAAAATTATCTATACTTGAACTATTAACCGCCAAACATTTTGTTTTAGATATTTCACACTCATCAACATTAGTCATAGCTGCTGCATTAACAATTACAGACGGCTCATACTTATTGATAACATATGCACATTGCTCTAATGACGTAACATCTAACTCCTTATAAACATGATTATGGTTACACAACCTATCTGACCCTAAACCTGTAGCAATAACAACAAAGCCATGCTTTTCTAAAAACAATCGTAATACTTGGCCTAACAAACCATTTGCACCTGTAATGAGAATTTTTTTATTGTTTAATGACATTTTATTTGTAATATTCAAACAACAAAGTTTCTGGATTTTAGTAATGATTCCATATTCTGCTGCATACTAAGACAGGCCTGATGAACATGATCTTTAAAATTCTTGCCCAACCCCTCACCAGCATAAATAATAGATCGAGAAACATTAATAAGCAAACCACAATTTTTACTAAAACCCGCATCAAAAACTGCCGCTAAATCACCACCTTGTGCACCAATACCTGGGATTAAAAAGAAATTTTCTGGTGCCTTTGCTCGAATTTTTCTCATTTCTTTTGTACGAGTAGCTCCGACTACAAACATCATATTTTCCTTATTAGACCAGGCGGCAGCATTATCTAAAATATCTAAATATAGAGGAGAGCCTGATTGAGTGATAATATTTTGAATGCTAGATGCACTCGGGTTTGAAGTTGCAATTAATAAAATCGCCCATTTACCTTTTTTTAGAAAAGGTTTAACTGCGTCAAATCCCATATATGGAGAAAGAGTTACTGCATCACAATTAAAATAATTATAAAATGTATCTGCATACATTTTAGCAGAATTGAATATATCTGACCTTTTCGCATCTGCAATGATAAAGTGATCATCAGAAATATAACGAATCGTCTTTTCTAAACTAACTAAACCAGCAGGACCCAATTTTTCATAAAAAGCCAAATTAGGCTTATAAGCAACACATAAGTCAGAAGTAGCATCAATGATTGATTTATTGAATTCAAATACAGGATCATCACCATCTAGCAGATGATCTGGGATTCTATTTAAATCTGGATCTAAGCCCACACATAGGCAAGATTTTTTAACACGAATATGATTAATAATATGATTTAAATCCATTTAACCCATTTTTAACTTTTCTGCATTTTCAGCAATCTTTAACTCCTCAACCAATTTATTAATGTCACCATTAACGATATCATTTAAAGAATACAATGTTAGGCCTATTCTATGATCTGTAACACGTCCCTGCGGATAGTTATAAGTTCTGATTTTATCAGATCGGTCACCCGTTTTGACCATTGTTTTTCGTTGACCAGCTATTTCTTCATTTCTTTTTCTTAATTCTATCTCATAAATTCTAGATCTCAAAACCTTTAATGCTTTAGCATAATTTTTAATTTGAGATTTCTGATCCTGACATTGAGCAACTACCCCTGTTGGGACATGGGTCAGTCGAACTGCAGAGTAAGTGGTATTAACAGATTGACCACCAGGACCAGATGAACAATAAGTTTCTTTTTTAATATCACTCTCATTTAATTTGATATCAAAATCTTCAACTTCCGGCAGAACAACAACACTGGCCGCAGAAGTATGTACTCGACCTTGAGTTTCTGTCTGCGGGACCCTTTGAACTCTATGAACACCGGATTCATATTTTAAATCACCATACACATTTGTTCCAGAAACACTAAATACAATTTCTTTAAATCCACCTGACACACCCTCACTAACATCCATTAATTCTTGTTTCCATTTTTTAGAATCGATGAATTTAGCATACATTCTAAATAAATCCCCAGCAAATATACTTGCTTCATCTCCACCAGCACCAGCTCGAATTTCAACAACTGCATTCTTAGAATCATCTGGATCTTTAGGTATTAGTAAAACCTTAAGCTCTCCTTCGACCACCTGTTTCAAATCAGAGCATTCTTCTAAGTCTAATTTTGCTAATTCCCGCAACTCAGCATCTTTTTCATTTTTTAAAATACTTTTGGCATCATCTATATCCTTGACAACTTTTATATATTTATCAATAGCTTGGACAATGGGCTCTAAATCTTTATACTCTTTATTTAATTTAATATACAAAGGCATATTAGAAATGACAGCAGGATCAACAATTGATGCTGAAACCTCATCAAACCTAGTTTTTATAGCCTGTAATTTATCTAACATAATTAATACTCAATTAATCCTTCTGGAGAGTGAATGGTTAATTTCTTACCATTTAATTTCTCAACATGTCCAATAACTTGAGCATCTAAATTAAATGAATTTGCTATATCAATTATCGAATCTGCAACCTCTCCTTTAACATACAATTCCATGCGATGTCCCATATTAAATACCTTATACATTTCTTTCCAAGAAACTCCAGATTCTTTTTTAATTAAATCAAAAATAGGGGGAACTGGGAACATATTGTTTTTAACAATATGCATATCATCTATAAAATGCAGTATTTTTGTTTGACCACCTCCAGTACAGTGAACCATACCAGAAACACAATCTCTATAATTAAGAAGAATTTTTTGAATGACAGGAGCATATGTCCTTGTTGGGGACAACACTAACTTACCCATATGAGAATTGCAAAATATATCTAACAAAGACTTATTACCAGCATATACTAGTGATGGGTCTAACAAAGGATCAAAACTTTCTGGGAATTCTTCTGCTAATTGATTATGAAAAATATCATGACGCGCTGATGTAAGACCATTACTCCCGATACCTGAATTATACTCTGTCTCATATGTCGTTTGACCATAAGATGCAAGGCCAATAATTAAATCGCCATTAGAAATATTTGCATTATCAATAACATCCTTTTTAGGCATTCTAGTTACTATTGTATTATCTATAATAATGGTGCGAACAAGGTCACCAACATCAGCTGTTTCTCCACCAGATGAAACAATATTAATACCCCAATCCTTATATCTATTGATTAGCATACTAGTTGAATGAATAATCTCTGAAATAACATCACCTGGAATTAAATTCTTATTACGACCAATAGTAGAAGACAATATGAAGTTATTCACAGCCCCGACACAAAGTAAATCATCCATATTCATCACTAATGCATCCTGAGCAATACCTGACCAAACAGAAAAGTCATTAGTTTTTTTCCAATAAATATATGCTAACGAGGATTTTGTTCCAGCACCATCAGCATGCATTACTAAACAATGATCATCACTACCAGAAAGATAATCAGGGATAATTTTACAAAAAGGTTTTTGGAATAGACCTTTGTCTAAAGACTTAATTGCACTGTGAACATCTTCCTTAGTAGCAGAAACACCTCTTTTTAAATATTTATCTTCCATAAAATTCACAAACAAAAAGAGCATCTAAATTAGATACTCTTTTTCGCGTAATGCATTATATATATATATCTTGATTTATCAATTCACTTGTTGTATAAAATTACCTTTAGCATCTGTTGGAATAACAGCGCCCTTTTGATCAATAATTGCACGCTGTATATTACGTTCATTCTCTCCTAAGCTCGGATTTTTATCCAACCAATCTTCAAAATTATCGCTAAGAATTTTAAAATCAGTTCTCCTATTTTTCTGATGAGCAGTTTCCATTAATTTAGAAGATTTGAGATTAGCTATATATTCTTTATTTAATTCACCGGGAGGCAATCCTTTTTCAGACTTTTCAAGAATTTTTGGCTCAGTAGAAGCCATTCCCACTGGAACTAATCTTCTTGCATCAACTCCTTGTTCAACTAAATAGTCAACACAACTTTGAGCTCGGTCAAAAGATAACTTAACATTTAAATCATCACTACCCCTTAAATCTGTATGAGACCTCAATTCTATAACTACCTTAGGCCAATCATTGTTAAGCAATGAGGCCAAAGAATCTAATTCTTCTTTTGCTGCATCCCTAAGATCAGATTTACCTAAATCAAAATGAACACTCTTCAAGTCTAGAGGACGTCTCATTGTTTTCATTTCAAATTTCCGATAAATTGAGTACTCCAAATGTCCCTCTTTATAGCTACAGACATTAGGGTTTTTTTCTTCTTCCATTTCTGCTGTAATATATTCACAATCTCTATTCTTAATACTATGAGTACTAACTGTCGTATCTACTTGTTGAAAAAACCAATCTTTATTAACAACTAAACGATAATCCTCATCTTCTCCAAAATTACATTCATCAAAAGAAAAATTACCAAACCCATCTGTTTGTGCAGTTTTACTAGATGATGGACCTATTAATTCAATTTGTGCCCCTGGTATAGGACTTCCATCTGCAACATCTACAACTTGACCGGAAAGATTAAAGAAAATTTGTTGTTTATCAAAGTAATACACATCAACCTTTCCCTTGCTCTTCCATTTACCACCAACCCTATTCGAAGAAAAATACCCCTTCAATTCAGGCTCTAGTCCACTTTCAGCATAATGTTCAAAAGTAATACCAAAATCATCAAAACAAGTATTGACAGGATACTGTAAATTTTCTGCCTCACTAAACATACTACTACTTGAACCATCGAAATTGGGATTATATTCTGCTTTATATATATCTAAGCCACCCATACCTGGCCGACCATTTGAAGAAAAATACAAGTTCTTTGTTGTGCCGTTAAATACGGGAAATCCTTCATTACCCGAACTATTAATATTTGGGCCAAGATTTTCAGGCTCTCCCCAAGATTTTTTTCGACGATCATAACGACTAACATAAATATCCGATCCCCCAAATCCGCCCTCTATATCAGCAGCAAAAAATAACGTTTTTTCATCTGGGCTCACACAAGGACCATGTACATCGACAAGAGTATCAATTGGAATCATTTCCATCGTAACATCTCTGAATTTTTTACCTCTAAAAGTGGCAGAATATATTCTACGACCCTGATATCTATTCTTTGAAAAAATAGCTCTAGTAAAAAACATTTTATTCCCTCTCTTATTAAAAGAAATTGCGCCCTCTTCTGAGTTTTTTAAATTAACAACATCAGCTAAACCATTCTCGGTATTTGTTAAAGTCGTTTCATCCCAATCGGGCGGTGTTATAACTTTAGAAGATCGCTTCTTTCCTCTCTTATCTTCTGACTTTTTAATAGAAAAAATATCGGTAAAATATTGTCCTGTAATTTGATTTATACTTCGACCTAGAACGCCTTCCCTAGATGATGTGAAATATAATTCATTATTCTTCTTTCCCTTAATGACCGGGCAAAAGTCATCAAATGGCGAATTCACATCATTACCAGCATTAACAACTCTATATTTACTCCCATCTTGAATCCATTGCTGTGTTAATTCAAGAGACTCTAATGCAAATTCCCCTTTTGGATTATCTGGGTCTAATTTTATAAACTTTTCATATTCCAACTGTGCCTTATCAAATTTTTCCATCCCTTTGTAACATTCAGCTAAATAATAATGAACTAATGGATTACTATAACGCATTTTGATCGTTCGTCTTAAATTACTCTCAGCTTTTTTGAAATCCCCTAAAAAGAAATAACATTGAGCTAATTTAAAGCCAATTTCATTTTTTTCAGCCCTATCATTAGACCTCTGATAAGCATTTTTAAAAATCTTTTCCGCTTTACCATACTCTCCATTTTCAAAAGCTTTATTTGCACGAATAAAATCACCTGACTGAGCATTGGAAAAAGATGAGACACATATCAGTAAAAACAATGCGTATTGTTGAAATTTTTTATATATATATATAGTCATAAAAATAAACTTAGATTCGCAATTTAACAATTAATTTCGTAGAAGAAAAAAATTAGAAGAATTCTTATTTATACAGTGCTTACTGTATCGATCATAATAGCAACTATTTTATATGGATCTGCGTTAGAAGCTGGTCGTCTGTCTTCAAGATAACCCTTCCAATCATTAGCAGGCAAAGATATAGGGATCCTAATTGAAGCCCCCCTATCAGAAACACCATAACTAAACTTCTCAATAGATTGTGTTTCATGTAATCCTGTTAAACGCTGTTCATTTGACGAGCCATAAACAGCAATATGCGCAGTATGAGCAGCACCTAGTGCATCACAAATAGATTCGATATAGTTTTTCCCTCCAACATCTCTCATTTTTTTATTGGAAAAATTACAATGCATACCCGACCCATTCCAATCACCTTGCACTGGCTTTGGATGAAATTCAAGACCGACCCCATACTCTTCAGTAACTCTGTGAAGTAAATATCTTGCAACCCATAGATCATCTCCTGCAGAATATGGATCTTGTCCTAGAACTTGAAATTCCCATTGCCCCAATAACACTTCTGCATTAATACCTGTTATATTTAAACCAGCCTCTAAACATAAATCTAAATGTGCTTCTACGATTTCCCTGCCTGCCACGTTCTTGTTCCCAACAGAACAATAGTACATGCCCTGAGGATTGGGAAACCCTTGCTCTGGGAAACCTAAAGGCCTAGTTCCATCCATTAATGTATATTCCTGCTCAAATCCAAACCAAAAATCATCAAAACCTTGTTTGATTTGAGAACGAGTATTTGATTCATGGGGCGCGCCATCTGCATTCATAACCTCACACAACACCAAATAGCCATCTAATCTAGCGGGATCTTTGTAAATTTTTACAGGACGAAGAACACAATCAGAAAAGCTTCCATCAGCTTGCTGAGTAGAACTTCCATCAAAAGACCAATCAGGCAAAACAGATAGATCTTCATCGAATTGATCAAATTTAATAACTTTAGTTTTACTTCTAAGATTAGCTTCTGGTTGATAACCGTCCAGCCATATATATTCAAATTTAAATGCTGTCATTGGGAAATTATTTTATACGTAATTAAATACTAGCTAATTGTAAATTACAATTAAATGTATTGCATAAATAAATTTTATTTAAAATTAACACCGACTTTTTATTAACATAAGTGAAATGTTATTAACACAAAAAGAAATATTGAAGCTTATTTGATGTTTTTATGATGCGAGTCAAATTCTTGATATACGTCATGAACCGAGTTCTTTATTTTATACAAAACCCGCCCCAAGTCTTTCATTAATGTAGGAAAATTATTAGAACCAAAAAAAATCAAGTAGACTAAAAAAATCAGAAAAATTTCACCAAAACCTAAGTTCAATAATAAAAAATTCATAGCTTAATTTAGCTTTTTCTTAGTGGTGTCATACATAATTGGAGAAGCAATAAATAAAGATGAATATGTACCAACTATCACACCTGTCATAATTGCAAACATAAATCCTCTAACCATTTCCCCACCAAAAACAAATATAACAAACAAGACAAAAAATGTAGTTAAAGATGTATTAATTGTCCTGCTTAACGTGCTATTTAAGGCCCTATTAATAACATCACCACTGTCACCTACTTTTATAGCAACATATTCCCTGATTCTATCAAAAACAACCACAGTATCATTCAACGAATATCCGATAACTGTTAAAACTGCCGCTATAAATGCTTGATCTATCTCTAATGAGAATGGCAATATCCCATAGAATACAGAAAAAATAGACAATAGTATCATAACATCATGAAAAACAGCAATTACAGCACCCAGACTATATTGCCATTTTTTAAATCTGAATAAGATATATAGAAAAATTAAAACTAATGAAAACAATATCGACCAAACTGCAGATTTTTTAATATCATCTGCAATAGTTGGCCCAACTAATTGTGAGCTAAAATAATGCGCCCCTGTTTTTGAATCGAGAATCAATTTATTTGCTTGATTATCTGAAAAACTTACTAGACCTTCATATAACTTTTGCTCTACTAACGTATCTGACTCTAGATCGTTAATCATATAATTCGTGGTAATTTTCACTTGATTAGAATTTCCAAATGTCTTAACCTCTGGAAATAATTTTAAGTTGTTTTCTGTAACAAACACCTCTCCCAGCGTATTCCTTAAATCAGAAGTAACGACGGGTTGCTCAAATCTGACAATATAAGTTCGACCTCCTTGAAAATCTACACCCTGATTTAATCCTTTTGTAAATAATGAAAAAATACCGACACCAATAATAAGAGCAGATAAAACGTAGTATCTTTTTCGATTTGGAATAAATCTAATATTTAAATTTTTAAATGCATTATGTGTTATGAAATTCGAAAACCGAATAGACTTTTTAGAATTTATCCGAGATTCAAAAATTAATCTAGTAATAAAAATAGCACAAAACAAAGAAGTAAGAATACCAATAATTAAAGTTGTAGCGAAACCTTTAATGGGACCCGTACCAAAATAAAATAACACAACACCGGTCAGCAAAGTAGTAATATTGGCATCTATAATAGAACTATAAGCCTGCGTATAACCATCTCTAATTGCCAAAGTAAGTCCTTTTCCCTGATAAATCTCTTCCCTAATTCGCTCATAAATTAAAACATTCGCGTCTACCGACATTCCTATTGTCAACACGATACCAGCAATACCAGGCAATGTTAATACACCACCCAATCCAGATAACGCTCCAAAAATAAAAAACATATTAATTATCAATGCAACATTTGATGCTAATCCAGCATGCATATAATAAAAAATCATATAAAATAATACAAAAGCCAAGGCAATTAAAAACGACTTATAACCTGCCTGAATAGCCTCTGAACCTAATGATGGACCTACAATTTCTGACTGAATAATTTTAGCTGGAGCGGGCAATTTACCAGCTTTAAGAATATTAGCTAGGTCTTGTGCTTCATCTAAAGTAAAATTACCAGAAATTACAGAACTACCACCAGATATTTCTGCATTTACCGTTGGAAAAGAATATACATAATCATCCAATACTACAGCAACGGAATTACCAATATTTTCTCTAGTTATTTTTTGCCATAACCTAGCACCGCTACGATTCATCCGCATATTAATTTGAGGATTACCGAATTGATCAATATCTTGACTAGCATCAACAATAACATCGCCAGCAAGTTTAGCTTTATCTTCTCTATTAGACTTAATAGCTATTAAACGAAGTCTTTCATTCTTTTCATCAAAAGGCTTAGCTTCCCATAAAAATTTAACGTTCCTCAATTCATTTGGGATAAGTGCTAAAACATCCTTATCTATTAAGTAATTATTAATTTTAGATGTATCTTTTATCAATGCGGAACCTACCACAGGACCTGGAATAATCTGAAGGCCACTTGTATTAGGATCTATAGAAATATTTGGAGACAAAAGATAAAATAAAACATTAGTAGAAGTTGCAAGAGTATCATTATCAACATCATCATCTAAAACTAAGTCATCCAAGTTATCAACTCCGTCATCTAGTATATTTTCTAAATCATCATCAAGATTTTGAGACGAGTCTTTAGATATATTTTTTTCATTTAAAGCAAAATTAGCTTCCTGCATAAAATTAAATAGCTCAGTATTGTCATACGTTTCCCAAAACTCTAAAACAGCTGCACTCTGCAATAACTTCTTGACCCGAACCACGTCCTTAACACCTGGCAATTCGACAATAATACGCCCGGTTCTTTCTGCCTTCTGTATACTCGGCTGTGCAACTCCAAACTTATCAATTCTAGCCCTTAATACAGTAAATGCTCTATCAACAGCCCCTTCAGCTTCTATGCGGATAATACGCATCACTTCTTCATTAGAAGCATCTGTTGGGATTTTATCTCTTAAATCTTTATTCCCAAAAATTCGAGGGTCAGATAACCTAGTTGATCCATTGATATCGACTTCTTTAAATGCCGTTTCAAATAATGCCAAATAATCTTCTTGACTGTTTATCTCTTGTTCAGATGCCTGTTTTAATGCTTGATTAAATATTGGGTCCTGACTATTATCTGACAATGCAATTAAAATATCTCTCATCGATATTTCTAATGTGACATTCATTCCACCCTGCAAATCTAATCCTAATTTAAGTTCACTATCCTGACACTCTGACAATGTCCATGATTTTTGACCAAAAAATAACCATGGAGTATACACCGGTTCTGTAGAGACTGAATCCAAGTAATACTGCTCCAGATTATAGTCACCATTTGAAAACTCAACAGCTTTCTTTTGCTCTCTATTGACAACAAAAGTAAAAGAAAGTGAAAACAGAAAAGATATAAAAAATACAACTCCAATAAACCTTATTAAGTTTCTAACATTATTATTGTTCATAAGATGCTTTTAAATTAGTAAAACGACCGCAAATATATAAAAAAGAAAGGAAGTTTTAATTATAAATTAACAGATGTTCTTAATAAACTACAAATACAAAAGATTTTATTCGTAAATTAACAGTATAATAAAATATCTCACCAATTTATTATTTGCAAGCACAACATGTTTAAAAAATACTATTACATTTTACTTTTCTTAACAATAACCAATACTTCATTTGCGCAAATAGAATTTGTGCAAAATAATGAAGTGATAGTATCTAAAAATGGAGAAGATTTAATAAATCCATGGGCAGGTGGAATGAATTTTTGTCAATTTTCAAAAATTGATTTAAATCTTGATGGAAAAGATGATCTATTTATATTTGACAGATCAGGAAAAAACGGAACTGTGAATGGTAATCGCATAATACCATTTTTATTTGACACAGTAATAAATAAATTTAAATATGCTCCTAACTATGTTAACGCATTTCCCTCATTAACTGATTGGGCCCTGCTCGTAGATTACAACCAAGATATGAAAGCAGATATTTTTACAAGCTATGAATCATCTATAGCCCTCTATACAAACAACTCTAATAATGAATTGTCATTTGAATTTACCAAAATACTAACTTCAGATGCAGGATTTGGCCAAATCCCTGTGTATGTAAGCAGTTCTGACATTCCGGCTATTATAGATGTAGATGGAGATTTAGATATTGACATTTTAACATTTGACCCATCTGGAACACATATTTATTTTCATGAAAATAAATCAATACAAATGTATGGCAATACCGACAGTATTAATTTAATTAGGAGTGACAATTGTTGGGGGCGATTTAAAGAAGATTTTAGCACAAATAGTGTAACCATGGGCTTAGATGAAGATTGTAACGAAAATGAAGATGATGGGCGAATAGCACACTCTGGATCAACGGTATTAGCACTAGATTTAGATCCTTTGAATAATCAGGGATTAGAGCTATTACTCGGAGACATTACATATGATAATATGATTATGCTATTTAATGGTGGCTCTAATGAAAGTGCTTTTATGATAGAAGAAGATTCAAATTTTCCAAGTGACAATACACCTATTAATTTAACAAGATTCCCGGGGGCATTTCATTTAGATGTAGACAATGATAATTTAAAAGATCTAATTATTAGTCCAAATGGTGTAAATGTGTCTGAGAACCATAAAAATTCGATTTTCTATAAGAATACTGGCACTTCATCAATCACTAATAGTATTCAATTTGATTTTATTGAAAATGACTTCCTGATAAAAGAAATGATTGATGTTGGCACTAATGCAACTCCACTTCTATATGATTTAAATGAAGATGGATTATTAGATCTTATCATTAGCAATAAAGGTTATTTTGAAAATGGCAATTACAATTCTAGTATTACAATATATCAAAACACTGGGACAGAATCGAATCCAATATTCCAATTTTTGACTGAAGATTTTTCTAACCTATCTAGCTTACTCGGTTTATCGCCGAGCATTCAATCACTTCATCCGACTTTTGGAGACTTAAACAATGATGGGTATGTGGACATGATCATTGGGGATAATAATGGGGAATTATATTATTTTGAAAATGACGGATTTGATGAAGATGGCACACCATCTCCAGAATGGCCTTTTTTTTCGGAATACATAATGCTTGATATTGATGTTGGCAGCTTTGCTACACCACAATTAATAGATTTAAATCGAGATGAATTAATAGATCTCATAATTGGAGAAAGAATGGGAATAGATAATGGTGTTTATAATGGGATTAATTATTATCAAAATACTGGATCAACGACAAATCCAATATTTGAAAATTATACACCGGAATTCTTCAGTGGTGATTTTGATGAAAATGGAGATGAAATTATCACTAAAAGCCTCGGGGGCGTTCATCTAGCAGACCCAATATATTTAACCGGATACACTATGCCTTATATTTTTGAACATGAGGACAAATATCATTTAGCAATAGGCACAGAAAGTGGCTTAATATATTTATATGACAATATTGAAAATACTACTAATAACAATACTGTTTTAAATTTAGAAACAGAGTATGACCTTGTAACAAATAATATGGTTAATACAAATAACTGTGTCCACTCAAAAATAACAATTGCCGATATAAATAACGATGAACAACCAGATTTAATAAGAGGTAATGCAAGTGGAGGAGTGGAATTATTTCTAGCAGAAAGTTTTAATATTAATAATAGCTTAAATATAATTCAAGATTTAAAAATTATACCAAACCCAAATAATGGCAAGTTTATTATTGAAAAAGATGATGATTTAAAATATGACTTAACAATATATTCAACCCTAGGAGTAATTGTAATGAGAGCGGAAATTATAGATAAGAGAACATTAATAACAATCAAAAATGCGAAAAATGGCACATATGTTGCTGAGATCCGAAATAATAAAAACACTATTTTAAGAAATAAAATAATCGTCCACTAAAATAAACCCATATCTACCAAGATATCATTTGTTTTTAATACTCCTTCAGCTGATAAGGATAGTTGTGACTTTTCCTCTTCGCTCAACTCAATTTCTTCAATTTTTTCAACTCCATTTTTACCAAGAATTACTGGAACACCAATAGCTAAATTAGACAAGCCATATTCTCCCTCCAACATGACAGAACATGGAAACATTTTATGCTGATCACAGGCAATGGATTGAACCAAAGAAGATACCGCTGCTCCAGGGGCATACCAAGCAGACGTACCAAGCATAGATGTGAGAGTAGCACCCCCCACCTTTGTATCCTGCTTAATTTGTTCAATTTTATCATGTGACAATAGTTCTGATACACGGATACTATTGCGTGTCGCTAATCGAGTTAAAGGCAACATCCCTATATCACTATGGCCACCTATTACCATAGCAGAAATATCCGAGGCAGGACAGCCAAGAGCTTCACTTAATCTGTATTTAAATCTTGCACTATCTAGTGCCCCCCCCATACCTATAATTCTATTTTTAGGGAGTTTTGTAGATTTTAGCGCTAAATATGTCATTGTATCCATTGGATTACTAACAATAATTAGAATAACGTTCGGAGAATACTTAATTAAATTCGTAGATACAGACTTAACAATACCCGCATTAATTCCTATTAACTCCTCTCGTGTCATTCCAGGCTTTCTAGGGATGCCACTAGTAATCACTGCAATATCACTACCTGCAGTTTTAGAATAATCATTAGTACTTCCAATAATTTTAGTATCAAAACCATTTAAAGAAGCTGTTTGCATCAAATCCATGGCTTTCCCTTCTGCAAAATTTTCTTTAATGTCTACTAAAACAACTTCTGAAGCAAAGTTTTTAATTGCTATATACTCAGCACAGCTTGCTCCAACTGCACCAGCACCAACGACAGTAATTTTCATATTATTTGAATAAAATTAAGTTAATGCGCTAATGTATAAAAATATCGCTTTTTATATATATTAAAATATAAATTATTTAGAATTATAATTGTAAATTGTAGAATATATTGATAATTATCAACCTCATTAAAAGTTGGCATGATTATTGAAATTAACATATTAAAAGAAAAATAATATGAGAAATTTTATCCTAATAACAATTCTCCTTACCCTAGGATCGTATTTAGAAGCACAAGTGATTGCCACAGGAGACACTATTCTATGCGAAGGACAAGAAGGACAGGTTGGTGTGACTTTAAGCGCAAATGCCGTTGCCATTGACTTAACAGACTCTGGCATATATACAGACGATTTACATGGTGGGGTTATTGATATGGAATTTGAGTTTACATTTTATGGCAACAATTATACTGATGTAGTTCTATCTTCAAATAATTTTTTAACTTTTAATACAGCTGCAGCAAACACATATTCTGACTGGACTATTGATGCGGCAGTACCTAGTGCTATGGATCCTCCAATGAATGCCATTCTATGCCCCTGGCAAGATATTCAACCTGGAGTAAATGGGAATGGAATTATTGCATATGCTACTATAGGAGAAGAGCCAAACAGAGTGTTTATTGCATCTTTTTGTGGTATACCAATGTATTCATGCACGGAAATTTGTTATTCTAGTCAAATAAAACTTTTTGAAAGCACAAATATTATAGAAACACATATTGCGCAAAAAGTTTTATGTTCATCTTGGAATAGTGGATATGCTATACATGCGTTACATAATGAAAATGGAACAATAGCTCATGTAGTTACTGGATCAGATGGTGTAGTNAGAAATTACCCNAATGAATGGACGTGTGAAAATGATGCCTGGAGATTTACACCTAACGGTGACAATGATTATACACTTGANGAAATTGAATTTGCACCAGCNGTTGCTGGANCAGATATTATTTGGCAAGACGAGNTTGGAAATGAAATAGGCACTGGCAATGAATTTGTAGTTTTCCCTGGCGGAAATGTAACATACACGGCAGGAGCATCCATGTGTGGTGAAGCTGGCGATTGGTGTGGCTTTGAAGGTGGAATTGAAGGAACAGACGTAAATATTGTGTTTGAAGAGTTATCAATAAGCGGAAGTTCCGCTGATATCAGCTGTTATAATGAAAATAATGGGAACATTGAAGTAATAGCTCCCAATCAAGGAGACTGGAATTACACTCTCTATCAACAAGACATAGAAGTAAGTAGTATTACCGAAGAAAATAGCGATAATTATTTATTTGATAATTTAGCACCAGGGCTCTATTCTGTAACGATCGGAACGCCAGACTGCACCAGTGATGTATTAGAATTCATTATCGCTGAACCTGAATTATTAGAGTTAACATCCGATACAGAGGATGTATCTTGCAATGGAGGTAATGATGGGATAGTTGAATATACAATTATTGGAGGAACTCCACCATATGAAAATTTATCAGATCAATTTAATTTAAGTGCTGGCAACTATACTACAACGATTAATGATGCCAATGGCTGTACCGCATCTACCCCATTTACAATCTCTGAACCAGCAGCAGCCCTCTCAACAGAAACAAGTATTGGAGGGGTGACATGTGCAGATGCACAAAATGGATTTATTGAAATTAGTGTTTCAGGTGGAACTAGTCCTTATAACTACACATGGTCTAACAGTGATGGATTTTATTCTAATGAATCTAATATTGATGATCTTGACGGAGGAACTTATAACCTATCAATCACTGATGCTAATAATTGTTCATATGACACCACTGTCACCGTATTAGAAAATGAAGGAATGAGTATCGATCCATTATGGAGTGAATGCATTAGTGATAACGGAGAGATTACAATTACAACTAATGGAGGAACACCACCTTATGCATATACACTATTGAATGTAAATACAGACGAAACTCAAATAAATAATAATGGTTTTTTCAATAATTTAATCGAGGGAGATTACTTAATAGAGATAAGCGATATATTTGGATGTCTAGAAGAAGTGTTTATTAATTTGAATGCAAGACCAATTGCAGATTTCAGTGCCGATGAGTATACCTTTTATCTGTCAAATACACCAACACAATTTAATTCAATCAATAATGACATAGATATTACAGATTGGATCTGGGATTTTGGTGACAATAACACATCTAATTTAGAAAATCCCACACATTTATACTTAGAGCCAGGTAGTTATTATGTTACGCTAACCGTGATAGATGAAATGGGTTGCGAAAATGCAATTACGAAGGAAATTATTGTACTTCAAGATTACTATTCATATACACCTGATATTTTCACTCCTAATGATGATGGAATTAATGATGTTTTTTCACCTTCATTAAAAAATATTGACATGAATTCTTATAACCTGTTAATATTTGACAGGTGGGGAAATTTAATCTTTGAAACAAGCAACTATAATGAGGGATGGGATGGGAAATTAAAAAACGGAACCCTTCTAAAATCAGATGTTTATAGTTATAAAATTAACTATAACACAAACCTAGGGATAGAAAAGGAAGAAACAGGTCGACTAATTATGGCAAGATAAAATCTGAAAAATTAAACATCAATATTCGCATACTTTGCATTCTCCTCTATAAAGGCTCTCCTAGGTGGAACATCATCACCCATTAACATAGAAAAAACTCTATCTGCCTCTGCGGCATTTTGTATTGTGACTTGTCGCAATGTTCTAAAATCGGGATGCATTGTTGTATCCCATAACTGAGAGGCATTCATCTCACCTAGCCCCTTATAACGTTGAACATTAACCTTTACATCTTTACCGGCTTTCAGCTCTTCAATTACATCGTCTCTTTCTTTATCATTCCAGCAATATCTTTGTGTCGAACCTTTTTTGACTAAATATAATGGTGGAGTTGCAATATAAACATAGCCATTTTCAACCAACTCTTTCATATAACGGAAGAAAAATGTAAGTATTAATGTAGCAATATGACTACCATCGACATCTGCATCACACATCACAACTATCTTATGATATCTTAATTTTTCTAAATTCAATGCCCTCTCATCATCTTCAGTCCCAACAGAAACTCCTAATGCAGTAAACATATTTTTGATTTCCTCATTTTCAAATACCCTATAAGGCATCGCTTTTTCCACATTAAGTATTTTACCTCTTAATGGAAGAATCGCCTGAAAAGCCCTGTCTCTCCCTTGCTTTGCAGTACCGCCCGCAGAATCCCCCTCTACTAAAAATATTTCACACATTGCTGGATCTGTCTCAGAACAATCTGACAGTTTACCTGGCAGACCTGTAGACGACATGACAGTTTTTCTTTGTACCATTTCTCTAGCTTTAGCCGCAGCATTTCTTGCTGTTGCTGCTAAAATCACTTTCTGAACAATTCTTTTTGCTTGTTCAGGATTCTCCTCTAAATAAAAAGTCAGCATATCACTTACAGATTGTGAGACCGCGGTCGTAACCTCCTTATTTCCTAATTTAGTTTTAGTTTGACCTTCAAACTGTGGCTCCATTACTTTGACTGAAATAATAGCAGTTAAACCTTCTCTAAAATCATCCCCCGAAATCTCAAACTTTACTTTCTTCAGTAACCCTGACTCATCTGCATATTTTTTAAGCGTCCGTGTAAGTCCTCTTTTAAATCCTGAAAGATGTGTTCCGCCTTCATGTGTATTAATATTATTTACATAAGAAAAAACATTCTCAGTATAAGAAGTATTATAAACCATGGCCACCTCCACCGGTATACCATCTTTCTCACCATCAATATAAATGACATCTGACAATATAGAGTCTCTTGTTTCATCCAAAAATTCAACAAATTCTTTTAATCCTCTTTCTGAATAAAATGACTCCTGAATAAAGGAACCATTATCATCTTTCCTCCTTTTATCTGTAATTGACAAGTGTACACCCTTGTTCAAGAAAGATAATTCTCGTAAACGAGCAAGTAAAATATCATAATGATAAACTGTGTCCTCAAAAATTGAAGCATCTGGCTGAAAAGTTACAAAAGTTCCTGTTTTATCAGTTGTTCCTATTTCACGAACATCATATTGTGGTACGCCAATTTTATATTCTTGCTCAAAAATCTTTCCATCTCGGTGAACCTCCACTCGTAAGTGAGATGAAAGAGCATTTACACAAGATACACCAACTCCATGCAATCCTCCTGAAACTTTATACGAACCCTTATCAAACTTACCACCTGCATGTAATACAGTCATTACAACCTCTAAAGCTGAACGGCCTTCTTTTTCATGCATGCCAGTAGGAATTCCTCTCCCATTATCAGACACTGTAATTGAATTATTTTCATTAATATAACAATCTATATGAGAACAGTGCCCTGCTAACGCTTCATCAATGGAATTATCCACCACTTCATACACCAAATGATGCAATCCTTTTATCCCAATGTCACCAATATACATTGCCGGTCTTTTCCGAACAGCCTCTAACCCTTCTAAAACTTGTATGCTGCCAGCTGAATATTGCTGGTTTTTTTGATTATTATCATCCATAATTTATCATATATATCTTACTATCTAAAGATAATAAATATCTATCATTTTCAAGCATTTTGAAGCAATAAAAATGAAATTAGTGCTAATTAAAATTTATGTGCAAATCCAAATGATATTTTAAATCTATCATTATCATAATAGTCATCGAAAAAATAAATTTCTTGCCCTAAAATATTTTTAAAATCTATAGAAAAAATACTAGCCCCCAAATTGCAATTCAATGACAAATTACCATTTATAGATGAAGGCAGTTCAACATAATCAAAAGAGCCTATATTATTACTGCGAAGAGACTGCCTATTACCGATAAATCGCCAATGTGAAATTAAATTTACATTATTTGTTAGATACACGGTTATAACACTATTTAATTCAACCTTAGGAACAAACTGTTGATTGTTATGATTTTTAGACTTTATTGACTGAAGGTCTCCCTGTATTAAAATATCTATTTTTTCTGTACTAAAACTAAAAGAAGAAGAAAAACCAAAACCCCTTTGAAGTGGGTCACTATATATAGCTAATGGATTACCTAACATAGATGATGAAAAAGTAGCATTTGGAATAAAACTAGACACTAAAAAAGGTAATAACTCCCCCTTTTTTCTTAAATAATAGACATTACTTACAAATGAAGTATTATGACCTATACGCTTATTATATAAAACATTCACATTAAATGCTTTGGAGAGTGAATTTCTATAATATGGGTCAACATAGAGGCACATATCTAGAGTCTTCTTGAATGAGTGATATATTAATTCTTTATTAATCTCAATTTGAATTTGATTATTATTATCAAATGTTTTTATCAAATGCATATATGGAAAAATGAGTGGCTCACCACCATATTCAATTGCATCAGATGGGAAATATTGAAAATTAACACCCAGATTATAATTAAACATATTTTTTCCACTTATAATAAAATCTGATTTTAAAAAAACATCTGAAAATTCAGCACTATGATTTAAGATACTTGCTGCATTTTCAGGAAACGCAGAATACAATGATAGATCACCAACACTGACACCAATAAAATCTAATTTGGTATGAAAAGAATATGATTTTAACGCTTTTTCTGTATTTAAATCTAGAGATGAACTAATTATAAATTCATTTCTTGTATAGTTATTTGAAGTATAGTCAATACTAAAAGATACATCTTGAATGAATTGTGTATGAGAGGAAGGAATCAAATTTATGCCAAAAGACATGTTAGAAATATTATATTTGGAAATCGAATCTGGGGAAAAAGATGTCAGCCCCCCCCAATAAAGCCCAGCATCTTGCATCAATGACAAATTAGTTTTTAATAACTTTTTATTTAGAAAACGATTGCTATATATATGCAAGAAAACATGATTCATCGCATCCACATCTTTATTCATTAAATAATCTTCAGTTTTATATTCAAGAGAAATTCCCGAATTATGACGAGCTGAAATACCATTGGTATAATGTAAGCTAGTATTAATAAAAGACTTGCTTCCCAAATCAAAAGAAAAATGCTTTTTGAAATTATCTTTTTCTTTTTGAAATCTAAATTTCTTAGGCCTTAGCATCGAGATGCTATCTTGTAATAACAAATCTCTGTTTAAAATTGGCTTATTGGTCAAAATTGCCTTTTTCAAGGTGTCACTAAAAATAGGCTCTTGATTAATTTTATCAGCATTATTAATTTTTGGATCATATTCTTTGAAAATATCTATAATTTCAACCCTAAGCTTCTCGTTCTGAGATAGGAGGGTGAATGAAAACAAGAATAATATATATAAGTTTTTTTGTATCATTTATTATCTATTATTGAATCCTCTTTACTGGGAAAATAATTACTCAAAACCAGCCTTAAATCCGACAAGATCTCTTCATTATTACATTTCTTTTCTAATTCATTTAAAACATGTTGAGCCTGAAACATATCCTCTTGCATGATGTAATTTTTTGAAAGTAATACAAGGGATTTTTGAACCCAAAATTGATAAGTTGGAAGATCGTTAATTAATTCAAATATGTTTTTTTGAGATTCTTTATAGTTTTGGTCATTATACAAAAGTTGTGCCGAATAATAATATGACTCTGCTTTTAACTCACCGTCTGTATTATTTATTAACCACTGAAACTCCACCAAAGACTCTTTAGTTTTATTTAACTTATATAAAGAATAGGCTTTCAAATAGCATACCCTAAGCTGCTCTTTTCCCGAAAAAAGTTCACCTTTAACTAAATCAGATATATCATTAATAATCTCATTGTATTTGTATAAATTAAACTTAGACTCTAACAATCCCATGATTGCATCTTTCCTAATATTAATTGAAGAACCCATGTTTAATAATTTAGAAAAATACATTTCGGAAGAAATATATTTTTCTAATTGATAGCTCATATTTCCCAAGCTTAATAGTCCTTCAACTGTATATTTATTTTCTGTCTCATTAACAATGTTAGTTAAAATTGAAATGGCATTTGCTAAGTCCCCAGAAAGCTCATAGGATTTATACAAATAATAATAAGATTCTAACGAAAAAAGACCTTTAGGATAATACTCCAAATATGAACTGAAAGAAGAAATAGCATTATCATAATTCTGTTGCACATATTGTAATTCAGCAGAAAAATACATTGAAGAGTCTAATTCTGATTTAGTATAATCATGATCAATATCCTTTATTAATTCTATAAATTTGCTAGTCTGCCCCATTTCATTATAAATATTCTTAATAATAACCAAAGCTTCCTCGGCAGTATTGGTGCCAGCAAATTCAACAAGCACACTCTCTAACATCTCAATTGCCTCATTATCTTTCTCCTGCATATAATAAACTAAGCCCAATTTCAATTTTGAAGAAGAATAAAATAAACTATTTTGGAAAGATCTAAGTATAGTAGTAAATTGATTAACAGCTAAATCAAAATTTTTTGATAATATATAGACATTCCCTAAATCAAAAATTGCGTCATCTAAATAATTAGAAGATGGGAAATTATTAATTAAATTCGTAAATGATGCAATAGCATCACTATAATCCCCTAATAAAACAAAAGCGGTACTCTTCTGATAGGTTGCATAATCATCTTCCAATCCTGTCAAATTGAGCGCTTTAGTGTAATAATGAATTGATGAATCATATTCCATTAAAGAAAAATAATTGTCTGCTATTCTAAGATAAGCGTCATACAATACAGTGTGCTCTTTATTATAATTAATAGCTTTTTTAAAAGCTAAAATAGAATTTTGATAATCTTTTATTTTAAGATAGCAATAAGCTCTAGAGTAAAAGCTTTTTCTATAGAAATCATTATTTTGATATACTTTTTCATATGACAGTAAAGCGTCTTGAAACATGTTTAAATGATAATAAGACTCCCCTTGCCAATAATATGCATCATAAAATAACTGATTTTTCTCTCCTACACTTATAGATTTATTAAAATAAGTAACCGCATCTTCATATAGTCCATCATTATATAATTGTACACCTTTATGAAAGCATATTTTTTGATACTGTTCCTTAACCCCTTGGTCGATAAAATTACTTTCTTCTAAAATATTTATCGCCTCATCATAATTGCGAGTATTTAAATGGAGATTAGCTAAACAATTATATATCTCCCCGACATATTCAGAATCAGGATATGTATTTAAAAATTTTAACAAATATTCATGAGCACCATATAATGGACTTGGATTTTCATAGCACAATATAACAAATTGGTAAAATGCATCATGCTGAATTAAAGAATCCATATTTAATAAGGATGCTGAACGAAATGCATTCATAGCTTCAGTTCTGTTTTCTATTCTTTTATAACTATCCCCTAAATAATAAAACGCATATTGTGCAATACTATCCTTTTCATTAGCGATAATCTTATTTAAGTGGTTAATAGAAAACCCATAAAGACCTTTTTTATAATATGCAATACCGATTTGATATAGCTGATCCCTAGTTAATACTCCCTTTAATTCCTTATATTCTTCAAAATAAGCAATGGCTGGATCATATTCATGCAGTTGATATAAAGACTGTGCCTGTAATAAAACTAAGTCCTCATAATAATCTAACTCACTATCATTTAATACCGAATTTAAATAATTAACTAACTGATCATATTTATTAAGATTAAATAAAGTTTTAGATATAAAATATGGAACCTGCTTACTATACTTTTGTGTTGTTTTTAAACTTTCAAATCCATCTAGTGCTAATTCAAATTTTTTTTGAAGATATAAAATATAAGAATTATAAAAAATTGCATCTTCCCTATATAGACTATTAAAATCAACAATTAGTTCATAAAAACTATTCTGTGCTAACTCATGATTTTCTATTTTATAAGCACTATAGCCTAAATAAAAAAATGCAACACTCTTCTTGTTCCCAAAAAATTTATATAGATTTAACTCACTAAGTAAGTTGACCACTTCTTTATATTTCTTCTTTTCAAAAAAATATTCACTCATAAAAAAAATAGCATTCTCCTTTTTGTTACTGAATGGAAATTGTGTTATAAAATCATCGTATAAATACTCTGTATCATGGTGATAAAGGTTCAATGCAGATAAAAACAGATAATAATGTGCATATTCTAGATTCAATAGATTTTGATTATTATCATCATTAACGATGTTACCAAACTGTTCTCTAGCACAGATATAGTCTTTTTCTAAAAAGCACAACAAACCTCTATTATAATCTTGAGATAATAATAATAGTGGGGTCAGAAGAAAAAGCAATAATTTATTACACATAATTTATTTCAAACATAAACTTTATTTTTTAATGTACAACGAGTATAGATAGTGTTATATTTCAACAAATTAATTAACATGACATTTTTAGATTATTTTATTTAATTTAAATTTGTGTAAAATTCCAACTCTAAGACCAGCTAAATTGAACACAACTGAATCTATCATTAAATTAAAGAATGCCCAGATATATCAAAGGCAACATTTAATACTGAAAGATGTATCTTTTGAAATTAAAAAGGGGGAATTTGTATATCTAATTGGTAAAACTGGGAGCGGTAAAAGTAGTTTATTAAAAACCTTATATGGTGATTTAAAATTAATAGAAGGGCATGGCCATATTGTCAATTACAATTTAAAACTACTGAAAGAAAAAGATATTCCTTTTTTAAGAAGGAAAATTGGTGTTATTTTTCAAGACTTTCAACTACTAGAAGACCGAACAATTGAAGAAAATTTGCTATTTGTCATGTATGCAACAGATTGGAAAGATGTAAAGAAAATAAAAAAAAGATTACACGAAGTATTAGAACTAGTAAAAATGACAACAAAAGGTCATAAAATGCCACATCAATTATCCGGAGGAGAACAACAAAGGATTGCTATTGCTAGAGCATTTATAAATAACCCAGAGTTGATATTGGCTGATGAACCAACAGGTAATTTAGACCCAGAGACGTCGGAAGAAATTATTCAATTATTACAAAATATATCATCACAAAAAACAGTACTAATGGCATCACACGACAAGTATTTAATGGATCGTTTTCCAAAAAGAACAATTAGGTGCGCACAAAATCATGTTTGTGAAGAATAAATTGAACTTATCTATTTTAATACCTTGTTATAACTGGAATGTATCTGAATTCATACATAAAATCCATGTATTATGTCAACATGAAGATGGATTAAATCAATTTGAAATTATTTGTATAGAAGATGCATCTCCAATGCTTTTCGCAAACCAAAAAATCAATAGTCTTCAATACGTTAAATATGAAAAATTAAACAAAAATATAGGTCGCTCAAGAATTAGGAATTTAATGGCTAAAAAAGCACAGTATGAATGGCTATTATTCATTGATGCTGATTCCAAGTTATCTGACAATTTTTTTATAAAAAAATACATTCAAGCAATCCAACAAAACGATACGTGTGAAAATGTAATTTTTTATGGAGGCACATTATACCTAAAGAAACAACCTGAAAAAGATAAAATACTCCATTGGAAATATGGCACAAAAATAGAATCAAAAAGAAAAAAAGAGTGTTTTTCATCACATCATTTTTTAATGCAAAAAAAAATATTCTCAACTAAAGAAATGAAAAAAGTTGAATTTAACGAATCTATTTCTTCATACGGATATGAAGATGTACTATTTATAATTGAGAATAAGCTGAAACCTGTTTACATTGAGAATCACTTATATCATTTAGGTTTAAAAAATACTAGGAAATTTATAAGTGATACTGAACATGCATTAAAAAATCTGATTCACCAATCCAAAAAGAATAGAGGAGTCAATACTCAAATTAAAATATTAAAAATAGATAGATTACTGTCGATATTCTATTTAAATAGAATAATGATTTTATTTTTTAGAGTATTCAAGAACCCGATTATTAAAAATTTATATTCCAATAGACCTTCGATATTAATACTCCAATGTTATAAATTAGGTTATTTTTTAACAGAAAAGAGAGCAATTAGTTAAAAAACGGTAGTAATTTTTTTTCTTCTTCCTCCCAACAATATTCTTGTTTTGCACGCAATAAATGTTCTAACCAATTTGATCTAGGAATAGCAAGGAGTTTATTAATCTGGTTTGAGACCACTTTTGCATTTCTCGCCTCCAAGAGTTCACCAATTGGATAAGAATCTATAATCTTTTTAAATTCTGGCAAATCACTAACTAAAATAGGTATTTCAGCATTTATGTAATCAAAAATTTTATTAGGCAAAGAATACCTATATGCTAGACATGTATCTGACTCAAAAGAAAGACCCAAGTCAGCTTTTTTTGTAATATCAAATAATGCATCAAAAGACACTCTACCAAAAAATACAATTTTACTCATTAGATTTAATTCATTAGCATATGTAATCATATCTTCTAAAATATCACCCCCACCAACAATATATAATTTAGCATCAATATATTTCATCGACTGAATCATTAATTCAATGCCGCGATCTTTATTAACAGCTCCTTGATATATAAGAATTTTGTTTTTATTTTTCATCTTATAAGTAGATTTTTTTTGTCTAGGAAAATTTGAAACTACAGACATATCTACACCATATTTACCATTGTAATAATTCGCTATACTTTCACTAACAGTATACATATACCTCACTCTTTTTAAAAGCATTGACTCTATCGAAAGCCAAATAAATTTTACTACAGGCCTATTTAGCAATTCAGGAACTTCTGGAAACAACTCATGACTATCATATACTAACTTTACATTTTTTAATTTAGAAGCTAAAAAATTAGCACACAAAGTGTCCAAATCATTAGATAAAAAAATATCTCCCCTATGTCTCATCAAGAAAAAGAAAAGCCTCACATTAAATTCTAAATAAAAGAAAAACCCCTTTTTAAATAACATCGTAAATCTATATAGGGTATATTTTCTATTATTTAAAACTGTATGATTTTTTGAAACTGCACCTAATAAAATAACTGAAAACCCAGCATTTAAAAGAGAAGTAGCCACTTTATTGACACGCTGATCTGTTGTCAAATCATTAGTCACTGAAATAATAACTTTTTTCAATTTTATTTGATTACATTAATTAAAGTCTAATAACACAAAAGAAATTATATTAGCAGTATGAATATAATAAATTCTCAATCATTACTAGATTATAACACATTTAAAGTAGATGTATCGGCTGATTTATTTAAAATTATTGACAATGAAGAACAACTGCAAAAATTACTCGAGGACAAAAGAGTAAGCAAACAAAAAAAAATGATTCTAGGTGGAGGAAGCAATATTCTGTTTACAAAAAACTTTAATGGCCTAGTAATTCATAATAAAATAAGAGGGATTCAGATTGTATCAGAAAATAAAGAAAATGTAAAAATCAAAGTGGGAGCTGGTGAAGTCTGGGATGATTTAGTAGCCTGGACGACAAAACATAATTACTATGGTATAGAGAACCTATCTTTAATACCCGGATCTGTTGGAGCAGCACCAATCCAAAATATTGGAGCATATGGTTCTGAATTAAAAGACACGTTTCAACAACTAGAAGCAATTGATTTAAAAACAAAAGATAAAATTATATTTAATAAATCTGATTGCCGATTTGGATACAGAGATTCTATATTCAAAAAAGAATTAAAAAATAGATTTATAATAACAAATGTCTATTTGAAACTAACGAAGATTAAAAGCATCAACCTTAGTTATAAAATATTAAAAGACAATATAGCAACTACCAATTTAAAAAGTGAAGATGTTCGAAAAATCATAATTAATATTAGAAATAGTAAATTGCCAAATCCGAAAAAAATAGGGAATGCTGGAAGTTTTTTTAAAAATCCAATACTAGAAAAACCCCAATTTAAAACACTCCAAAAAAAATATCCAGAAATACCATTCTTTGAAGAGTCAAAAATTAAAGTTCCAGCAGGATGGCTCATTGAAAAATTAAATTGGAAAGGGCACCAAGAAAAAACGTGTGGAGTATATGCGAAACATGCTCTTATTATCATCAATAACAATAACGCAACTGGTTTAGAAATTAAAAATCTGGCAGAAAAAATTAAAGAAAGCGTATATCAAAAATTTAATATTCTCTTGGAAGAAGAAGTGACAATTATATGAATACAATTATTATTTCAATTTTATTATTAAGTCTTGGTTTAGGAGGACTTTGCATTAAGATATTATTACAGAAGAATGGAAAATTTTCAGGCACCTGTGCTAGTAATAATCCATTTCTTAATAAAAATGGAGAAAAATGCAGTTACTGTGGAGCAGAAACAGCCGATCAATGTAAAAAAGAGACAAATCCTGGTGAAAAGTAAGAAAGTGTATCGCTATTTTCAACATAAATAAGACATCCCATAATATTATTTTTATTTAAAAAATTTTTTGCGTCTTTAAAGCCAAAAGACATACAGGCAGTAGCATAGGCATCTGCACTCATGCAGTCATTAAATAGGATTGTAGAACTAATGAGCTTATTACTAGTTGGCTTTAATGTTTTTGGACTAATAGTATGATTGATTCTCATGGTATCCCGATAATAATAATTTCGATATGATCCTGATGTTGCAAGTGAAATATTATTCAAATTTAAAATAAATGCAAAATCTCTTTTTTTATCTGTGGGCTCATCAACACCGATCCTCCACCCTTTACCTAAATTGTCTCCGACACAAGTAACCTCTCCACCCACCTCAATCATAAAGTCGTTAATACCTAATTTAGAAGAAAAAAAGTTACTAAGATAATCAACTGAAAATCCCTGAGCAATTCCATTTAAATCAATTAAAACAGAATCTGATTTAATTAATTTATTTTCAGTTAAGAATATTTTATCACAACCCACTAAATATTCAGATGAATCAAAATAATGGGCATTATTTTTATCAATTTTATTTGGCCCAAACCCCCAATATTGAACAAAGGGAGCAATAGTAACATCAAACACCCCCCCTGTTTCATTACAAATTTGAATAGATCGATCAAGGACTTGATAAATTAATGAATCTAAAACAATATCGTAACCTTGATTTAATAAACTAATAGTAGAATTATTAATATATGTTGACATTGATAAATCTATATTTCTTAATAACTCATCTACTATAGAAGGATCTATTTCATGTAAATGGTGATACTTAATATTATAAGTTGTGCCTTGGGTATAACCACTTATTGTATAAGTTTTTTTATGTTGCTGACAAAATATAAAAAGTGTGAAAAATACAAATAAAAGAATTCTATTCGCCAAAATCATCAAAATCTACATTTTCTTCTGGGATACCCCAATCATCACACATTTTGAGAACGGCCTGATTCATCAATGGAGGCCCACAAAAATATACTTCTATATCTTCTGGAGATTCATGCAATTTAAAATGATGTTCAATAACAGTTTCATGAATAAAACCTACAAAACCATCACCTTCATCATCAAGAGTTTTTTTCTCTATCCAGTTATCCTCTGGCAAAGGCTCTGATAATGCAACATGAAATTTGAAATTCGGAAATTCTTTTTCGATAGATCTAAAATCATCTAAATAAAATAATTCCCTCTTAGATCGTCCACCATAAAAGAATGTCACTTTCCGTTTAGTTTTTAACGTATGAAAAAGATGAAACAAATGTGATCTCATAGGAGCCATACCAGCACCACCACCAATATACACCATTTCATTGTCAGTTTCTTTAATAAAGAATTCGCCATATGGACCTGAAACTGTAACCTTATCTCCTGCTTTTAATGAATAAACATATGAGGAACAAACTCCCGGATTAACATTCATCCAAGTATTTTTAGACCTATCCCATGGTGGAGTTGCTATTCTTATATTGAGCATCACAATATTACCTTCCGCAGGATGGTTCGCCATAGAATAAGCCCGAAACACAGGCTCATCATTTTTCATGTTTAAACTCCATAAATCAAATTTATCCCATTCACCTTTAAATTTATCAGGCCCCGATGGATCATTTGGGTGAGGTGCTATATCAATATCACTATATGGAACCTGTATTTCTGGAACATCAATTTGGATATAACCTCCAGCCTTAAAATCAAGTGCTTCACCCTCTGGTAGTTTAACAACAAATTCTTTAATAAAAGAAGCTACACTGTAATTAGAAACCACCTCACATTCCCATTTTTTAATACCAAAGATCTCGTCAGGAATATTGATATCCATATCATTCTTGATTTTTACTTGACAACCTAATCGCCAATTATCTTGAATTTCTTTTCTAGTAAAATAAGGTTTCTCTGTAGGGAGTATTTCACCACCACCTGAATTTACCTGACATTTACACATAGCACATGTACCACCACCACCACATGCAGATGGAAGAAAAATTTTGTTATCTCCCAATGTACCTAAAATCGTTCCACCAGGATTAATCTTGATATTCTCTTGCCCATTAATTGTTAACGTCACCTCTCCAGATGGCAAAAGTTTAGATTTCGCAAACAATAAAACACTCACTAAAGTAAGTATGACAATTAAAAAAAATAAAACCGCGGAAATTATAGTATATATCATAATTAAATTTTTATGCCCATAAAACACATAAATGCTATACCCATTAAGCCTGTAATAATATAAGTAATTCCCAATCCCCTAAGAGGAGCTGGAACATTAGAATATCTAATTTTTTCTCTTATAGCTGCAATAGCCACAATAGCTAAATACCAACCAACACCAGACCCTAATGCAAAGGAAGTGGCCTCTATAATAGTCGAATACTGTCTTTCTTGCATAAAAAGAGCCCCCCCTAAAATCGAACAATTAACTGCTATTAATGGTAAAAATATTCCAAGTGAACTATATAGTGCAGGAGAAAACCGCTCAATAATCATCTCTACAAGTTGTACCATCGCAGAAACAACTGCAATAAACATAATTAAGCTTAACACATTTAAATCTACATCAATGAAATTTTGACCTAGCCATTCTAATGCCCCTGCTTTTAAAACTTGATTCTCTAAAATATAGTTTACTGGAACTGTAATTCCTAAAACAAAAATCACTGCTAATCCTAAGCCATTTGCCGTAGTAACTGTTTTAGATACCGCTAAATAAGAACACATACCAAGAAAATATGCGAAAATCATATTTTCAATAAAAACACCTTTTATAAAAATATTAACTAAATCCATATTTAATTTTCTTCTATTAATTCATTATTCCTAGATCTTTGAATCCAGATAATTAAACCCACAATAATTAAGGCCATCGGAGGTAAAATCATTAAATTATTATTCATATAACCCATTTCATATAAATATGAAAATCCTGGTATTTCATAACCCATCAATTTACCCGAACCGAGTAATTCTCTGAAGAAAGCAACTGCAACTAAAATCCAACCATAACCAAGAGCATTGCCTAAGGCATCTAAAAAAGATTCCCAAACCTTATTACCCATAGCAAATGCCTCTAATCTACCCATAATAATACAATTGGTAATGATTAATCCAATAAAAACAGAGAGCTGTTCAGAGGCATCTGGTAAAAATGCTTTTAATATTTGATCCACTAATGCTACTAACGAAGCAACTACTAACAACTGCACAATAATTCGAATTCTATTAGGTATATGATTTCTTAATATAGATATTAGCATACTAGCCGAAATCATTACAAAAATAACAGCCAAAGTCATAACAAATGCATTTTGTAGCTGAGTGGTAATAGCAAGAGCTGAACAAATACCCAAAACCTGAATAGTAATGGGATTCTGATCACTCATTGGATCAGAAATTAATTTTTGATGTTGTTTAGTAAAAAACCCTTTTTTCATGATATATTATTAATTATAAATCTATTGTATTTGCGGAATCTACAACTAAACTATCTACCTTAATAGAAGAAAAATAATTGTTATAAATAATTAATGTATTATATAACATATCAGCAACACCATCACTAGTAATAGTACCACCTGTAATACCATCTACTTGATGGATATTGCCTTCTTCTGCCCCACCTTTTTTGACCTCAATAGAGACAAATTCTCCTTTTGTATTAATTATATGTTTTCCTTTAAAAGGTACTTCAAAAAAATCAGTATTGATTTCTGCACCTAAACCTGGAGTCTCAGTTTTATGATCAAACACAGCACCAAAAATAGTCTTATAATCATTTTCTAATGCTACAAATCCCCAAACTGGGCCCCATAGACCAGAACCTACCATCGGAACAATCACATATTCATTATTGTCTTTTCTAGCTTTAAACATTGGATATTTTTTATCTTCTGGGTTCAAGGTCTTATCTCTATATTGAAATAAAACATCTATATCAAAAGCACTACCCTTGATAATATGTCCCTGATAATCGATAATAGTTTCATCATAAATATATTCAACATATTTTTCATTTGCATTGGTTCTGGTTGCATCTACACCAATAGCACTTAAAATATCAATCATCTTTTTATCAGCTTTATTTTTCTTTTTCATTGGCTGTAGTAATTCAGAAGTAACCGCCAGTCCAATTCCTATAACCAAGACCATCAAAATAGCAAATGAAAATGTATATAGATTACTTTCTTTATTCATTATTTCTGAATTCTTTTTAATCTCCGATTAATATTTGCTTGTACAACATAATGATCTATGAGTGGAGCCATCACATTCATAAAGAGAATTGCAACCATAACACCCTCTGGATATGCAGGATTCACAACTCTAATCAGAATTGATAACACACCACATAAAAAACCATAAATAAATTTACCCTGATTAGTCTGTGCTGCGGAAACAGGATCTGTAGCCATAAACACCATACCAAAGAAAAATCCACCAACACATAATTGATGAATGGCAGGTAAAGACATAAATAAGTTAACATCAAGTAAATTAAATATATAAGCCATCAATAAGCCACCTAAAAACATAGAACTCATAATTATACGAGAACCAACTCCAGTAAACAAGAGGATAAATGCACCAATTAAAATAGCGACAACCGAAGTTTCTCCAACCGAACCAGGTATAGTGCCTATAAAAGAATTATATAAACTATACATGCCTTCTGACGAAAAGAGCTGATTAAATACACTCTGATTGCTAACAACGTCTAGTTTAGATAAAGATGCTAATTCACCTAGTGCAGTTTCTCCTGAAATCGCATCGATAGTTTCACCATTATGAACCCATACCTTGTCTCCAGACATTTTAGTTGGATATGCAAAAAATATAAATGCCCTAGCAGTAAGAGCTGGATTCAAAATATTCATACCTGTACCACCAAATACTTCTTTTCCTATTACCACAGCAAAAATAACTGATAAAGCTAACATCCAAAGTGGGACATCTATTGGCATAACTAAAGGTATTAACATCCCCGTAACAAGATAACCTTCATTAACTTGATGCTTTCGACTAACAGCAAACGCAAATTCAACACTTAAGCCAACCACATAAGAAACAATAATTAAAGGCAAAACTTTCCAAAAACCAAATAAAAAGTGATCCCACATAGAATATATATCTTGATAACCTGCCATTCCTAATGTTAATTGAGAATGATACTGGTAACCGGTATTCCACATACCAAATATTAAACATGGCAATAATGCAATAATAACAAGCACCATAGTTCTTTTTAAATCTATAGAATCTCTAATATGAGCACCCTCCGAAGATGTGTGATTAGGTACAAATAAAAAAGTTTCAAAAGCATCATAGGCTGGATATAATGTATGTAGCTTACCCCCTTTTTCAAAGTTCGGCTTAATTGTTTTTAATATATTCTTCATTAACTTCATTAACTACACTCTTTTTTTATTATATCAAGACCTCTTTGAATAATACTTTGCACCGGGACCTTAGATGTACATGCAAATTCACATAATGCGAAATCTTCCGGATGAACTTCATAAATACCTAAATTTTCCATGAGCTCAATATCTTCGATTAAAATAGCTTTAATAAGTTGAACAGGAAAAACATCTATTGGCATATATTGTTCATATTGCCCTGTCATTACAAAAGCTCTTTCTTCTCCATGCGTATTGGAATCTAATTCATATTCTTTTTTGGTACTAAGCCAAGAGAAAAAAGTTCTAGACAAACTATATTTAGATAAGCCGGGTAAAAGCCAACCCAAAAATTCATTATAATCTCCCTCTGGGATAACAGAAACTTGAAAATCATAAAAACCAATATAACCATCCTCTTTAATCCTTGTGCCAGTCAACACATTTCCACTAATAAATCTTTTTTCTCCATCTATTAAATTATCTTTAACAAGATCTTTGACTGACATTCCTTGAAGCACCCTATAGTATCTAGTCTTCTTTATCTTAGAGCCTGTTAAAACAATAATTTTTGACGCATCATATTTTCCATCTTTAAAAAATCTTGCAATTGAAATAACATCTTGAGGATTTAAGCACCAAACAATATCTCCTTTATTGATTGGGTCAATATGATGAATTTGAACACCAACATTCCCAGCTGGATGAGGGCCATATATATTATTTATCTGAACACCTTTAGCACCGCTAAAACATTTTGCAGCATTAGAATTTCCATCTAAATTTAGATGTGTTGTCCCAGGAGAAAGCTGTGTGATAATATCTAAGCCCAATTGAAATAACTCAGTATCTCCATGAAAAATAAAATCATTATCTGGTGCTAATGGAGAAGAATCAAATCCAGAAATAAAAATGGATTTAGGGACATCATTTGGATTAGCAATCGTCCCAAAAGGCCGTTGTCGAATCAATGGCCAAAGTCCTGACAATAAAAGGTCATTGATAATAACTTCCCTATTTAAACTAACTAAATTCCTTTTTTCAAATTCTTTATATTTTATCTCTAAATCACTCTCCACTACTATCTCAAGAATTTTCCGCTTATCACCTCTAACGATGTTATCAACAACCCCACTGACTGGAGAAGTAAATTTAATGAGATCATTATTTTTATCGTAAAATAATACGTCCCCCGCAGCTACAATATCACCTATTTTGACAACCATTTTTGGAACAACAAGATGAAAGTCCGAAGGCTTAATAGCATACAAAGTAGAGTTTTGGATATTACCATAGACTCTATCAGCCACTCCTTTCAGTTTTATATTTGCTCCTTTTAAAATTTTTACGTCCATTGAAAATACTTATAATAGTTGGGGTTCATATAGTATTAAAAAAAAACAATGAGCAAAATTAAAAAAATATCAACACGGAATTATGTTTAAGTATGTAAATTTGCTATAAATTTTAAATATTTTTATCAACTATGTTAATAACATACTTTCGTGTCCACATAATTCTTATATTTTTTATCACTTTTGCGAATTCACAATCTTTTGACATATACGATTCATCTATTAAGTTAACAGACCATAATTACAACTTAACTAAAGACTCATCTTTAACCGCTTTGTATCAATATCCAAAATCTGTAAAACTTGAAAACAAAACTAATGAACTACTTGACCCTATCATTATGCTTAATTCATCTGAAAGCCTCCAATTATCTTTTGATATTTTAAATAATGATGTGAGAAGTTACGCATACACATTTATACATTGTGATTCAAATTGGGAATATTCAGATATGATTCAAACTGATTATTTAACAGGATTTTATGATAATTATATTGAACATTATGAATACTCTTTTAATACACTATGTGAGTATGTTCATTATAATTTTGAGTTCCCTAACGCACATGTTAATTTTAAAAAATCCGGGAACTATGTAGTGCTAGTATATGATAGTGAGCAGAACATCCCTATAATCACTAAAAGATTTATGATCTATGAAGATATTTTATTAGTGGAGATGAATATTAAAAAAGCGACATTGGCTAAGGATCAAAAAGATAAACAAGAAATTAATTTTTTCATAGGAGATTATAAAAAATTAAATATTACTAATCCACATACCGATCTAAAAATTATTATTCAAAAAAATGACGAATGGAAAAATATAAAAACTAACCCAACACCAAGTTTCATAAATAATGAAAAAATAGAATATGAGCACCAAGAAGCATTATTATTCCTAGGCGGAAATGAATACTTAGATTTTGACATAAAAAGTCTACGATATTATGGAAAAAACGTTCACTCAATAGAAAAAAAAAATATACAAGGCTCTCCTATCTATTATGTGTTAATACAAGAAGATGTGAAAAAAACATCTAAGTATTATGACTTTAAATATGACTTAAATGGGAAATATGTTTTATCTGTTGCCGAGAACAGAGAGCAATCAACAGAGGGTGAATATGCATTAGTGAAATTTGTATTAAAGAGCAAACAGATAGAAAATAGCAATATATATATATATGGCGAATTAACTAATTGGAATATTATAGAAGAAGCTCAGATGAATTATAATCAAAAAGATCAACATTATTATGGCTTTTTATATTTAAAACAAGGTTATTATAATTACCAATATATTGTACAAGACAAAAAGCACCTATATGTGCTAGGAGGAAATTACCACGAAACACGTAATGAATATTCTATATACATATACCATACACCAATATGGAGTAACTATGATCGACTTGTAGGCATAGCAAAAAGCACATCAAATTCATTGAACTAATTGAATTATTGTTAATTTTATATCACTGATTATCTTATACTTAACAATATCATGAAAAATAATATATCTAGACCGCCAATTCCACAATGTGAGCCTGTTAAATCTTATGCTACTGACACCCCTGAACGAAAAGAAGTTCAAAAAATGTATAAACAAGCTATGAGCAATTTTATAGAAATACCAATGTGGATCAATGGCAAAAATGTAAAATCAAAAATACAAAAGAAAATATTTCCACCTCACAATCACAAACATGCTGTCGGATTATATTATGAGGGAAGCACTGAACATGTCCAAAGCGCAATTAAAGCAGCAATAGCATCAAAAAAAGAATGGGAAGACACAAGCTGGGAAGACAGAGCATCTATTTTTCTAAAAGCAGCAGAGCTATTAGCCGGTCCCTATAGACAAAAAATGAATGTAGCTACTATGATTGGGCAATCTAAAAACATATTTCAAGCAGAAATAGATGCTGCATGTGAATTAATTGATTTTTTAAGATTTAATGTCAAATTTCTATATGACATCTATACTCAACAACCCGAATCAGCTAAAGGAATTTGGAATAGACTAGAATATAGACCACTAGAAGGTTTTGTTTATGCAATAACACCTTTTAATTTTACATCAATAGCTGCCAATTTGTGTATTGCTCCAGCATTAATGGGAAATACAGTGGTATGGAAACCCTCAGAGAGTCAAATTTATTCAGCCAAAGTGATTATTGATCTATTCAAAGAAGCCGGATTACCAGACGGAGTTATTAATGTCATTTATGCTGAACCGATCATGACTAGTAAAATTATTTTTTCTCACCCTGATTTTGCAGGAGTACATTTCACAGGATCAACCGAGGTTTTTAAAAATATATGGAAGACCATAGGGAACAACATTAATTGCTACAAAAACTATCCAAAGATAGTAGGTGAAACAGGCGGAAAGGATTTTATACTCGCACATAAATCTGCAAATACTAAAGAAGTAGTCACGGCACTAATAAGAGGCGCTTTTGAATACCAAGGACAAAAATGCTCTGCTGCATCAAGAGCTTATTTGCCTAAAAGTAGATGGAAGAATATAGAAAAAGAACTCCTTAAAGAATTACGCACAATCTCTGTGGGAGATCCTGGTGATTTCTCAAACTTCATCAATGCTGTGATTCATGAGAAGTCTTTCAATAAATTAAAAAACACTATTCAAAAAGTGAAAAAGGATAAAAATGCTAAAATTATCTTTGGAGGAACATGTGATAAATCAATAGGATATTTTATTGAGCCAACTGTCATTCTAACTAAAAAGGCAAATTTCATCACTATGCAAAAAGAATTGTTTGGCCCTGTATTAACTATATATGTATATGATGATAAAGATTTTAAAAAAACATTGAAATTAATTGATCAAACATCTGAATATGCGCTAACAGGAGCCATTTTTTCAAAAAACAGAAGCATTATCTCAGATGCACTGAAAGAATTAAAAATGGCGGCTGGAAATTTCTACATCAATGACAAACCAACAGGAGCGGTTGTTTCACAACAACCATTTGGTGGAGGAAGAGCTTCTGGAACCAACGATAAAGCAGGTTCGTATTTAAATCTGCTCCGATGGGTTTCCCCAAGAACTATAAAAGAAAATTTTGTTCCTGATAAAAATTACAGGTATCCATTTCTAAAGCCATGAAAGAAAAAATACTAACTCTATATAAAAAATTACCCTCATGGTCTAAAAATAGATACTTTATATCTTTTTTATTTTTTTTTATATGGATATTTTTTTTTGACACAAATTCTATTTTAACACAAATAGATCAAAAGCAAGAAATAAAAAAATTAAAAAAAGATAAAGAATACTATGAACAAGAAATAAAAAAGGATAAGCATATTATTAAAATACTCTCTCAAGATTCATTAACACCTCAGCTTGAAAAATATCTGAGAGAAAAATTATTTCTGTCAAAAGAAAATGAAGAAGTGTTCATAATTGAATAACATAAAGTATGAAAAAAAATATTTTTCTAACTAAATCTAAACTTTTCCAAAACCAAACAAAAAAAGACTGGAAGAATCTAAATTCTACTGAGGGATCACTGAACAATAATGATAAGAACACATATGATCCAATTTATTTTCAAGAAGAAAACAGTATTACAAATACATTTAATAAAAATGGAAATTGGGATATATGTGTAGAAATAGATATCAAAACCGAAAAGCAAGCAAATAAAGATGCCTTAAAAGCTTTAAAATATGGAGCAAACTCAATTTCTTTTCTAAACTTCAGCAATCAGAAATTAAGTCTAATTCTAAAAAATATCCAAATCGATATTGTGAAAATTAATTTTAAAGGTTTTAAAAATTTTAAAACACTTGCAAATAAGTTTATTAAATTAGGAATTAATAGATATGGGAAGGCACAATTACATAAATTAAAAGGTGTTTTTTACAATACATATTTAGACCCTCATGACTTTTTATTCTTTTCAGAGCATCTACCTAATTATAGGTTTTTAAGTATTCCAATCCAGTCTACTGAATTTACTCCAACTACATTAAAATATGAACATACTATTTTAGATAATTTTAAAAACACAAAAGCTAAACCACTAAGTCATATAATCTATTTATTTGAAATATCAAATAATTTTTTAATTGAAATAGCTAAAATCCGTGCTTTTAGAATTGCATATAAAGAAAAATATCGACTTAGCCCATATATCAAATGCGTAGTGAGTCCAAAAAAAAGTAAAATAAACCCTTTAATTGAGACAACTACACAATCTATAAGCTCTATTTTAGGAGGGTGCAATGAACTATTAATTAAGTCAAAAAAACTGAACATTGATCATATCAAACAACAATTAATTTTAAAACATGAATCTTATCTAGACAAAGTCTCTGATCCACTACACGGAAGCTATTATATTGAAACCATCAGTCATTCAATGAATAAAATAAAAAAGACTTTAATTAAAAAAGAACATGTAAAAATTGAAACATGGGATACTTTTGAGGGAATTAATATCAAGAACAAATACTTGAAAAATGATATTGAGAACATAGACCATATTAATTTTGGAGCAGGAGAACCACCATTTCTAAGGGGACCATATAGCACTATGTATTGTCAAAAGAAATGGACGATACGTCAATACTCAGGATTCTCAACTGCAGAAGAATCCAATAAATTTTACAAGAAAAATCTAGCTAAAGGCCAAACAGGGCTATCGATAGCATTTGATCTCCCAACTCATCGAGGATATGATTCAGATCATGAACGCGTATTAGGCGATGTAGGAAAAGCTGGAGTGGCTATTGATAGCATGGATGACATGGAGCTGTTGTTTGATGGTATTGATTTAAGTAAAACATCTGTGTCAATGACTATGAATGGAGCTGTAATACCAATTATGGCATTTTTTATAGCAATGGCTGAAAAAACAGATGTTCCACAACATCAATTAAGAGGAACAATCCAAAATGATATTTTAAAAGAATTCATGGTCAGAAATACATATATATATCCTCCAAAAGCATCTATGCGGATAATAAGAGATATCTTTAAATATACAGCTATTAATATGCCTAAATTTAACAGTATTAGTGTTAGTGGATATCACATGCTAGAAGCAGGGGCAAGTGCAGATATAGAGGTAGCATATACTTTATGTGATGGATTAGAATATGTAAAGCATGGCCTTCAAGCTGGATTAAAAATAGATGATTTCGTGCCGAGATTATCATTTTTTTGGGGAATTGGAATGAATTTCTTCATGGAAATTGCTAAGATGAGAGCTGCGCGAATACTATGGGCACAAATGATGGCCACCTTTAAGCCTAAAAACAAAAAATCATTAATGCTCCGATCACATTGTCAAACTTCTGGCTGGAGTTTAACAAAACAAAATCCTCAAAATAATATAACAAGAACAACGATTGAAGCCTTGGCTGCTGTTATGGGGGGAACTCAATCACTACATACCAATGCTCTAGATGAAGCTATTGCGCTACCAACAAATGAATCTGCTAAAATTGCTAGAGATACGCAAATATTCCTTCAAAATGACACGGATATATGTAGTGCTATTGATCCATTTGGCGGATCATACTACCTAGAAGTATTAACAAACGAAATCACAAAAAAAGCAAAACAACATATTGAGGAAATAGAGAAAATAGGAGGTATGGTAAAGGCAATAGAAGCTGGAATGCCAAAATTAAAAATAGAAGCATCTGCTATCAAAAGACAAGCAAAAATTGATAATGGCGAAAATTTAATTATTGGCTTAAATTGCTTTCAGGAACAAGATGTGGAAAAAATTAAAATCTTGCAAATTGATAATAAAAAGGTATTAAAAAATCAATTAAAAAGATTAAAAAAAATAAAAACAAACCGAGTGGAAATAGATGTACAAAAAAACCTAGAAAAAATCAAGAATGCATGTTTTTCAGAAAAAGAAAATTTACTATCTCTAGCTATTCAGGCTGCTAAATCAAAGGCCACATTAGGAGAAATTTCATATGCTTGTGAGACGGTGTTTGATCGATATAAAGCAAAAACCAACATGAATTCAGGAATATACGCTATGGAAAAACAAAATGACAAGAACTTTATTTTAGCGAATCAACTGACCGATACTTTTAAAAAATCAACCGGAAGAAGACCAAGAATATTAGCAGCAAAATTAGGTCAAGATGGACATGATAGAGGCATCAAAATCATTGCCACTAGTTTTTCTGATATGGGATTTGATGTCGATATAGCTCCACTCTTTCAAACTCCAGAGGAAATAGTAAAACAAGCACTAGAGAACGATGTACATATTATTGGAATATCATCCCTAGCGGGAGGTCATAAAACACTAATACCAGAACTACTTAATAAGTTAAAGGAGATTAAAAGAGATGATATTATGGTTATTCTAGGAGGAATCATACCTGAACAAGATTATCATTATTTACACAAAAAAGGAATCAAGAAAATATTTGGACCAGGGACAATAGTATCTGAAGCAGCTATTGACATTTTAAATATATTACTAAATAGATGCAAATAAAAGATTATTTAAACGGGATCACTAAAGGAGATATATCGATATTAGGCAAGGCTATTACATTAATTGAAAGCACATTAGAAACAGATAAACAGAAAGCAGAAGAACTAGTAGAAAAATGTGCAAAATTAGGCGAAAAATCAATCCGATTAGGAATTAGTGGAACACCAGGCGTAGGAAAAAGTACTTTTATTGAATCTCTAGGGAGCTTATTAGTTGAACAGGGAAAAAAAGTTGCGATTCTTACAATTGATCCAAGTAGCACATTATCAAAAGGAAGTATATTAGGTGACAAAACAAGAATGCCAAAGTTAACTAATTCCAAATTAGCTTTTATTCGTCCATCACCAAGCTCCGGGATATTAGGAGGAATTTCAAATACTACCAAAGACGCAATTACTATATGTGAAGCGGCTAAATTTAATGTTATTTTTATTGAAACAGTAGGAGTTGGACAATCCGAATCCATAGTAGAATCTATATCAGACTTATTTATATACTTAACACTTACACAAAATGGTGATCAATTACAATTTATAAAAAAGGGGGTGCTAGAATTAAGTGATATTATTTTAATTAACAAGGCAGACCAAGACCCAGAATTAGCAAAATCAACAAAATACATCTTACAAAACAGTATACAACACAATAAACAAAAAAAAGAACAAGCAGTATTTATATCTTCAGGATTAAGTGGCCTAAATGTGAAGGAAATCTGGAAACATATTTTATTGCTACATGAAACAAAATATAAAAATGGAGAAATTCAAGAAAAAAGAAGACAACAACAAATGCTTTGGTTTGAAACAATAATAGCAGAAGAATGCAAACAATTACTATCCAAAAACATAAAGTTTAAACAAATATTATCTGAATTTAAAAAAGAGACATTACATAACCCAAGAACAGTAGCTTTAAAAATTATAACCAAAATATTAAAGAAGCTTTGAAATAATATGTTGAGTACTAATACTTTCAGCCTCGGCCTTATAATTCTTAACTAATCGATGTGCTAAGACCCAGTTAGCAACATGTTGAACATCCTCAATATCTGGAGAATATTTCCCAGCTAAAAGAGCATTAATTTTTGATCCTAAAATAAGATATTGTGATGCTCTAGGACCAGCACCAAAATTAATATACTTATTTATATATTCAGAAGAATTCTCTCTGTTAGGACGTGTTTTTTGGACCAATTCAACAGCATATCGGATTACATTATCATTAACAGGTATATTTAAAACTAAATTTTGGTACTTTAAAATATCTGTAACAGAAAAAAGCTGTTTCACTTCTTCCATTTTAGATAATGTTGTGCGTTTTACAATATCAATTTCTTCATCAATATTAGGGTAATCTAAAAATACACTATACATAAAACGGTCTAATTGCGCCTCTGGCAAAGGATAAGTTCCCTCTTGCTCAATTGGGTTTTGAGTCGCTAAAACAAAAAAAGGCAATGACATTTTGTAAGTAGCACCACCAACAGTAACTGATTTTTCCTCCATAGCTTCTAATAAAGCAGATTGAGTTTTCGGTGGTGTCCTATTAATTTCATCTGCAAGCAGAACATTACAAAATATAGGCCCTTTAATAAATTCAAATTCTTTTTTCTGTGTCAGAATATCATTACCAATAATATCGGAAGGCATTAAATCAGGTGTAAATTGGATCCTATTAAATTGAAGGCCTAGTATTTTAGAAATCGTATTAACAAGTAGTGTTTTTGCTAAACCTGGGACTCCTATTAATAGAGCATGACCACCAACAAAAATAGTACTTAATATCTGCTTCACGGCCTCATCTTGACCAACAATAACTTTTGAAATCTCACGAGTTGTTTCCTCATATTTTTGGACTAAAATTTTAACTAGTTCTAAATTTTGATTATTAGAATTATTATTCATGACTTAATAAATTATTGTAAAAATTATAATTATACATATTTTCATACGTATGTACATATACATCTTGAATCTTACGTTTATACCATTTTTTTAACTCTCTATCCTCTTTTATTTGAGAATAAAGATTTTTTAAAAACGGATAATCATCTTTTAAATTTGCAACATGCTCATTAGTTTTGGAAATTAATTTAATAATCCTATATGCTTCCTGACCATCTGGCAATTTAATATACATCGGAGCTGTTAAAGAATCAACAGATAGATCCTTGATTTCATTTAATAATGATATATCTAATTTTTCTAATTCTGATATCGAGAAAAAAGAATTATTTTTATTAGGATTAATTAATACCCCCCCATTATACTTCGTGTTATCATCAGCAGAAAATTCTTTTGCTGCTTCAGAAAAACTCATTGTATTATCAATAATTTTATTTTTTAGTGCCTCTAAAAACTCTTTTGCTACTATCATATCATTATTCGAAATTTTAGGTGTCATCAAAATATGACGAACATCTATTTCATTACCACGACGATCTATTAGTTGTACTATATGATATCCAAATTGTGTTTCAAAGACTTCTGATACTTCATCAATATCTAAACTGAAAGCTACAGCTTCAAATTCTTTTACAAAGAACCCTTTTTTAATATCAAAATACCCCCCCCCATTTCTCGAAGAACCAGGATCTTCTGAGTAAAGTATAGCCATTGTAGAAAAATCAGCACCTTTTAAAATTCGATTTCTCAAATCCTCTAACTTTGACAACGTTTCTTCAATAGCCAAATTCGACGCATCGGGTTTTTTTAATATTTGTGCAATTTGAAACTGAGTTTCAATCAAAGGGATACTATCCACATGAAGATCATTGTAAAATGTTTCAATTTCTAGAGGAGAAACATCAATATTTTTAATGATCTCATATTGCATTTTCTGAATCAAAAGTTGATCTTCAACAATAGGTTTCAGTTCATCCTTTAGTTCAATGATTGATTTTTTAAAATAACTTTCCACTTTTTCTTTCGATCCTAATTGTTCTTCAAAAAATAAAATCCTTTGATTTAATGTGTTATCAATTTCAGCAGGATCAATAATAAGGCTATCAACTGCTGCAAAATGAAGTAAGGTTTTTTGAAAAAACAATTCTTCAATCACTTTTTCTCTTAAATTAGGATCATCAAAACCCTGTGTTTGATACTGATTTATCTGATTATTTATATCACTGTGAAAAATAACATGATCACCAATAATAGCAAAAATGCCATCAACCAATACAGATGATCCCTGTTTAATATTTTGAGCCTGTATAAAATTTAGACAAATTAAACAAACTAAATAAACATATCTATTCATAAATTTCAAAATTATTATTTTCAATTGCCTCTTCAATTAATTTTTGCTCAATATGGTAAAAAATTTCTTTTTTTCTTTTATTCAAGAGTATTTTTTGAATCATTGAAGATACATATTTTAACGGTGACGAACTCCCTTTTAGTTTAAAATCTTGAACAAAGATAAAATAACTATATACCGAATCCTTAAACTCAAAACGCTTATTCTTTTTTAACACCTTCCTTGTATCTAATAGTTTTACTTGCTCTTTCTCGGGCATTTGTTGAATAAAATCTCTCCAACCTATCCAAGATACATCTCCTAGAAAATATCTTTCTGCAAATTGAATACAATAATCGTCTAATTCCATTAATTTATCTTCTGAGAGATTATCATAATTTTCAACCACAAAATCTAAATTAGGTGCCACATTTCTGATTTTAATATAATTTAATTTGACAATATCTTCCTTTAATTGGAAATTTTGAATATTAGCAGTATAATAATTCATAATCAACGAATCCTGAATTAACGTGTCTAAATAAGTTTGTATGACCGCCTCCTTATAGTAGTGTGTCAATAAAGATTCCCTATATAAACTCACCAAACTATCAATATATAATGGCTCATTTTTGAAATTATATTGCGCTTTTTTAAGTAATAATTTTTTTGCAGCCCACTGATTAGAGAAATTATGAAGTAACAACATACTATCTTTTTTAGTATTGTTTTCAAAATATGGAATTTCATCTAAATAGAGACGATCATCAAAAACTCTAGCAACAACAATACGATCAGAAGAATTTGTTTGGCAAGCAAGAAAAAGCCAAAGAAATAATACGGAAATTAATTTATTAATTATTCCCATCTAAAGGCTTGATTTCTGTAGTATATATTTGACCATTCCAACCAAAGTACACATCACTAGAATAACCAAATATTTGGCCAGCCAACTGAAAACAAGACATAAAGCCTTCGCAATTAAATAGCCTAACATCATCTCCAAAAGAAGAGTCGTTTGAAACGAAATTTTGATTCTTAGCTAGATTGAATAAATCCATATTAATATTAACAGGATACTGAGTACGCAGTTCTTTTAGCCAATCTTTCTCTAATACACTTTGATAATCTGAAATAACAATCCCTTTTATATCTTCCAAATCTTTAACGGAGGCTGGAAGTATATCTACTAAAACAATAATTTGATTATTGTCAGAGGATACAATAATATCACCTTTTTTTAACAATGATAAATTCAAAGAAAATAATTGATCATCGACTATAGAATTATCACCTTTTTCAAAAACACCATCTTCAACAGATAAATTCAATGATGAATCCTTATTTATTTTTACCATCAATTCTTCGTCTTTGTCTTTAAATCGATTTAAATAGCGTAAAACTCGTTTTTTTATTTTTTCATCTTTTGCGGTATAAATTTTAACTGAAACACGATCAGACCACATATAATTAGTGTTATTTTTTGTATAAAAATTTAATAAACCAACTGTATCCTGGATTGCTTTATTCCACACTTTATCTTCAGATAGATTAAAAAGTAATATACCATCATGGTACTCGTTAATTAACAGTCGAAAATCATCATGTTTTTCTTCTAAATTATTCATTTCAATATCTAAAATCTTTTGTTCCTTAAAAGTCTTATATAATTGATCAACAATTAGTTCAATATCACTATTATTTGATAATCTACTTCGATATGCAATTAAATACTCTGCAAAATCTTTTTGATAAACATATCTTTCTGTATTGCTTTTACTTTCATTAAAAATAAACATTATCGTTCCTAGTCCTTTTATTTTATTTAAGATATCACCTCCGTTAAAAAAATCCTCATCTATAATACGATAAAATATGTTTTTAGATTTTTCATTTTCCACAAATCCCCATTCATCTTTTAATCTATTAATAACAACATTCCGTGTTTTTTGAGATCTTGAATCTCTCTCAATTTTCTTTTTTAATGATGGCTGTATTTGGTCAAATGATGGCAATTCTTTTTTATCCAACAACTTTACAATATGCCAACCGAAATCTGTTTGAAATGGTTTTGAAAACATACCAATAGAGTCTAACGAAAAAGCAGATTCTTCAAATTTTTTCACCATCTTATTAGTGCCAAACCAATCTAACTCACCTCCTTTTGCTCCACTTTTTTTGTCATCCGAGTAATTTTTTGCTAACTCCGCAAAATTTAACCCATTTTCTGACACTAAAGAATCATAGATTTCAAAAATCTTGGTTTTAGATAAATTAACTGCTTCTGTTTTTTTATTATCTACTCTAATCATTATATGTGCTACTTTAATTTCTCCTCTAGATTCTCGCTTATCATTTACTTTAAGTATATGATAACCAAATCGAGTTTTGACAGGTTTAGATATACTTCCTACAGGATTAGAATAAGCAGCTGTTTCAAATGGGTATACCATATATAAAGCGGTAAAATAGCCAAGATTACCCCCATTTTCTTTTACTGAAGGATCATCTGAAAATTCTTCAGCTAATTTGAGGAAACTCTCTCCATTTTTTAACCTTGCTTCAATCTTAGAAATTTGACGAAATGCTTCAACAGTATCTTTACCCTCTGATTGAATTAAAATGTGACTAACTGAAACTTCATATTTTAATCTTTCATATGCTTCTTCTAAAAGCTGTTGAGATATTTCTGAATCTGTCAGGTAAGGCTTTACCAATTGCCTTCTATAGCCTTCTAACTCTCTCAAAAAAGCAGGTAACGTATCTAATCCAGCTTGTTCAGCATCAATTACCTTTAATTTAAAATTCACATATAAATCTAAATATTCTTCTAAAGATGCGGCAAAACTTAAAGTGTCTGTATCTAATCGATTCTTATAATATGTTTTCATAAATTCATCAACGGAAATGTCTTCATCTCCTATTGATAATAATACGTTATTCTGGGATAATAATAATGAACAGATAAAGAATAATACTATATATATATTTTTCATGGTTATATATTTTAAATAATTAATGATTTTAACATTATCGACTATAATTGGGTGCCTCTTTAGTAATAGTAACATTGTGTGGATGACTTTCACTAACTCCTGCACCAGTAATTTTTGTAAATTTTGCATTCCTTAGGGCCATTAAATCTTTAGCTCCACAATAACCCATACCAGATCTTAACCCACCTATGTATTGAAATAAAACTTCGGAGAGTTTTCCTTTATAAGGCACTCTACCTACTATACCCTCAGGTATCATTTTATGCTTATGATCTTTTTTTTGAAAATATCTATCAGCAGAACCCTGTTGCATTGCATCAATTGATCCCATTCCTCTATAAGCTTTAAATTTTCTACCCTCATAAATTATAGTTTCTCCAGGGGACTCTTCTAAACCAGCCAATAAAGATCCTAACATCACAGAGGACGAACCTGCTGCCAATGCTTTAACTATATCTCCAGAAAAACGAATACCTCCATCCGCAATTACTGGTATCTTAGATTTTTTTGCCTTTTTACAAACTTCGTAGATAGCAGTTAATTGAGGCACTCCGACTCCTGATATAATTCTAGTAGTACATATGGATCCTGGACCAATACCTACTTTAATAGCATCTGCACCTTTTGCAATTAATAAATCTGCGGCTGATGGTGTTGCAATATTACCAACTATACAATCAACATTTGGAAAGTTACTTTTGATTGATTCTAACGTTTCAATCACTAATTTACTATGTGCATGTGCAGTATCAATAACGAGAGCATCAACACCTTCACGAACTAATGCTTTAGCTCGATTAAATGCATCTTCACCTACACCAATAGCTGCAGCTACTCGAAGTCTACCTAAAGCATCTTTACAAGCCTTTGGTTGTTCTTTGACTTTCATTATATCTCGATAAGTAATTAAGCCAATCAATTTATTAGCAGGGCTTACAACCGGCAATTTTTCAATTCGATTTTTTTGCAATATGCTTTCTGCCGCTTCTAAGGATGTGGATTTATCAGTAGTAATTAAACCTTCTGAGGTCATAACTTGAGTAATCTTTTGATCTAATTTTTTTTCAAACCTTAAATCTCGACTTGTTACAATACCAATTAATTTTTTTTCACTATCGACAATTGGAATCCCGCCAATATTATTGTCTGCCATTACATTTTTTGCATCTAGAGCAGTTGCCTTTTCAGTTAATGTCACTGGATCAAGAATAATACCACTTTCCGATCTTTTAACAATGCTTATTTGCTTTGCTTGATCTTCTATACTCATGTTTTTATGAATAACTGAGATTCCACCCTCCCTAGCTAAAGCAATGGCCATTTGAGATTCAGAAACAGTGTCCATAGCAGCCGATATAATTGGAATACTAATATTAATATTTCTAGAAAAAGCCGTGCTAGTAGACACATCTCCAGGCAACACATCAGAGTATGCAGGCACTAACAACACATCATCAAATGTAAATCCTTGCTGTAAATTATTATCAAAATCCATTGAAACACATCATAAAAAATGAGTGCAAATTTAATAAAAATAGTAGAAAAAATAAGATTTAAAACCACTATAATTTTATCAACCTATTTTTTTCAAAATTAAATTCGTTAATAATTTCTTGAATAATCAAAGATGCTGGCTGAATCGACTCTAACAAACATGCTACTTGCCCAATTTCTAATTCTCCATCATCTAAATCACCTAAAAACATTCCTTTTTTAGCACGCCCTTTACCTAATATTTCTTTCAACATATCTGAATTGGCTTTGATTGAATATGCATATTCTATTTTATTGTAAAAATTATTCTTTAACATACGAACAGGCGTTAATTCTTTTAAGGTTAAAATAGTATCACCTTCTTTTGACGCAAGAATTTGATTTTTAAAATTAATATGCGCCGAACTCTCATCCGACACAACAAATCGCGATCCAATTTGAACAGCATCCGCACCTAAAACGATTGCTGCTAACATTGATTTGCCACAAGAAATACCACCAGCAGCAATCATTGGAATCGTAACATGTTTTTTAATTAATGGGACTAAACAGAAGGTGGTTGTTTCATCTCTTCCATTATGCCCGCCAGCCTCGAACCCTTCACAAACCAATGCATCTACACCTGCATTAACAGCTTTTAACGCAAACTTTAAGTTTGAAATCACATGTACAACAATTATACCATGAGATTGTAATTTTTTAGTCCAAATTTCTGGATTACCTGCAGATGTAAAAGCTATAGGAACATTCTCTTTAATGATAATATCAATATGAGTAGATGTGTATTTTGAGAAAAGAGGAATATTAACTGCAAAATTATTGTGAGTATTGGAACGACATTTCTGAACATGTTCCTTTAAAAGATCTGGACTCATAGATCCAGCACCAATGACACCCAAGCCACCTGAATTACTCACAGCAGCAGCTAAACGCCAACCACTACACCAAACCATACCAGCCTGGACAATAGGATATTTAATACTAAATAAATCTAAAATTCTATTTTTCATAGCTACAGTTTAATCATGGAATATACTTGTCCCAGTTCTCGGATTTTCAATAAATATAGACCTGAATTGAGATCAGATAACATAATATTATTATACTCGGCAGATATTTTTCGAGAATAAACAGGAAAACCCACAAGATCAAACACATCGATATAAAACGATGTATTTTCTCCATTATAAATCACTAAATTATCTTGAAATGGATTTGGATAAAATTTGAAATCAATATCTTGAGTTGGCAATACTAAACTATTTAAATAGGCTTGATAGAAATCTGGTATACCATAACCTAAAGAATCATTTGGAGCATTAAATAAATGAGCAGATTCTTGAATAGCAGAAAAAAGCATCATATTATTTACATCAAGATTATTATAAGAAAGTGCCTCCCATAAACATGCTGATAAACCTGAAATGATTGGAGCTGAAAAAGAAGTGCCATTACCATATCTAATTGTAGAATCTAAATCGGCAACAACAGTATTAACTCCTTGTGCGCAAATATTCGGTTTTATTCGACCATCATAAGTAGGTCCTCTAGAGCTAAAGTCAGCTACCTGCCCTAAACTATTAACAGCACCAACAGACAACACACTATCACCATCTGCTGGCGCACCTATATAATACCAATCACTATTACCACTATTCCCAGCACTATTAACAACTAAGATACCTCTCGAAGCAGCTAAATCTGCTGCGACAGTAATAATAGTAGAATTACCATCCATATCAGTATATGAATGACTATTTAATGTGTCATCATATAAAATCGTATATCCTAATGAAGAATTAATAATATGTGCACCAACTGAATCAGCATATTCTGCCGCTGCTGCCCAATTATCTTCTTCAACTAAAGTTTCCGAATTAGAATCTTCGGTTCTCAATAATATATAATTTGACTCTATAGCTGATCCAACTAAACTATCTAACATATAACCGGCCATGGTTGACAAAACCATAGTTCCATGCACACTACCATTGAACACATTATCATCATTATCGACAAAATCATACATATCAATTATTTGATTATTATTCCATACATTCTCAAAGATAGGCAATGACTCAACTCCTGTAAAACCAGCATCAAAAACAGCAATATTAATTCCACTACCTAAAAATCCCACATCGTGCAAAGCAACCCCTCCTAACATATCTATTTGATTAAACGAAATACCATATGGAAAAGCATTGATTTCATGATCAGTATTATATAAATCTATGTCCCTAGCATACAAAATAGGGCCCTGATTCTTAATCATTTTAGCTACTGGCCGAACATATTTTACAAAATCATAATCCCACAAATCCTCAAGTAAATCAGGTGAATCAAGACTAATTGAAACCGCATTCAACCACCTAGATTGGTGACGAATCTTTAAATCATGTTTTTTTAAAATAGTAATATATTCATCACAAACAGGCAGATCATGATAATCAAATTGGATATTCTGCATTAATCTTCTATTAATAGATTCATTAGAAAGTTTAATATCCTTACTACAAGATTTATCATTAAAGAAAATCCACCAATTACTAGACTGCGAAGAGCAAAATGAAAAAATAATAAAAAACGGGAAAAAAAATTTTATCATATTATATTACAAATTTAATTATTCTTTCATTAAAAATTAATCTCGCCTATAGTCATATACATCCAATGTATCACCCATTTTATCAAAGAAAATCCAAATTGAATCTTTAAGCCCCATTTTATATTTTCCTACTGACTCTAATTGATTAATTTTATCATAATAAAATTCTACGTCTCCTTCTAGTTCATCTAAATGATATTGACCTCTCATGTTAAGGTATCCAGATTGATAATAAATTTCAGAAACACCTTCTCTCAAGTTATTGAAATAATTATATTTTTCTGCGAGCACACCACTTTCATAAAAAAATTGACACTCTCCGTTCAGTAAACCATTTGAAAAATTTTCTTTTCCAACAATATTCCCTTCAAGATTATAATAGAGCCAAGAACCGTGTTTTTCCTTATTAAGATATTCACCTTTAGACTTTAAAGCGCCATTAGAATAATACAGAGTCGCTTGACTACGAACACCATTTTCAACATATTCCAATTGGATAACCAAATTCCCATTATAATCATAATACTTGAAAATTCCAGTCTCTTTACCATCAATAAATTCTCCGCTATACTTAACACCTCCATTATCATGATACCCAAACCAAGTGCCAGATCTTTTCCCTTGCGCATTAAATTCATTTTGTGCAGTTGAAAAACTATAAATTAAAAAAATCAAAAGTGTTAGTTTATGCATATTTTGATGTTTTATATAGTTCATTAAATGTTCTAGCTAATTTACCCCAACTATAATCATTTCTTTGAGCGATCATGAAATCACTAAATATCTTCTCTCTATCATTGACATAATAATCCTCCAAAGCCAAAACAATATCTTCTACATTAGGGTTTACTAAATATCCGTTTTTTTTATGAACAAGGTACTCTGACAATCCACCTACGTCAGTTAAAATCATGGGTTTGTTAAAATTATAAGCAACCATCGAGACACCACTTTGAGTAGCAGTAATATATGGTTGAACTACAATGTCTGAAGCACAAAAATAATTTACCACATCATCATTTCCAATATAATGATCATGTATAATAATGTGATCCCCAATCCCTAATGAATCAATTTTTTTCATGTAATTTTCTTTATTATCATAAAACTCACCTGCTATAATTAATTTTATATTCATTTTTCGGATTATTTCTGACGCCATGACTTCTAATAAAAGATTTAATCCTTTATATTTTCTTACCAATCCAAAAAATAAAATATACTTATCATTATTTTTAATCGAAAGATTTGATATACCAAGATTTTTTTTTGCAACATTTTTATTAATTGACCGACCAAAAACATTGTAAATAGGATGTGGAGAAACTACAATCTTCTTATTACTAATATTGTGACAATCTATTAAATCTTTTTGGACAGATTTTGACATTACAACAAATGCGTCACAATTACGCAAGAAGAGCCTAGTTAAAATATCCTGAAAAGGAACAGATTCGTGTGGATGCACATTATCAATCCAAGCAATAATAAATATTGATTTTTTCCGAATTAAAGCCAATATCAAACTTAAACAAATAGCAAAATAAGGATGCCAATATCGGACTATGACATAACTCGGTTTTTTAGTAGAAATCCACTGCGCTACTTTTACCCAAGAAAAAGGATTTAATGTATTAATTAAATTAAAGGTATTCTTTACATTCCTTTCTAAACCATTTACTGTTTGTTTTTTACCCGGAAAAAGCCATTTTGGATACTGTAAACTATATGAAACAATAGCCACATCTTCACCTTGGCCTTCAAAATAACTTTGAAGCGCATAATTGCTCTGTGAAATACCTCCTCTGAGAGGATAAGTAGGGCCTATAATAATTTTTTTCACTACATTAAAATCCTATTTTTTGACTAATTTTATCAACATGATTAGCAGGTTTATTCCTGATAATTAATTCTCCTAAAAACCCTGATAAAAATAGTTGAGTACCTATAATCATACACAACATACCAAGATAAAACAAAGGTCGATCTGTCATATTAAACTGTAATAATATAATTTTAGTATATGTTAAATATGCGGCAATAACAAAACCTATTAGAAAGCATACGATGCCTAAAAATCCAAACAAATGCATTGGAGCCTTGCCAAATTTATGTAAAAAAGAAATCGAAATTAAATCCAGAAGGCCATTAGAAAAACGATTCCAACCACCATATTTTGTTTCACCATAAGTTCTTTTTCTATGATGGATTATTTTTTCGCCAATTTTATCATACCCTGCATGTTTTGCTAAAAGAGGTATATATCTATGCATTTCTCCAGATAATTTAATTGCTTTTACCACATCTAAAGAATACGCTTTCAAACCACAATTAAAATCATGGAGAGATATTCCCGACATCATCCTAGTAGCCCAATTATAAAGTTTTGTTGGAATTGTTTTTGAGATTGGATCTAATCGATTTTTTTTCCAGCCAGAAACTAAATCATAACCATCATTGATAATCATATTATACAATGCTGGAATTTCATGAGGGTCATCTTGTAAATCTGCATCCATCGTAATAACTACTTTACCATTTGCATGTAAAAATCCCAAATCTAAGGCAGTTGACTTGCCTATATTTTTTTTTAATCGTATTGCTTTTATATTAGTCTCTGAAGTCAGAGAACGGATAATATCCCAAGAATTATCCGTGCTACCATCATCAATGAAAATAATTTCATAGACATAATTCAAATCATTTAAAACAGAATGAATTTCATCAGCAAGAATCTTTAAAGATTCTGACTCGTTAAATAAAGGAATAATAATTGATAAGTGCATAGCTACTTAATAGTTTTCATTAACAAAGATATAATTGCTGAGTATAGTGTGCAAGGGATTAAGCTAAATAGATATGACTGAAATTGCCCGAAAATCGAGAAATGTGTATTTTTATAATAATCTGAAAACAATTGAAAAGACATATTACAAGTAGAGCTCAACACACATTTATTATATTGATAATCAATATATTCAGACATTAATGTATTATCTAGATAATTATACAGAAAATACAAATATATAGTTGTTAACAATAAGGCTATTAGCATCACTAAAAAAGTAATTGAAAAATAATTTTTAAACGTACGATGTTGAATGCAGAACTTAAACCTATTTAATATAAACACAGGATAAGTTAATAGCAATAAAATAAAACTACAAGAATAAATATTCAGCTGAGGTAAAATCATCGCTGAATCATATAAATAACAACAAGTTGTTACTAAAATAAGTAATAAACCAAGATTCAGGCCTTGAAAACAAGAATAATTTTTCATTGTTTTATTCATAATAAATTTATCATTGAAAGTATGAAAGAATGCTAAAATAACATTACTTTTGCTATGGGCAAGTCTTACACAACCAGCTCCTACCGAACCTCCCCAGGGTCGGAAGACAGCAAGGATAAGGTGGTTGTAGCGGTGTGATGTAAGTAGCTTGCCTTTTTTTTTTGGCAAAAAACAAAAAGCGGGGGTTCCCGCTTTTTTAAATACTTAAGACACAAATAATCAAAAACTAAATATCTTCAAATTTAATATCTGAAAAACTTTCAGGATCTTTTGAATCTTCAGTTGATTCATTATTAGTAATTACATCACGTCCCTTTTTATCAAAAATAAAATCCGAAACTTCTTTAAAAGCCTCAGCGAATTGATCAAAATCCTCTTTATATAGATAAATTTTATGCTTCTTATAATGAGCAGAACCATCGTCGTTACTAAATTTTTTACTTTCAGTAATAGTCATATAATAATCTTCCGCCCTAGTAGATCTAACATCAAAAAAATATGTTCTTCTACCTGCTCGAACAGATTTTGAAAAAATCTCTTCTCTTTCATAATTTTCTTTTCCTTCCATTTTTATCTCAAATTATTAGTTATTGAGCAAATCTATAAAAATATATTTAGATTCAAAGATTTATTGTAGAAGCATTTGATTAAAAAATAATTTTCTATACTCTCCCTCTATTTTCATTAAGTCTTCATGGCTCCCTTGCTGCACTAAATTTCCTGAGTTTAAAACAAAAATCTGATCACATGATGATAAAACTGATAACCGATTTGAGGTTAACACAATCGTTGTATTCTTCAGCTCTGACTTAATATAATTAATGATTTTACACTCCGTATCAGAATCAACATTAGATAACGCGTCATCTAGTATTAGAAATTTTGGCTTTCTGATAATTGCACGTGCAAGTGCTATACGTTGCTTTTGACCTCCCGAAAGCATAATGCCTCCCTCACCGACTTGTGTATCAAAACCATCTTTAAAAGACTTAATCTCTGCCAATATGCACATTTTTTCTGACACATTTAATAACTCATCCTCTCGAATATTTTCAACACCAAATAGAATATTATTCCTAATAGAATCTGAAAACAAAAAAACATCTTGATGTACATAGGAAATATGATGTCTAAATAAATCAAAACGAAAATCTTTGAATGATAAATTATCAAATAACATCTTACCGGAAGATGGCAACAACAAACCAGTTAAAAGTTGTAGCACCGTCGTTTTTCCAGAGCCCACATGACCAACAAAAGCTATATTTTGAGCATTGAATTTAAGTTGAAAATCTAGCGACTTTAAAGCAAAAATAGCAGAATCATTATATTTAAATGACACATCTAGAAAAGATATAGATTTTATAAATTTGAAATTTGAAAATTTCATTTTAGAACTTTCATGAAAAGGCGTATAATCAGTAGTATTTAGAAATTCATTAATTCTAGATTGTGATGCAGCCGCCCTTTGAATAACTTCTGTAACCCACCCAATAGAGGTTACTGGCCAAGTCAACATATTTACATAAATTATAAATTCTGCAACTTGACCAACTGTGATTAGTTGATCAACAACTAATAAACCACCAACATAAACAGTCAGGATAATACTAGCACCGACTAAAAGTAATATTAAGGGAAAAAAAATAGAATTTATTTTTGATAATTGAATACTCTCAATCATATACTTCTCTGAAATATCATTAAAATGCTTTCTAATTATCTTTTCACGAACAAAAGATTTAATTAAGCGAATCGATGAAATAATTTCTTGAACACTATTGGTCAGAGTAGATAATTGTTTTTGGACTAAACTACTTTGTGCATTGATACGATGACTGACTTTGTAAATTAAAAANGATAGTACNGGGAGTGGACTNAAGACAATTAATGTTAATTCTGGACTGACTGTAAACATCCTATATAGAATAAGTACAATTAATGTAATGAGGTTTAANCTATACATTAAAGCTGGACCTAAATACATCCGAACTTTGCTTACATCTTCCGTAATCCTATTAATTAAATCTCCAGCATCATGCATTTTATAAAAATTAGAAGATAGATGTTGATAATGACTATAAATCTTATTTTTTAAATCATATTCAATGTGACGAGATGCTACAATAATATTTTGACGCATATAAAACATAAATACTCCTCTCAGTAATGCAAAAAAAAGCAATAAAAATGCATACATAGCCAATAAAGAATATAAAGCGTCATAATCTACAAGCCCACCTGACTTAGCATTATTAATCTCAACAGTAATTAAATCAAAAGATTTGCCGATTAAATGAGCAGGAAATAACGCTGATATATTAGCAACGATAATAAACAATAATCCCCTCCACATTTTAACACGATACTTAAGCAAGTATTTATTTAAGTACAATAAACTTTCCATACAAAAAAATATTTTTCAATTTATTAAATAAAAACATTACTTTTGTCCTGCTCATTATTTAAAATAATAATGTTGCACAACAAATCACGCTTATTATGAAAATATGTGACATTAGAGAAGTTCCTGGGATAGATCAAGATGTACTTAAATATATGAATGAGAAAAATCATGAAAAGGTGATTTTTTGCTCAGACAAAGCAACTCAGCTAGAAGCCATTATTGCAATTCATAATACAAATTTAGGACCAGCACTTGGGGGGACAAGAATGTGGGAATATAATAATATTAGTGAAGCAACAAAGGATGTGTTAAGATTATCGAGGGGCATGACCTACAAGGCTGCTATAACAAACTTAAATTTAGGAGGGGGCAAAGCTGTTATTATTGGAAATTCTAATAATAAAACGAAAGAAATGATGAAGGCATTTGGACAATTTGTAGAATCTCAAAATGGAAAATATATTACTGCGGAAGATGTAGGCATGACGACTGATGATATGAAGTTTATTTATGAAGAGACTAATCATGTTGTCGGCAAACCAATTGAATTAGGTGGAAGTGGAGACCCATCAGTTATCACTGCATATGGAGTATTAATGGGAATGAAAGGAAGTGCATATTATAAATGGGGGAATGAAAATTTGAAAAATAAAAAAATACTAATTCAAGGAGTGGGAAATGTTGGCAGGAACTTAATCGAATTACTAATAAAAGAAGAGGCGGACATATATATCAATGATGTTAATGAAGAGAAAGTTCAAAAAATTAGTCAAAAATATAATGTCAGCATTATTAAAAAGGATATTTTTTCTTCAGAAGTTGATATTTATGCACCATGCGCCCTTGGCGGAACATTAAATGAGCAAACAATACCAAAATTAAAATGTGCTATTGTTGCGGGTGCAGCAAATAACCAGTTAGCAAAAGAATATATTCATGATGACCTCTTATCTAAACACAACATAATATATGCACCTGATTTTCTTATTAATGCCGGTGGTCTAATTAATGTGTATTCGGAATTAAAAGGATTTTCACATGACCAAGTAATGCGAAAAGCTGAAAATATATTCGACACAACAATAGAAATATTGAAAAAGTCTAAAAAAGATAGTATATCTACACAAAAAGCTGCACTAAAAATTGCTAAGGACAAAGTATTTAAAAAAGATAGTGTTTAAATGCTACCCCGAAGACACATCAGAATAAAAGTCTTTCAGACACTATATGCTCGCTCACAAAAAAATCAAGATACTAAGCTTGATACTCTGAAAGAGTATAAAAAAAATCTGACAAGCTACTTAAATATTTATTTTTTTATAATTGATTTATTAACGTCAATAAAAGAGACAGCTATTACTAAACTCGAATTGAAAAGAAAAAAAATAATACGAAACAACGAGAATATAATCCCTAATCAAAGATTTGTTCAAAATTATATTCTAAAACAATTGAAAGGAAAAAAAATAAAGAATAACCATATTAGAGAAGACAAAATAAAAGTGATCGCAAAAAAAATCTTTACTCAAATTCAAAAATCCAATACATATATTGGATATATGAAAAAACCCCAAATATCTCAAGAAGATGAGAAAAAAATTATTTTTCACATTTTAAAAAAATATGTTATTGGAAATGAGCAAATTCATGATTTCATAGAAGAGTATTCAATATATTGGAATGATGACATATTAATTGCATATAATTTTCTGATGGAAAAAATTAATAAAAATGAAGAAATAAATAGTATTGCATTATTTAGAAAAAAAGAAGATCAATTATTTGGAGAATCACTATTAAAGCAAACCATTGAAAAAGAAAAAGAAATAAGTAAACTAATCTATGAATTAGTGATCAATTGGGATGAAGAGAGGATTGCAACCATTGACTTAATCCTAATGAAAATGGCCTTAGCTGAAATGAGACACATAGAAGAAAAAATACCAAACAAAGTCAGTCTTGATGAATATATTGAAATATCAAAACAATACAGCACACCAAAAAGCAAAGAGTTTATTAATGGTCTACTAGATGTTTTCATGAAAGATATTTTGCCAAAAAATATCAATGAATGACAAGATTTATTTATTTTTGAAAAAAATTAAATTATTTACTAAATAATTAACTCAAACAAATAATAGATATGAAAAATCAAATATTTTTGCAAAAACTAATTACATTAACAGCTATTATAGTTATACTAATTAGCTGTAACAATGCTACTGATAAAATCAATAATACTCAAAATACTAATCTAGAAAAAGTCGCTCCAAAAACAAATACGCAAGAATCAAAAAACACTATTAATGCTCAGATTATAGACAATGCTGGTGGAGCCCAGTTTGATTTTATCAATGATGGGGGCACTGTTTGGGATTTCGGCACTATACAACAAGGTGACTCCCCAGAATTCAGTTTTAAATTTAAAAATACTGGAAATGAACCTATGATTATTTCAAATGCCAAAGGTAGTTGTGGCTGTACAGTTCCAAAATGGCCAAAAGAACCAATCGCTCCTGGAGCTACAGGAGAAATTAATGTGAAATTCAATTCGAAAGGAAAAAAAGGATCTCAAAATAAAACAGTCACATTGACTGCTAATACCACACCGCCTACTACAAAACTAAGGGTCACCGGACAAATTGAGGTAGTTGAATAATTATGGAAATACTATATATTTTTTTACAAACGACTTCACCAAGCAGTGGTGGGTTTATGAGTTTTTTGCCGTTTTTATTAATTATGGTGGTGTTTTATTTCTTTATGATTAGGCCACAAGTTAATCGACAACGTGCAGAACAAAAATTTCAAGAAGAATTAAAAAAAGGAGATAAAATAATTACCGCTGGTGGAATTTATGGAAAAATAACAGGAGTGCAAGAAAAAAAAGTTATTGTAGAGATTAGTGATAATATAAAAATTAGTATTGAAAAAAATTCCATTTCCAGAGAAAAGTCACTCAACATACCCACACAAAATAAATAAACCAATATTGAGTAAAATTGTAACTCCTGCTTTAAAAATAGGACTCACTGGTGGCATTGGATCAGGAAAAACTACTGTTTCTGAAGTTTTTAAAAAATTAGGAGTACCCGTATTTAATTCTGATGATTTTGGTAAACAATTATTACAACATAATACAAATATTATAAATCAAGTTGTTCAAGAGTTTGGAGATACAATTATAGATAATAAGAAAATTAACACAAGAAAATTAGCATCAATTGTCTTTTCAGATAAAGATAAAATCCAAACATTAAATGAAATTATACACCCCCATGTTATAAATCAATTTGAACAATTAGCCCAGAAGACAAAAAAAAAGTATATTATAAAAGAATCTGCTATATTATTTGAATCTAACAGTTATAAAAAAGTAAATAAAATCATATTAGTAAGAGCGCCTTTAGACATCAGAATGAAAAGAGTATGTGATAGAGATAATCGAACTAAAGAAGAAGTGGAAAAGATTATCAGAAACCAAATAAATGATACTAAGCTACTAAAACGTGTAGATTATATAATTAACAATAATAATGAACTACTTACTCCCCAAATTATTAAAATAGATAAAATACTATCTAATATTTGAAATATATCTCACCTCCTCTTTTAATATCTTTTTAGCATAATTAATAATAACGATGTTTTTTTTGGATTGAGCTAATAATGCTTGTATTAAATCATCCGTGGTAGCTGTTTGATCAAGAGCTTTAGTGCAAGAGGCAACACTATTAATCATTTTATTTTTAATTAATTCCAAGCTCCTCCACAATTCATCTGACACATATATTTGTTGGGAAATATTATACTCATACTCAAGCACAATATTTTTAATTAATAAAGATGAGACTGCCTCCTTAGATGATTTATGCAATTCTAATCTATTAACCATGCTCATAGGCTCTATTCTTTCTAAGAATAATATTAATCTTTCATATGCTCTCAATTTAATTTCAATATCATTGTTTGATAAATTTTGAAAACCAGAGTTAGTTTTTTTCTTTTTAAGAAAGAAATAAACTAATGTAAACACTGTCAAGGTAAGAGCAATATAAAGTATATTATCAAGAAAAAAATCCATATAAAATAATTCAGCAACTAATATCGTTATTTTTAAGTTTAAAAAAGTTAATTTCATGGTTATAATTTAAATAGTCCGACATGGCACTACTGTCAAAAAGAATTGAAGCTCTTGAAGAATCTGCTACGCTTGCCATGGCAAGAAAAAGTAGAGCATTACAGGATCAAGGAAAAAAAATCATAAACTTGAGCTTAGGAGAGCCTGATTTTAATACACCAAATTTTATTAAAAAGGCTGCAAAAAAAGCGATTGATGATAATTTTTCAAAATATACTCCTGTTCCTGGATACAAAGATCTTTTAGAAATAATATCCATGAAGTTTAAAAGAGATAATAAACTAGTATATCATCCTAATGAAATTGTCTGCTCTACTGGTGCAAAACAAAGTATTGCACAAACACTCATGGTATTACTCAATGACGGCGATGAAGTAATCCTTCCAGCACCATACTGGGTAAGCTATGCGCAAATGGTTCAATTATCTGGTGGAAAATGTAGATTCGTAAACACAAAAATAGATAATAATTTTAAAATTAAACCCGAGGATTTAGAAAGTATAATTACAAAAAAAAGTAAAGTTTTCCTATTCAGCTCACCATGTAATCCAACTGGATCAGTATATAGCAAAAAAGAATTAATGGCATTGGGAGAAGTATTTCAAAAACACAAACATCTCATTATTATCTCTGATGAAATATATGAACATATTAATTTCACTAAAAATCATTTTAGTATTGGACGGATTCATGAATTAAAAAACCAAGTGGTAACCGTGAATGGACTATCTAAAGGATATGCTATGACAGGCTGGCGATTTGGTTACTTAGGTGCGCCAAAAAAAATCGCACAAGCTTGTATAAAAATGCAAGGGCAAATCACTTCAGCCACTTGTTCAATAACACAAAGAGCGGCTATTACAGCATTATTAAAAGACCCTATATGTACACATAAAATGCGAAAAACATTTCAAGAGAGAAGAGATTTAATGATTACTTTATTGTCAAAAATAAAAGATCTTGATATCAATAAACCAGAAGGTGCATTTTATATCTTTCCAGATGTATCTAAATATATAGGAAAAAAATTCCAAGAAACACATATTAATTCTTCAGATGATTTATCCATGTTCCTATTAGAAGATGCTGGTGTTTCTACTGTGTCCGGAACTGCATTTGGAGCAAATAATCATATACGAATTTCATATGCAGCATCTAATCAAGAGCTAATGAGGGCTTGTAGATTAATAAACAAAAGTTTAGATAAATTACACTAAACATGAAAATTCATCTTATATTAATTATATCTTTTATTATTTGCTTTCAAAAGGCATTCTCTCAAAAAGAATTACCACTTAACAATCCAATATATGATAACAGCCCATATCATTTTGGATTTACAATTGGAATTAGTAATAATAAATTTCAGATAAAATATGGCGAAGCTTTTATACATCAAAATAATTCGAATGTTATATATGATCAAATTCTATCTAAATATGAGCCTGGTTTTAATGTTGGTATTATCATGGATTTACGGATTAGTAAGAATAGTAATCTGAGAATAACCCCCTCATTTAATTTCACAGATCAAAAATTATATTTTGTTAAAAATAATATAGAAAACACATATCCAGAAAACACAGGCATCTCTAATTTTGAGATACCTGTATATATCAAATACAGATCTGATAGAGTAAATAATGGTAGAGCATATTTATTAATAGGAGGAAACTTTATGCTAGATATGACTGCGAGTGAACAATTAAGTCAAACTCAAAGTTTAGAATTTTATAAAACAAATTATGCTTTCGAAATTGGATTTGGTGTTGACATGTACTTTGCATTTTTTAAATTCGCACCTGAAATCAAATACTCACATGGACTAAAGAATATGTTAATCAATCAAAATAATACATATAATAATTTAGTAAATAGCCTATCCACTAGAAGTATTTTAATCTCATTAACCTTTGAATAGGTTAATACTTAAAATAAAGAAAATCCAATAGACATATTAATAAATGGTGTAACAAAAGGAAAAATTGGCATATCTTTTCCATATCCAAAATTGGAATTGTATGAACCATCATCATTAAATTCGATTTCATCTATCACATTAGGATTTTCTTCTAGCATGAGATCACCTTCACTATCTGTTTGCATATCAGTGGAAAGCGAAAAAAATCCTGGTCGAGGCTGTTTAAATTTATCTAAATTAAAAAATACACCTGCATCTATTTTTACTCTAATACGCCTAGCAGTACGCATATCAAAAAACCACCACATATGCTTCCCTACTATTTTTTCAGCAAAAGCATCAAGAATGACAGTGTAGTTTAAAGTTAATCCTCCATAATTTTTAGTGGTGAACTGAGAATAACCCAACGCAACACCATTATCTTCATCAGACACAACATCTTCTCCGTCTAGAAAATGTGCCTTATATCCAATTTCTATTGCTTTGCGTGTCATAACATATCTCCATGCTCTCATCCAAGGAAAATCTTTAGAAGGAAAGATGGCTCTATTTTTATTATATTTTCCCGGATTTAATGTGAATCCAATTTTAGCATAAATATCCTGATCATCAAGATCCATCCCAGCCATTAGATATGCACTTTCAGTTAAACTACCATTCTTAGAGCCATAAACATTTAACTTTAAAGCAAAAGAAGGATGAGAACCTAGATACATTTCAAGAGGATATCTATCTTTTCCAAGATTACCTTTTCTAAATTGATTATGTCCTGGGTCTACAGAATTATCGTGCAACAAGACATGAACAGAGTTATTCAAATTAGGATCTCCAATATTAGCCGTCATAGGAAAAAATAAAAAACAAGCTAATACTGCTACTATAATATGTTTCATTATCGATTGAAATTAAGATTAAGTAAAGCTAATTTAATTAAAAAAAATATCTTATCTAAATTCAGATAAAATTATTCCAAATGAAACAGCAACATTTAAAGAATCTATATATTTATTTTTAGAAGGTATCAATATTTCTTTATCTAATATTGCTTGTATGTCATGACTAATACCATGCGACTCATTACCAAAAACAATAGCACATTTCTTAGGCTTCTTTAATTTATATAAATTATGCCCTGATAAAGAAGCACCATAACAAGGAATACGATCCTGCCTAACTTTATCTAATGCCTCTATCAGTGGCCCTGTCAAGATCTTTACTCTAGCTAAAGATCCCATTGTTGCTTGAACTACTTTTGGATTGAATATGTCAACACAATTTTCAGATAAATAAATACACTTAATACCGAACCAATCTGCTGTTCGAATAATCGAACCCATATTACCAGGATCTGATACTGAATCTAAAAAAACAATTGTTTTCTCCTTAAGAAGATTACTAAAATCAATCTCTTGAGAAGGTTTGTGCACAACAGCTAATAAATCTGATGGATTTTTGAGAGCACTAATTCTTGCTAATTCACTTTTTGTTATTCTTGAAATATTGTCTGTGACTTTTTTTTGATTCCATTCATTCGTGGAAAAAATTGAATGAATTTTAAAATCAGAGTTAATCAATTCCGACACAACATGTTCCCCCTCAGCAATAAAACAATGATATTTTAATCTATATTTATTCTGTCTTAACGAAGAGATAAACTTTATTGTTTGTTTTGATATCATGAAAAAGATAATTTTGTTACAAAATAAAAATTAATTGAATTGATTAAAAGCATTATCCCAATTATAATCTCAATACTATTGTTTTCATGCTATAGTGTAAAACATATCCCAGCTAATGAATATCTACTAACAAAAAATAAGGTAATCATAAATAAACAAAATCATAAAACAATAAATAATATTTTTCAACAAGACATTTCTTCGATTATTAAACAAACACCAAATAAAAAACTACTACAAATGATACCATTTCATGTATGGGTATATAATTTAAGTAATCCTAATAAGGATAATTGGATCAATAATTACTTAAGACGAATTGGAGAGGCTCCAATTATTCTAGATCAAGAATTAACTGATAAAAGTGTTGTTCAAATTAAAACATATTGTGAGAATAATGGATTTTTTCAAGCAAAAGTAAATAGCTATATTAATTATCAAAATCATAAAGCTCATGTTGAATATCATGTTCAACCTGGTCAATCATATTTAATAAATGATATTAAATACAATAGTGATTCAAATGCCGACATTCATCAAATTATAAAAAAAAGTATTAATAAATCTGAGATAGAAAAAGGAGATATATTTACATCCGAAGCATTAAACAATGAACGAGTACGAATAACCAAATTATTAAAAAACAATGGATACTTTAGATTTTCTAAAGATCTAATATATGTTGAGGCTGATAGTAGTAAAGAACAATTAATTGATATTAAATTTGAATTTGAGAATTTAAATGATGATTCGATTACATACCAAAAATTCAATATTAATAAAATTTTCATCAATATAGGAGAACAAGCAGAAAATGGATTAAAAGACACTGTTTTATATAACGGCTATTACTTTATTAACTCAAAACATGAGAGGACACTTTCGCTAAACTATATAGATAATATTTGGTTTAAATTAAATATAATTTCGGAATTAATTAAGATTAAAAATAACACCCAATACTCTGAAAAAGAAACTCAGAAAACCTATCAAAACTTATCAAATCTTCAATTCTTTAAAAAAATAAAAATCACATTCCATGAAAGTGGCAAAAAGAATGAGGTGAATTGCAAAATCAATCTTCAGAATCCGACAAAGATGTATTATTCTATAGATGGGGAAATAAAAAAAGGAAGAACAGAGGATTATGGGCTCTCCATATATGGACAATTTGGCAACAATAATCTTTTTAACGGTGCAGAGAATTTAAATTTAAAAGTTTCATATTCTTTGGGACAACAAATAATTTCAGGATTTGAAGATTCTAAAATAGAAGAATGGTCAGCATCCCTAGGCATTAGAAAACCAAAACTAATAGTACCTAGATACTTTAATAAATGGTTAGCAAACAGCTTCCAGATGAATACAAATTTTGTATTCTCCTGGACATCTAGAATAGAGCCCGCTTTTAATCGAGAAATCATCACCCAACGATTTGGATATAATTGGAAAAATTCGCTTTATAATCAACATCAGCTAAACATAATTGAATTAAGTTACTCTGACATTGATAAAAAACAAGGCCTTCAAGATTTAATAGCACAAAATCCTTTTATTAACCTAGGAGGGCAATTTGATAATAAATTTATTCCTTCAATTAACTATATTTTTACTTTTAATAATCAAAAACTATATCAACTTGCTAATCATACATATTTTAAAGCTAAATTAGAAACAAGCGGAAATTTATTTCAATTACTAGGTCAAACGGGCCAATTAAATCAAAACCCTGACAAGACTTACATTTTATTCAATAGAATTTTTTCACAATATGCCAAATTTGATATGGACATTAGACGATATTTAATGTTAACAAAAAATAATACATTAGCATTGCGAAGTTTTTTAGGAATCGGCTATCCATATGGCAATTCGACAGCTTTACCCATTGAAAAAAGATTTTTTGCGGGTGGAGCCAACAGTATTAGAGCTTGGGAAGCGTTTGAGCTAGGCCCAGGATCCTTTGCGCAATCAACAGATTCAATTAATTATTCAACAGGGGATTTAAAGTTAGAATTTAATATTGAATATCGATTTAAGTTATTTAACACAAAAAGTTATGCACTAAATTCAGCAATTTTTGTTGATGGAGGTAATATCTGGTCAATCAAAGAAAATGAATTAGAAGGCAGCTTGTTTTCATTAAATAGTTTTGTGCCAGAAATTGCTCTAGGTGGTGGAATTGGATTTCGATTAGATTTTGATTATTTCATAATTCGACTAGACATAGCTAGTATTTTAAGAGACCCTAGTCAACCAACAGGAGAACAATGGGTCAAAAATCCATTCAATGGAAAATTTCGCTATAATTTAGCAATTGGTTACCCATTTTAATTTAAATTTGGATCACATATGAAAAATTTAAAGTTAATTGCAAAAAAAATGGTCTCTGAAGGAAAGGGGATATTAGCTGCAGACGAGAGTACACCAACATGCACAAAAAGATTTGAATCAGTAAAAGTAGAAAGCAATGCCTCTAGTAGAAATAGATATCGAAGTACTCTACTCACAACTAAAAATTTAGAACAATATATAAGTGGTGTAATATTATTTGATGAAACTTTTCATCAAAATATTATAGGCCTTACAAAAACAATACCTAGCTATTTAAAGGATAAAGGAGTTTTAACAGGGATAAAAGTTGACACAGGAGCAAAACCATTTGCACAACATAAAAACGAGAAAATAACAGAGGGATTAGACGACCTAAGAGAGAGATTAATTACATATAAAAATAAAGGAGCTGATTTTGCAAAATGGCGAGCAGTTATTACAATTGACAAAGAGATTCCGTCTGAATCTTGTATTTATGCTAATGCCCATGCTCTCGCTAGATATGCTTCTCTATGCCAAGAAAACAACATTGTTCCAATCGTTGAACCTGAAGTTTTAATGGAGGGAGAACACGGAATTGAACAATGTTATAAAGTGACAAGCCAAACTTTAAAAATTGTTTTTGAACAATTAAAATTATTGAAGATTGATTTGGAAAGTATGATTTTAAAACCAAACATGATTCTGCCGGGACTACACTCTACAGAAAATCCAAGTGATAAGGTGATTGCTGAAATGACATTTACTTGTCTCAAAGATAATGTTCCTGAAGAAGTGCCTGGCATCGCTTTCTTATCTGGGGGACAAAGTAGTGATTTAGCAGCTCAAAGATTAAATACTTTAAATCGATTATACTTCAATAAAAAACCTTGGCAATTAACTTTTTCATATGGAAGAGCTCTACAGCAAGAGGCACTAATAAAGTGGGCGAATCAATCAGATGAGGAATCTCAAAATGAATTAATTAATAGAGCAAAAATGAACCACTTGGCATCTATTGGAAAACTATAATTAACGGTTAAAATTATGGGATGGTTTAAAAGAAAAGATCAAGGTATTTTTACGGACAGTAAGTCAAAGAAAGATGTGCCGGAGGGGCTTTGGTTTAAGTGTCCTAAATGCAAAAAAATCACACCAAAAGACGAGCATGAAACAAACTACTCTGTTTGTGCACACTGTGACCATCACTCAAGAATAAATAGCATACAATATTTCTCTATTTTATTTGATGACAATAAATATGTTGAAATTAATCAAAAATTAAAGTCATTGGACCCACTATCATTTAAAGACACTAAAAAATATAGCGAAAGACTTACTGAAGCTCAACAAAACACAACATTTAATGAGGCTATCAGCACCGCATATGGAAAAATAAATAATAAAATGATGGCTGTAGCGGTAATGAATTTTGAATTTATTGGGGGATCAATCAGCTCAGCAGTTGGAGAAAAAATATGCAGAATTATTAAATTAGCAATAAAGAAAAAAATCCCATTATTAATTATTTCAAAATCAGGGGGAGCTAGAATGATGGAGGCTGCTTTTTCTCTGATGCAATTAGCTAAAACCTCTGCTCAATTAAGTTTACTAAGTAAAGAACGCATTCCATATATATCACTATTAACAGACCCTACTTTTGGAGGGGCAACAGCTTCCTTCTCAATGCTAGGAGATATAAACATTGGGGAACCAAATGCATTAATTGGTTTTGCTGGCCCTAGAGTAGTAAAAGAAACAATTGGAAAAGATTTGCCAGAGGGGTTTCAAAGATCCGAATTTCTTCTAGAAAAAGGGTTTTTAGACTTTATCGTTCATCGTAAAGATTTGAAAAATAAAATTTCGAAATTTATTAATATGGTTTATTATTCATAAAACCGCTACTCTTTTATGAAATAAATACTATATTTGCACCTCATAAAAATATTATATATGTATTTAGACTCTAAGAAAAAGAAAACACTTTTTAAAAAATATGGGAAATCTGAGGTAGACACAGGCAAGTCTGAAAGTCAAATTGCTATTTTCACAGAAAGAATCAATCATCTCACAAAATACTTAAAAGACAATAAAAAAGACAATAACACGAAACGGTCGTTGGTATTACTAGTAGGGAAAAGGCGGCGAATGTTAGAGTATTTAAAAAATAGAGACATAGACAGATATAGAGAGATCATTAAATCGCTAAAGCTAAGAAAATAGCCAAAACGCGACACACATAATATAAACACGAAATCAAAATAATGAAACCAGAATTAAAGACAGTAAAAATTTGTCTAGACGATAGTAGAGAAATTATAATAGAAACCGGATTATTAGCGAAACAAGCACATGGATCATGTGTTGTTAGAATGGGAGACACAATGCTATTAGCTACGGTCGTTTCAGATAAAAACGAAAAACAAGGGATTGATTTTTTACCTTTAAGTGTCGATTATCGAGAAAAATTTGCAGCTGATGGACGATTTCCTGGTGGATTTTTGAAAAGAGAAGGACGACCTTCGGATCAAGAAATCTTAGGAATGAGATTAGTAGATCGAGTATTAAGACCATTATTTCCGAAAAACTATCATTCAGAAACACAAGTAATGATTCAGCTAATGTCGCACGATAGAAATGTAGACCCACATTCATTAATAGGTCTTGCTGCTTCTACTGCTTTGACATTATCAGATATTCCATTTGCGGGACCTATATCCGAAGTTCGTGTAGGAAGAATTGATAATAACTTTATCATTAATCCAAGCCCTGAACAATTAGAAAATTCAGATATTGATTTAATGATAGGTGCATCCATGGACTCTGTTATTATGGTGGAAGGTGAAATGAAAGAGATCTCAGAAGCGGAAATGATTGAGGCAATTAAATTTGGACATGAAGCTATTAAATTGCAATGCAATTCGCAAATTGAGCTTTTAAATCAACATAATAGTATAGAGAAAAGAGAAGTTGAGATAGTAGAAAAAACAGAATTTTCTGACAAAGTCAACAAACTATGCTACGATAAAATTTATAAAATCGCTAGCCAAAAGACCACAAAACAAGAAAGAACAAATCTACTTGAAGAAGTAAAATTAGAATTACTGAGTAATTTTTCAGAAGAAGAACTGGAAGAAAAAGAAGCAGATATATCAAAAGAGTTTTATAATACGCAAAAAACGGCGATCCGAAATTTTATTCTTGACACACAAAGTAGATTAGACGGAAGAAAAACAAATGAAATTAGACCAATTTGGTGTGAAGTAGACTACCTGCCTAAAACACATGGTTCGGCAGTATTTACTAGAGGTGAGACCCAATCTTTAACTACTGTTACACTAGGCACTTCTCTAGATGAGAATAGACTAGATACTGTCACACAACAAGGGGCTGAAAAATTCTATCTTCATTATAATTTTCCCCCGTTTTCAACAGGTGAAGCTCGTATGAAATTTAGTGTTAGCAGAAGAGAAATTGGACATGGGAATTTAGCACAAAGAGCATTGAAAGATATGATTAATGAAAGTAATCCCTACACCATCAGAGTCGTTTCTGAGATACTAGAATCTAATGGATCATCATCTATGGCGACTGTATGTGCAGGAACACTTGCACTAATGGATGCTGGTGTAGATATAATTCGGCCTGTTTCTGGGATTGCGATGGGTTTAATTACAAATGAAGACAATTCAAAGTATGCTATTCTTTCGGACATATTAGGTGACGAAGACTTTTTGGGAGATATGGACTTCAAAGTAACTGGTACTACAAAAGGGATTACAGCATGTCAAATGGACATGAAGGTGAAAGGACTGCCATATCATATTTTAGAAGAAGCACTTAACCAATCAAAAGAAGGGAGATTACACATACTGGATGAAATGCTTAAAACAATGTCAACTACCAGAGAAACACCTAAACCACATTCACCAAAAATGGTTACAATGACAATACCAAAAGACATGATTGGTGGTATTATTGGGCCAGGCGGAAAGGTTATTCAAAAAATGCAAGCTGACACAGAAACAACAATCACTATTAATGAAGAAGATAATATGGGAATAGTAGAAATACTTGGAACTAATAGTGAAGGAATAGATGCCGCGCAACAAACCATAAAAGACATATGCTTTATCCCAGAAGTAGGAGAAATATATGATGGTATTGTGAAATCTATTCAACCTTATGGTGCGTTTGTAGAAATAAAAAAAGGCACTGATGGCCTCTTACATATATCTGAGATTGAATGGAAACGATTAGAAAAAGTAGAAGATGTATTAAAAGAGGGTGACCCAGTACAAGTTAAACTTGTAAGCATTGACCCAAAAAGTGGCAAAATGAAACTATCTAGAAAAGTGTTATTACCAAAACCTGAATAAACGAAATTAGTTATATAATATGAGACAGTTAAAAATCACAAAACAGGTTACAAATAGAGAAACCGCCTCATTAGATAAGTATTTGCAAGAGATTGGAAAAGTAGATTTAATCTCTGCAGATGAAGAAGTAGAATTAGCTCAAAAGATAAAAAAGGGTGATCCAATTGCCTTGGAGAAGTTAACAAAAGCTAATCTTCGTTTTGTAGTGTCAGTGGCTAAACAATACCAAAATCAAGGCCTATCATTACCTGACCTCATCAATGAAGGCAACTTAGGCTTAATAAAAGCTGCAAAAAGATTTGATGAAACACGTGGGTTTAAATTTATTTCTTATGCAGTGTGGTGGATAAGACAATCAATACTGCAAGCACTAGCAGAACAGTCAAGAATTGTGAGACTACCTTTAAATAAAATTGGATCGATCAATAAAATCAATAAAACATATGCTTCTCTTGAACAAAAATACGAAAGAGAACCTTCTGCAGATGAAATTGCGAATGTATTAGAAATTAGCGCCAATGATGTGCGAGAATCACAACGGAATTCAGGAAGACATATTTCTATGGATGCTCCTCTTGTAGATGGAGAAGATAGCAATTTATATGATGTAATCATGAGTGGAGAAAGCCCAAATCCAGATGACAGTTTAATTAATGATTCACTAAGAACAGAAATTGAAAGATCTTTAACAACTTTAACAGAAAGAGAAGCTGATGTAATAAGACTATATTTTGGCTTGGGGAGCAAACATGCTATGACATTAGAAGAAATTGGAGAAAAATTTGACTTAACTAGAGAAAGAGTAAGACAAATAAAAGAAAAAGGGATTCGACGACTAAAACATACCTCTAGAAGCAAAATTTTAAAAACTTATCTTGGTTAATTTATGCCTCATTTAATTGCCCCATCAATGTTAGCGGCTGATTTCAGCAATTTAAAATCAGAGGTTAATATGATCAATAATAGTGAAGCAGACTGGCTACATTTAGATATAATGGATGGATTATTTGTGCCAAATATATCATTTGGCATCCCCGTTGTGAAGGCAATTAAAAAGCATACACAAAAACCTTTAGATGTACACTTAATGATTGAAAAACCAGATCGATATATTCAAGAATTTAAAGACGCGGGAGCTAATATTTTGACAATTCATTTTGAAGCATGCAACCATTTACATAGAACAATTGAAACCATCAAAAATGAAAACATGCAAGCAGGGGTTGCCATTAATCCGCATACTCCGATTCATGCAATAGAGGAAGTTTTAAATAATGTTGATTTAATTTGTGTTATGTCAGTTAACCCTGGTTTTGGGGGACAATCTTTTATTGAAAANACTTATCAAAAAATTAAGANATTAAAAGAAAAAAAAGACGCNTCGCAAAGTCAATTTTTAATCGAAGTCGATGGTGGNGTAAATCAAAAAAATGCAACAAAATTAATTGAAAAGGGCGCAGACATACTAGTGGCTGGAAGTAGNNTATTTAAANCAGATAATCCAAGAAAAGCAATTTCTGACTTAAAAAAACTTATTTAATATAGTCAGCAAGGTACTTAAAGCGACTAGTTAATTCTCCATTACGAGTAATAGTTCCCCTAGAAATGATATTTTGATCACTAATTAAATCGGGTAATACTTTATTAATAAAGACTTCACCAAAATGAATAGAGGCATCCATAGGTAAAGCACAAGGTAGATTATCAACAGCCATAACAACAATAGCATCATTATTATGGTAATTATCTTCTAACTGCGTTAATCGATTATAGCCATAAATAGGTTTTTCTATTGTCGAGGGGCGTATCGTACATCCCACAGGGCCATTAATGTCACAGCTAATATCACCAACAACCTTAACTTTGAATGTACTAGAAGCAATATCCGATTTGTGCAATAAGATTGGATTACCCCGAGCATAATAATGACCTGTAATTAACATATCAGCACAATCAGTATACTTATATAGTATAGATCTATAATCTGAAGGATGGGCATAAAAATCATTCTTAGAACCAACTTTATTATCCATTCTTTCGACATAATCTAAAGAATCTAATTGAACATACACCGGATAATTATATTGTTGATCTAAAAAATCAAGTTTATCAACCTTTTTAATACCCAACATATCTAAGATCTCAATGACTCCATGAGATACTCGACCAGAACCTGTTAAAATAATTTTAAAATCCTGTGGCAGAGAAATTTTTAAAAGTTCTTTTTCTAATTCATTTTTATCTTTTAATAATTGAGGGAAGTTCAAATCATATGTTTTTGTTTTTTTACCATAAGCTAAAAATGTATTATAACAACCTACAATACCCGCATATCTGCCAAAACCAATAATGCGCTGATTATTTTCTGTAATTAAAGTCTCATAATCTACTAATTGAATATTCTTTTTCAGAATAGTCTGTAACAATAATTTATTATACGGTTGTTTTTTAATTGTATGAGAAAAGAAAAAAAATATTTTATCATCTATTAACATATTAATTGGAACTTCTTTAACTCCCATTATAATATCACACACAGACAAATCTTCTGTTAAAATAACTCCATTTTTTTTATACTCTAAATCAGAAAAACAACGATTTATGCTAGGTTGAATATATAAAGAAATTGAAGGGTATAATTTTAAAATACTAGCACACTGATTGGGAGAAAAGGGAACCCTTTTATCAGGAGGTACTTTTCCTTCTTTTAATAATCCTATCTTCATATAATTGATTTATGAATGTAAAATTATAAAAATATAAAGTATTGTATGTAAATTTACAAATAATAAAAATTGTTCTTTGATTTAATGGGGATGACCGGCTTTGACAGCAAGGTAAATAAAATAGTAAGCATGTCGAGTATTGTTATACTCACTCGTTAAAAAAGTATGCAAAATTTTAAATGGCGAGTCTAACTACGCTTTAGCTGCTTAATTATATAATTAAATAGCTTTTGTCCCTAATTTAGGTTTGTTCAACACCTAAAATCAGGGGCATCATTAAGTTGAACTAGATTTAATATTTCCTGGATATTAAATTAAAATTTTACAGGATAAGATAAATTTTGCTAGTGTTATAGCTGAATTTATTCGAAAATAAAATAACACTAAACATGTAGAAACCTATTTTGTTGCTTGTTTGGACCAGGGTTCGATTCCCTGCATCTCCACAAAAAAAATATAAAATGAAAAAAAAAATACTTGTATTCTTAATACTGATTCAATCTATTGCATTGTCACAATTTTGCGGCTATGATAAACTCATACAAAAGAAAGCACCCAATACTGGTTTTATCACTCAATATCAAAACATATATGATATTGCCAGAAATCGATCAGCAAACTTGAATCAAACATACTATATCCCTGTAGTATTTCATATCGTATATAATACAGATAATCAAAACTTGCCAGACTCTGTAATACATTCTCAAATAAATGTTTTAAATGAAGATTATAGGAGATTAAATGAAAATGCAAGTGAAACAAGAGATGAATTTTTAGAATTTGCTGGGGATGCAAATATTGAATTTTTTTTAGCTGACCTAGACCCAGATGGAAATCCAACCAATGGAATTATTCATCAATATACAGATAGTGTTGAGTTTTTAATGTTCGAAGATATTTTTGGAACTGAAATAACTCTTGATCAAGTTAAGTCTTCAGCTACAGGTGGTTCGGATCCTTGGGACACCAATCAATACCTAAATATATGGGTATGTAATATTGGAAGCCTAGATATTTTTGGCATCGAATTAGGACAAGTCTTTGGATATGCATACCCACCTGTCAATATCGATGAAGCACTTACTGAACTTGCAGATATACAAAATGTGCCTGATTGGCCAACTGATATGTTAACAAATGATGAGAATCTACAAGGAGTTGTTTTACATTATACAACTGTAGGTCGCAATAATCCATCAGCTAATGAAGATGGTATGATTGCAAACAACGAGGGGAAAACTGCTGTCCATGAAATAGGACATTATTTAGGATTAAGACACACCTGGGGTGATGCTCTGGCTTTGTTGGGTGATAATGGATGTAGTGTTGATGATGGTATTGATGACACACCAAATGCCAATGATCAAGCAGGATACACCTGTGATTTCAACAAAAACACATGCTCTGGAGACACATTTGGTTGTAATGAGAATGATTTACCAGATATGGTTGAAAATTATATGGATTATAGCCCAGATAATTGTTTAAATATGTTTACTAAGCAACAAATTAATGTTATGCGAAATGTGTTAGAAATATCTAGAACAGAGTTAATTAATCTACTCCCCTCTTTAGACGCTAATCAAATAGAATTAGCGGGGTGCATGGATGATCTAGCATGTAATTATAATAGTAATGCCTCTATAGAATCTGACTGTGATTATTCGTGTATTGGATGTATAGATCCATGTGCCTGTAATTACACAGGAAGCACAATAGATGACAATTCTTGTATTTATCCTTTGGATGGTGCATGTGATTGTGATGGGAACTTTCCAGAAATATTTTATGATTGTAATGGGAATTGCATAAATGATTTGGATCTGGATAATGTTTGTGATGAAATTGACAACTGTCCATCTCTATATAATCCAAATCAAGAAGATTTTAACAATGATGGAGTCGGGGATAATTGTGACGGAATAGGTCAAATAGAAATAAAATATGATAATAAAAAGATAAACTACATACTAGACTTACTCGGTCAAAAAAATAATTCTAGTAATTTCAATATACTAGTATATGATGATGGAACAGTAGAGAAAAAATATATTATAAAATAAAATTATTATGAACAAACTATTATACTTAATTATCATTCCATTTTTAACTTTTTCACAATGTGACGAAAATGAATATTTAATATCTATCTCATCTACAACAGGTGAATGGGCCTATGAAATGGCATGGGGATTATGGGATTATAACACTTGGGCCACAGGCAATCCTAGTCCAGAAAATCAAATAATAGGATTCCTAGGCACAAACAACTATGAAACACTTAGTTTTGAAACATGTATCCCAGATACAGGTTGTTATATAATTGCAGGATATGATAGTTATGGAGATGGTTGGAACGATGGCTATATAGTCGTTAATGTAAATAATACTAAAACTCCTGTCACATATGAACTAGAAGATGGCACTTGGGAATATTGGACATTTGAAGTGAATTCTGATCCGTGTGAATGGGAAATTCCAGGGTGTACTGATCCAAACGCAGTCAATTATAATGAATTAGCTACTATAGATAATGGATCATGTATAACAACTCTATTATTTGATTGGGATAAACAACAACGAGAATATTTTTTATATATTCCTGATTACTTACAAGAAAATGCACCATTAGTATTTGTTTTACATGGCTATTATGGATCAGGTGATGACATGATTGGCATATTACAAACACAAGCTGACGAGCATGGATTTGCAATATGTTATCCAAGTGGATTAACTGACAATTTTGGAACTAATCACTGGAATGCAAATTTTAACACATCTATGAGCACAGTTGATGATCTTGGATTCTTGTCTAATCTAGCATTGTATTTACAAGCAGAATATAACCTCAGCCCTGAAAAGACATTTGCATGTGGTATGTCCAATGGTGGGTATATGAGCTGGTCGTTAGCATGCCATGCACCTGAAATATTTAAAGCAATTGCTTCAGTAACAGGGACAATGAGTGGTCCCGATTGGAATGAATGCAACCCCTCTGAAATAGTTCCAGTAATGCAAATTAGTGGGACTAATGATGGTGTAGTACCTATGGATGGATCTATGGGCTATATAGAGGAAGGATGGGGAGGCGCACCTGATATTTATACAATAATGAACTATTGGAAGGATATTCATGGATGTATAGATGAAGAAACTGTAAATTATCAATTTGATTATTCAACTGACATAACTCAGTATTTTAACTGTAGTATTAATACTTCTACTGAATTAAGATTATATGTTGCAAATGGAATGGGACACACATGGCCTAATTTTGCAGATGCACAAATATGGGATTTCTTTATGCAACTAGCAGCGCTACCACTCGAAATAGAAGAAGGAGTATCAGAAAACAATAAATCTGTAATTAAAACACTTGATTTAACAGGAAGAGAAACAGATAAAACAGGTTTTAATATCAAAATTTTTAATGACGGTACTGCACAAAAAATATACCAGGCGAAATAAACTATTAATCTAATTTATATTGCTTTTCAACCAAGCCATTATCATAAATATTTATATAAAATCCTGATTGTTGATTATCTATTTTTCGACCTAACAGATCTAAAGAATGTAATAATTTTTTAGAAGGAGAATGATGAATTTCAATACCTGAAGTATTAACAGGTGCAAGTTCGATAATTTCATTGGGGCCTTGACTTGGCCAAGAGTAACCATTCGTAGCAAGGTATATTTTACCATCAGGACTAATGCATATATCCCGTAATCGTCCCCATTCATTATTAAAAAATTCAGTATACTCATCTACTTCCATTTCTCCATTTGCATCTTCAGATAAAATAAATCTTACTAACATTTTATCTTTTAACACAGTCATTAAAAGTGTTTCTTCAAACTCTGGTATAGCGGAGTTATCATACCATATAATATCTGAGGTGGCTATTGTAGAAGATCCACTACTCCATATAGCATCCGTTATATTATTATCTTCACAATAATCTGTTTCTGTATAACTATTACTTAAATCTCCCGCATAATAATAATCTACCCATTGATTATCACAATAACCTTGAACATTAGGCCAACCATAATTACCTCCAGATGTTAATATATTTAATTCATCATCATTACTAGGTCCATGTTCAGAACTATATATTATTCCATTTGGTCCAAGAGCTAAACCTTGTGCATTTCTATGCCCCCAACTCCACACTAAACTACCTGGAAAGGGATTATCATCAGGTACCTGGCCCAAAGTTCCATCAACAGTATTAATACTCATCCTTAATGTTTTTCCTGTTAACTCATTCAAATCTTGAGATGCATCCCAATCTTGTGCATCTCCAGTTGTAATTAACATGGTTAAATCATCTAATGCCAAAAGACGACAACCTATATGAGTACTATTTCCATCTAATCCATCCAATAAAACTACTTCATTAATTAACTGATCGGAATTAGCATCATACTCATAACAGACTATTTTTTCTTTTGCTCCACCAGAAAGATAAGTATATGCTAAAAAAACATATGGAGAACCATTATTAAATTCTGGGTGTATCTCCATACCCAAAAGTCCTGCTTCATTAGAATCCCAGACACTACTTTGAATATCTAAAATTACATGTTTTTCTCCTGTTTCCACGTCGACTCTACTAATGATGCCTGGTCTTTCAGTAACCCATATAAAATTATCTGGCCCCCATTTAATTTCCCATGGAACATCCAAACCATTCACCACTTCCCTCTCTTCTAATAGTGTTGAGCCAACCTGATGCTGTTGAGAATATAACAAAGAAGTTGTTAAAACAATAAGTGTTAAAATATTTTTCATGATTTATTTATTTATTTATTTGATATACTTTTTCTACACTACCATCATCATATATATAAAATATATATTGATTATTATTTGAATCTCTTCCCACAAGATCCGTAGTTAAAATAATGGTTTTTCTATTATTCATATTTTCAGATAAATTGATAGAAGATGGAATCACTGTCACATTAAATTCAATTACACATGATTCACCCACTCCATAATACTGAGTAATACTTACAATTCCCTCCCCTATTTCTAACCACTGAACACCAATACTTGGATCTGTAGCAGAACTCCAAACTATATCACCACCATCTACCTGCCAAGACGCCATATTATCAATATTCATGGATAATGTATATACATGATATGTTCCTGCTTCAACAACTAAATCACCAATAATTTCAATATATTGACATGAGCATTCATCTCCATAACCATCGTTATCATTATCCATTTGACTAGGATTATAATCTTCAAAGCAGTTATCTATTTGATCACAAATTCCATCTAGATCTATATCTGACAAACAATTACCATCACAATCAAAAAATTCTTCTGGTCCACTACCTCCACAAATTCCACATTCATCATAAATAGTTAATCCTCCGCAAATTCCTGCACAATCTACATCAACTATACAATTACCATCACAATCAAAATCAAGTAATGGGTATTGACACGTACCATCATCTATAATCGCAGTATTATCATAATTACATGCTATAAAATCCGTACACCCAAGACAACTCGTATTATCGCCAGCACACACACCACAATCGTCTAATTCTAATGTTCCACCACACACTCCAGAACAATCTATATCAATCAAACAATTACCATTACAATCAAAGTTGTCAGGGGGATATTCACAACTATCATCATCTATATTAGCAGTATCATCATAATTACAAGCATCAATATTCATACAACCCAATAAATCACAGATACCATTAGAATCAATATCACTTAAACAAGTTCCATCACAATCAAAACCTGATTCTGGATATTCACAAGTTCCATCATCAAGATTGCTATCTGAATTAAAATTACATGCAATAACATCTGTACATCCTTCAACGATTAAGGTCAAACATGAACCATCATCTTCTGTTGCTAAATTGTCATACTCAAAATAATTTAAATCGGTACAACCATAAATTTCATCTTCATCACAAACATTATCTTCATCTATATCAGCATCACAAATAACGATACAAAATGGATTTAAAGACTCTTCTCCAAAGTCCGGATCATTCATTTCAACTAAATAATCTCCATCAATAGACAAAACATAAAAATTGGGATCATTACCACCAGTATTATCACTACTAATGCCATCTCCCCATGAATCATAAATATTAAACTCATAACAACCTTCCGACAAACAATACGTTGCATTGACACAAGGCTCACCTAAGCAGCCTGCATTAGGATAATCACCGCCAAAATCAATGATAGAACCATCGTCATTTAATAACTCCCACTCCACTTCACTACTATAATAATCGGTTTCTAAATATAGAGTTATTGATCCTGAGCATATGCAAGATCCATCATCCATTGTGGCATTAGGATTATAATTATCTGCACTAACACTAGTACAGCCATAAATATATGCACAGGAGTTATCATCAATATTAGCTTCGAGGTTATAATTTTCAGCAATTGGATCTGTACATCCATATATAGAACTTTCACAACTTGTTTCTATATCATCACAGATATCAACACAACCAGAACCCGAAGTAGCTAATTGAATCCCCGGTATTAAAGCTTGACTTTCCACCACTGAATGAAATTCTAGTGTTATTCCAACAGATCCTAAATCACAATAACTCATAATTGTTCCTGAAGATTGTTGCCATACTTCATTTGGGGGGGTATCTGGCGAGGCACAACTACCCTCAACATCTGAGCAAGCATCAATAGCTCCTCCTGGGAAACCAATTGATGCATCTGCAGCCCATCCGCAATTATGCGTATGATTTGAGCCAAAATTATGTCCTATCTCATGTCCTAGATATGACAGGTTATAACTATATGGAGTATTATCTGGATAATCATAGGTAAGGGTTGTATTTAAGCCTGTTGTAACTCCAAATCCATAAGCTCCATTCCATAAACCTTGACATAGTGCGCCAACAAATGCAATTCCACCATTAGCATATTTCCTACTAAAAAGGTGAACTAAATCTACTTCTGCATAAATATCCTCAAAAGGTGGATTAGTCCAATAATTAGGCATTTCATCTAACATGTCCCCACAGTCATTCAATGGCTCATAATTATCTTCTATTTCCCAAACATTAATATATCTCGCCTGTAAAGATAATGGACTATCTAGCTGTGAACTAAGTTCTGAGTCATAAACTTCACTAACACCTGCCAATAAGGCCAATGCCCATTCTACAGCATCATAACAATTATCATCAAATGCTGAAAATGTATAATAATCAATTTCTATAGCCAATTCAACACATCCACCACCTCCATTTATAGACATAGATTCTGATTCGCTATTTCCAATTAACATATTCTCATTGGTTGTTTGACAAGAAAAATTAGAAACCGAAACAGACTCATTTACATTAAACAATACATACAGACCATCTGAAATATATTTTATTTCATATACCTGTCCATCTTTTTTTAAAACACCAATTAAAAAATTTTTCATGAATGATATACTACCCGACCAACCATCAGAACTTGTAATTTTATACGACTGTATATCGGGTTGATAACTATCATATATCTTTCCATTATGTGTACTTCTAATTAATTGAAAATTATGAGTATATGCGCTAAATGCTTCTAGCTCTAAATCGATTGACTCATTATTCAAAAAAGGCAAACTAAGCTCTAAATCACATGGATTGACTTCCTTAATAACATTAAAATAATCCACATTTAATTCAATGGGAATCTGACCACTTTCAGTATGTGTTAATAATGGAATAGTTGCAACTGACTTTATAAATAAATCAGGCTGTGAAATAGAACTGAAACAAATACTGATAGCAATTAAAAAAAAGTAAAATCTATTCATATGGTTAATAAAGTTAATTAATAAATCGTTTTTCTACTATACCATTGTTAAATATAAAAAATAATACCTGTCCTCTTTGATAATTTTGAATATCCCTACCCATGAGATCAACTACCTTAATTAATGTTAATTCATTTAAATCTATATCTATCATAGAGCTAGTATCACAGGGGCCATTACTATAATCAAATATATTATTACAAGCCGCTTCACCTGCATTACTGTACGTTATTCCATTACAACCACATACAGGATCCCAAATATCAAAATAATCACAATCCGGATCTAATTCTGACAAACACTCTATTGTATCATCACACTCATCAAAACTATAAACAAAACTATTAAAACCACCTTGTGACGCAGTCATGGGGCGAGATTGCTCTTTGCCATTATTAGCAACAGCATTAACATAATACTCAATTTCTTCTGACTCATCAAATGTCATTACTATTTCCCAAATATCATTCCCTTGATCTTGCATAGATATAGATGTAAACTCAAGATCATTGGGATATCTGTAATTAAAAAATACCTGATTAATTCCTGATCGATGCTTTACTAAAGCTTGTAGTGCCACATACGGTTCAGTCGGACAAACATCTTCAATCTTCTTATAGGATATTAATAAGGGGTCATTAACACCTACAGAATGTGTAATACAATGAATCGCCCCACCTTGTGAAATAATATTATTTCCACTATTATCACAATCAATACCTACAATATTATATCCAGGAAGAGCTTCCTCATAAATTCTTTGTGCGATTGTATCATATTCTTCTCGATAAAAAGGAACCAACACAGTTTTATTGACAAATAAAGAGTTCGTATAAGTTCTATAATAACCATCCGTGGAGTTACCTAGCTCAGGCTGATAACCCGGATAAGCACCACTTGTACTTGGAGGACTAGGAATTCTAATCACATTAAATGGTGTTCCCCATTTGGTAGTGAAATTGCTTAATATATAATCCAAGTTTGCTTCTATCTGAGGTCCATCAGACATGCCTTCAGGATATTCTGAAACTAACAAAGTCTCTTCATCTAGCAATTTCATATGCATATCAATATGGTGAATTCCATCATATGGTAAAACTGGCATTTTAATGTATGTATCAATACCCATAAAACTATTTATAATTTCATCAATTTGTTCTACAGAATGATTTGGATAATTTAAACTATTATATGGGCCATTTCCATCATTTTCTTCAAGGATCAAATTAGATGAAAAGGCCGTACCAAAACCATCACTCATAAAATTACCACCTGTAGAAATTAGTCTATAAGGTGATACCGAGTTTTGATACAAAGCAAGATTTAAATGCTCTGCTAAATATTCTGGAAATATATCATCATCCGGTCTTGGTCGATTATATATCCAGTCAACTAGAAATAATGAATCAACATCATCTTTATAAATTGTATTCTGTCCATAGTCTCTCATCCATATACTATTTGTAGAAATATCTAAATACTCAATATTCGATGTTTCTACTTGATTATTCTCTAAATACATTTCTACATCAACTGGATCAGAACAAGCAATAATAACCTTGCATTGGTCAATTGAATTCCTAACAATTTCCGTTAAAATTGGCTCAAATCCTTCCCAAGCAATAGTGATACATTGAATCTCTTCCCACTCTGCCATAGCACGTATTTCAAATGAGGGTGGATCAGTTATTACATCTGATGATATAACCAAATTAGTAAGGTAACTATCCATTTTTTGTTTCTCTGTAGGAGCAAAATCTTTTGGCAAATGACTTTCTTGAGATAGTAGAAGAAAGAGTGGCAACATAATAAACACCAAACAAATAAATCTATTCATAATGATAAAAATTTTAATTTAGAACACATATTCCGAATACAAACATAATCATAAATTACAGAATAATTAATTTTTTAACATAACCTAAATCATTAGATGGCGTTGCAATATTCACATAATAAACACCTGAAAAGATATTAGACACATCAATCACATGAAAATAATTAGATCTAATATGTGCATCGTAAACTACCCTTCCTGCTAAATCATAGATAGTAATATATGATTCACTAGTGGTGCTAGGTAAAGAAATACTAATTTGCTCGTAAGCAGGATTTGGAAAAATAGAAATAGTAGGATCGGAAGTATAAGTCAAATTAGATATGTCCAATGAATTGAGGAATATATCATAGGTTTGCAATTCTACTTCACCTGTACAAGTATTCGTGATATTTACAAGGACAGTATTTTGACCTGGGTTCTCAAATATATGCATAGGATTTATCTCCTCTGAATCGATATTTCCATCATTATCAAAATCCCATGCATAAGTCAGATTAGGGTTAATCAAATTCATAGAATTAAAAAATACCGTATCAACTGATATATTATATTCAAAAGTTGGGAACATACTTTCCGCCGCTAATAAAGTAGTATTATGTAGAAACACACCGGAATCTAAACCTGGCCAACCACCAGACACACCATCAACAATAACAATTTGAATATGATAATTAGCATTAGGTAACAATAATAAATTAAAGAGCATGGGAATTGTATAGCCATCGTAACCAATTGCATCACAAAAACCACCATCTTCATTATCTACATATAAACATTCATTTAGTCCTGGCAGCCCAAAAACATTCGAATAGGGACGAATTGTCCAAGCTGATATAGGCTTATTTTCAATGTCACAAAACTGATTATTAGGAATATTCAGCACATCACCTGTCTCCATAATATTTTGAGGAATTACATCAAAATTTGGATCTATATCACCATTTATTTCACTGACAAAAAACGCAAATGCATCGGCATAAAATGGGCTCATCCATTCGGTATATTCTTCAGATCCAAAAATAACCTCAAAATCAAGAGAGACTGAGTCAGCAGAAATAAGATCAAACTCAATAACACAAGGATCAAACAAATCTACACTAGGAGTTATAACCTCTTGATCAACCAAATAATTGTGAAAAAAAGTATCTTCATATTCTATGTTCCATTCTTCCCCATCATCGCCATTATTATTAGGACCTACCGCATAATCAATCATACCGTTTGTCATCAGTAATCCTCTATCAAGACCAAAGTCACCAGAACATATATTATTGTTTGGATTATAGATAAATGTACCAATTGCATCAGGGGATCCAGTGTATTCTAAATTACTAATTTGCAAATTACAACCCAAAACATCCGATAGCATAAATTCCTCTAAATCATCTAATAAATCATCTGAATTAAAAGATGTGACATCTAACTGAGCAAATAAACTCGATAGATTAATTAAAAAAATAATAAAAAATAATCTACTAATCATGCATTTACATTCATCATAATAACCCTAATTGTACAAAAATCATACCAAAGTATATTTTTTAAAAAAAAACTCATCTGATTATTCAAAAAGGAATAATTATATATTTTTGACAAAAAATGAAAAAATTAATTCTAAATATAGCTATACTGACAAGTATTTTGTTACAAGCACAGAAAATAGAGTTAATAGAATCTTTCATAGGCTATACGCAAAAATCTGAAATTATCTCATTTACTCCAAATCCTCAATTAATTATGAGTGGTAATTATAATGGAGGAGTAAACATATGGGACCTAGAGCAACAAAAATTAATCAAAACTATCCAAGCACACAATAAACCAATCAACAATATAACATTTCATAACAAAAAGAATCAATTTTTAACATGTTCAAAAGATTCAACAATAAAAAAATGGTCTTTTTATTCTAATCAAATGATTGATTCAATTAAAATAGATGATATTCCCGCATTAGCCTTGTTTAAAAGCGCAGGTAATGATTATTTTATTTGTACAGAAAGTGGTCTAATATTAAAAAAAACAAAAAAAAATACTAAACCGATCGAGCTAGTGAATATCCAAACCCCAATTCATGATGCAATATTTTCAAGTGATGAGCAAAGTATAATTACGTGTGACAAAGAGTCCATTAAAAGAATCTCTCTAGATAGCGGCAGTATCATTAATGAAATAAAAAATCCGTATAGTAGTCATTTTTTGCAAATCGACATTTACTCGGGTGATACGCTAATTTCATGGAGTGAGAATGGCATCATTAGTTACTGGGACTTAAATACCAATATAGCAATAACAGAGATAAGAGCTAAAAATGCATATAATAAATTATTAATGAACAAGTATTCAGAGATCATCTTATCTGGCTATTATAATGACCGACCACTAGTCATTAACCTCAAAGAAATAAAGCTAGAAAAAAAATATAGCGAAAACATGATTGTGGTAAACACATTCCTCTCTTCCTTAGATCAGGAATTCCTAGTGAGCGCAGACATGAACCAAAAACATAGATTAATGGCCATAAAAGAAGTCGGATTTACTCCATTAGTAATTCAAGAAAGAAAATTACAAGATGAAAGAATATTTGAAGTTACATCAAGATATGTATTGATAAATATTTGGGATGATGAAAAAATTGATGGAGACACACTGTCAATTAACTTTAACGGGAAATGGGTGTTAAAAAATTATCATCTTACAAAACAACCAAAAACTATTCTGTTACCACTAAAGAAAGAAGAAGCTAATGAAATCATATTTCATGCTGAAAATCTAGGTGAAATACCACCAAACACAGCAGCAGTTAAGCTTGAATATGATAATGGCATTAAAAAAGAATTTAATATGAGATCTGATTTTGATTCAAATGGAATAATTCGACTAATTCAAAAAAAGAAGTGAATTAATTAGATATATTATTAAACACCGTCACTTTTTGGAACACACAATCTTCAATTCTTATAGAATCTACAAAATGATAATCTCCAAAGCCATCTCCATCAGAGTCTTCAACTAAATCATTAGTAACAGGGTTAAATAGATCAACTTGTCCTGAAAAATTATTTACGCCCATAAAAGTACTTGGAGCATCAGTTGCCCTATACAAGGTAGCATTAAAAGAGCCTGAAATAAGTCCATTAGCTAAATCTAATTCTGCGATATCCAACTCAGCGTCATAACCATAATATTCAATTCCTAGACCGCCATTATCATCTCCATCTGAATCTCTTTCTAACTTATAATAAACTCCAATTCTATTGGTAGCATATGCAGGATGATTTGAAAATCGACTTCCCTCTATATACATATTTTCACTTAATTCATTAACATAAGCAGTAATTTCTATTCTGTGCATAATATCTTCCTGCTCTGTTACATACAACCCATAATCATTGCAATTATTTTCACTTTTAAAATAATCCTTAGCCTCAAACTTAATAGTATAATATGTGCTATCTAATGAACCGTCTGTCCACTTGTCTAAAACAACATACTCGTGATCAAAACAACCAGAAACATCTTCATCCGACGTGAAATTAACCTTTGACCCATACTCTTCAGGAGCCATATCAATAATAGCAATCAATCTATTTTCCAAACCAGCAGTAAACTCTGTATCACTACAAGAAACAACTAATAGCAAACTAAAAAAAATGAAAAACCTTAAATACATAATTCAATTAGATTTTGAAATTTAAGAAGTAAAGTTAAATGATTAATTATTAATATTAAAACTTGAATAAACTAAAATTATATATAATTTAGTTTTATATGTCTATCAAATGAAAAAAAAAGAGAGAATTGTCATAGCACTTTCAGGTGGCGTAGATTCTAGTGTAGCAGCATTGCTACTAAAAAACAAAGGATATGATATTATCGCCCTATTTATGAGAAATTGGCATGATGAATCATTAACCAAAAATAATGAGTGCCCTTGGGTTGAAGACAGTAATTATGCCCTAGGAGTTTGTGAGCAATTAAATATCCCATTTCAAATAATTGACTTAAGTAAATATTACAAAGAACGAATTGTAGATTACATGGTAGATGAATACTCAAAAGGGAATACCCCAAATCCAGACATTCTATGCAATAAAGAAATCAAATTTGATGTATTTTTAAAATATGCAATGACCTTAAATGCTGATTTTGTTGCCACAGGACATTATTGCATAAAAAAGAAGGATGGCGGTAGATATAGCTTGAAGATGGGGAAAGATCAAGAAAAAGATCAAAGTTATTTTCTGTGCCAAATCAACCAAAATCAATTAAAAAAAATTATTTTCCCTATTGGAGAACTAACTAAGAAAGAAGTTAGATTGATAGCCAAGAAAAATAATTTAATTACAGCTGCAAAAAAAGATTCCCAAGGATTATGCTTTGTTGGTAAAATCAAATTACCCATTTTTCTTGAAAATCAAATTACAAAAAAAGAAGGCGATATCATTGAAATAGATAGAAATCACCCCCTATATCAACAACCCAAAATATTAGGACACGCACAGAAATATTCTCCGAAACAAGGACTTAAAGTTGGAAAACATAATGGAGCACACAATTTTACTATTGGCCAAAGAAAAGGATTGAGTATTGGAGGGAAAGAAGAACCCTTGTTTGTCATATCAATAGACGTCAAAGCAAATATAGTATATGTAGGTATGGGCGAAAATCACCCTGGGTTATTTAGAAATAATTTAAAAATACTCACATCATCCATTAATTGGATTAATAAAAAGCGGAAAATGACATTAAATGAAGAAAGAAAATATTTGGTAAGAATTCGACATAGACAAGAACCACAACTAGCAACCCTCCAAATGAAAAAAAAACACCTATACATTCAATTTGAAAAGCAACAAAGAGGAATTGCAAAAGGCCAATTCGCTGCGTGGTACCACAAGGATGAATTAATTGGCTCAGGAACTATAAATTAAGTGCCTAGATTTTTAAACGAATTATCAATATATTTTGTTAGTTTTTCTCCTTTCAATAAATTTTGAGCAAGCAAAGCTAGATCAATAGCCTCCTGAATTAAATTACTTTTCTTCTTTCCCTTTAATTTAGTCAAATTATTTATGAATGGATGGTTAGAATTAACAATAAGATTATACGAATCAGGCATATTACCCATTCCCATCATACCTCCACCACCTGTCAAACTCATTTCTTTCATTCTTCTCATAAACTCAGACTGAGTAATTGAAATTGGCGATGATGTGGAGCTCAATGGCTCAAAATTGACAACAAACCCTTCCGAAGGCAATGCTTTTTCAAATAATGGTTTTAATTTTTTTTGATCAGCATCTGAAAGAATAGATTCAATTTTTGAATCTTTTTTAATTAAATTATCAACCGTATTACTATCCACACGCACAAAGGAAGCACTATCTAATTTTGATTCTAATTTTTGTATTACGTGAGAAACAATAGGACTGTCCAATACTAAAATCTTATAACCCTTTTCTTGAGCTCTAGACACATACATATGTTGAGCATTAAGATCATTCGTATATAAATAAATTATTTTTCCGTCTTTATCTTTTTGATCATTTTTAATTAAATCGGTATACTCCTCGATAGTATAAAATTTCTCATCTACTGTTTTATATAAAGTGAATTCTTTTGCCCGATCATAAAATTTCTCATCTGATAACATACCATATTCAATTATGATATTCATATCATTCCACTTTTTTTCAAACTCCGGACGATCCTTTTTAAACATATCCCTTAATCTATCCGACACTTTTTTACTAATATGACTAGATATTTTTTTAACATTTGAATCACTTTGAAGAGCAGATCTAGACACATTCAAAGGAATATCAGGAGAATCAATCACCCCCTGCAAAAGTGCCAAGAAATCAGGGACCACACCTTCCAAGGAATCTGTCACAAAAACCTGATTACAATACAATTGGATTTTTTGCCGATTTAAATCCATCCCTGGATTTATTTTTGGAAAATACAATATACCTGTTAATTCAAATGGAAAATCAACATTTAAATGAATATGGAACAATGGTTCTTCAAAATTATATGGGTATAATTCCTTAAAAAAGGCTTTGTACTCTTCTTCTTTTAATTGTTTTGGAGGCAGAACCCATGCAGGTTGAGGATTATTTACAATATTGTCCTCTATTATCTCCACTTCCTCATCATTCTTGTTTTTTTCTTTTTTTGTTTTAGTTCCAAATTTGATCTCAACTGGTAAAAATTTACAATACTTATTTAATAAAGTAGAGATTTTAGAATCCTCTAAATATTCTTTTGAGTCTTCCGAAACATATAAAATAATCTCAGTACCTCGACTTTTCTTATCAAACTGTTTTAAAGTATATTCTGGGCTACCATCACACTCCCAAGAACACGCTTTTTCTTTACCCACATATGATTTTGTAAGAATTTTAACTCTATCTGCCACCATAAATGCTGAATAAAAACCAAGACCAAAATGACCTATAATTCCGCTGTCTTTAGCCGTATCCTTATATTTATCTAAGAACTCTTCAGCTCCTGAAAATGCGATATCGTTAATGTACTTCTGCACTTCAGCTTCGGTCATCCCGATACCCTGATCAATGATATGAAGTTTTTTAGCATCCTTATCAACTTTTACTTCGATGATGGGATTACCATACTCAACTTTTGCCTCACCTATGCTGGTAAGATGTTTTAGCTTAATAGTAGCATCAGTTGAATTTGATACTAACTCGCG
>PBKX01000013.1 GCA_002722215.1 Flavobacteriales bacterium | reverse complement strand
TAGTAGTCTCGGGCAGACTTGAACTGCCGACCTCTACATTATCAGTGTAGCGCTCTAACCAGCTGAGCTACGAGACTTTAATACTACACTACAACATATTAAAGAACAATAAAATCGTGCGCAAATATACAATCAAGTTTTATATTACACAACTTATTTTATGGTGTTGTTAATGCAATCGGAATTACTTGCCCATTAAAGTATTTGCGCGCATTAATATAAAAATCGATTATATATGCTCCCATTTCCGCAGCAGATAGTGGCGCTTCATAACCAGGGAAGGCACAACTCAACATTTCTGTTTGAACTGCACCAAGAGCTAAGCAGTTAAATTTGATGTTTGTCATTTTAAATTCTTCTGCTAAACATTCTGTCATGGTCATCAAGGTTGATTTACTCGTAGTATAAGCTGATAAGCCGGGAAATTTCTTGCTGCTTTGAATTCCACCCATACTGCTAATAAATAATACATGTGCTACTTTATTCAAATAGGGAGTTAGTTTTTGCGTTAATAAAAAAGGGGAGATGCAATTAACTTGAAAAGAATCTTTTAATTCTTTAGTAGTAATATCTACAAATGCTTTTTTAATCAAATAGCCTGCATTATGAATAACACCATCTAGTGAACTATTAAAATTTATTTTGACATATTCAGATATTGTCTCTATTGATCTGTCCATGGCTAAATCAATAGATAGTGTATGTAAATGAAAATTGGTGTTAATCAATCGACATTCTTCTATTAATCTACTAAGGCCTTTCTCATCTCGAGAAATAGCAAGAACACTAATACTCGAATCTTGTGCTAAACCTTTTACAACTTCAAAGCCTATACCTCTACTACAACCTGTTACTAATATATTTCTCATCATATAATACTTAAACCATCTAAAATTAATTTTTTATGCTCAGGGTGTTTCTCTAAAATTGACATTAAATGTAAATAAGCTAGATTATAAAGTTTATCATTTTTATATTTTACTAATTCACAGATTTCTAACATCAATAACCAATCGTCTTCAAATTCACTTATTAATTCATTTAATATCGTTGCAATTGAATCTAGATTAACATCACCATTTCTCATTTTTCTGACACTAGAATATAAACTCTGTAATCTTTTTTCTTTATCTGAAATTGTTGGATGAATCGTATGACTTGTTAACTCTATTTTTTCAATAGGAAAAGAATCCCTATCAGCTGGGCTTGGATAGGCTGATATAATTTTCTGACCAATTACTAAATCAAAAACACCCCAACAAGGATCAAATAAAATAGTGTTTTCAGATTTAGTAGATGGTAGAATTACAGAGCAATTCTTGAAAGATAAAATAATCATATTCCCTCTGCCATCTTCAACTATATCAAATAGATGTCCTTTGACAATAATTCCGGAATCATATATTATTTCTAATTCTGTATTGATTTGACTCTTGACATTAACCAAATCAATCATATTTACAATATTGCCAATAGGAACTCCAAAACCCTCTGCATGATTTTTAATCCCATGATTTTTAATCTCTTTATTACCATAAGATAACGCCGTAGCACCCTTTGTTCTTAAGTAAACACCTTTATTATTAATTTTAATTAATTCATCAAATGTTCCAGATATCTGAACGCCTGTATTAAACTCACAAGTTGAAATACTTTTGGAATCAATTGCTAATTCTATTGCATAATCTCCTCCCTTTTTAAAAGCCATCTTATTTGAAAATTGATCCAACACATTATTTAAATGTTTAAAATCTTGTGCTACAAATAATTGAGGCTGCTCTTTTGTAATATCAAAGACAATATCTGCAGCATTAATATCATATGGTATTTTCTCTACTTTATCACTTAAACAATTAACACTTTCAGATATAGATGATAAAAGTCCTGCGCCATAAATCTTGGGATTATCTAATGATCCTATAAGTCCATACTCAACAGTCCACCAATGTAAATTTCTTATCTTAGCCATTTCAGACAAACTATGGATTGCTGACTGTAACTTTAATACTCTATGTTCTGCCTTTTCAATAAGCCTAGAATCTATATTAGGAGCTTCTTTAAGAATAGATAATTCACGAATAGCATCAAATAACTCTATNTCTTCTGACGAAGAAAATGCTTTAGATCCTATTTCACCAAATCTCTTTAAATAGTTNGAATACTCATTATCTGCAATAATAGGTGCATGACCCGCTGCCTCATGTAAAATATCAGGTGCTGGAGTATACCCTATNTGGTTAATTTGACGAATATCCGCCGCAATNACCAATACATTATAAGCTTGGAATTCCATAAATACAGTGGGGGGAATAAATCCATCTACTGCCACAGCAAACCAACCAATCTCCTTNAGAATTCTTGTCATACCATACATACTTGGTATTTCTTCTGTCGANAAACCTGTTTTTTTTAAGCCCTCNAAATAGGAACCATGACACACGGCAGGAAGATAGTTCACATTTTGTCTCATAACATAGCGCCAAACCGCTTGATCAATTGCGCTATAATGACTATAATTTTGATCCACTACATATTGTAATAAGTGTCTTGGTAAGTGTGAGACATGTTGATTATACGATAATTCCTTTTCCATGCAAGACAGTATTAGCAAAACATCATCAGTGGAGATTCTAGCATATTTTTTAATGTATTCAAGAATTTTGATCCAACAACACCATCAACTAATCGATGGTCACAAGAAAGAGTAAGCCGCATAATACTAGCTTTAACAATATCCCCATCCTTCACAACAGGACGNTCTTTAATTGCTCCCACAGCAAGTATACATGCATCAGGAGGATTAATAATAGCCGTNAAATCATCAATACCAAACATACCTAAATTAGATATTGTAAAAGTGTTAGATTCCCAATCACTAGGTTGAAGTTTATTNTCTTTTGCTTTTTGAATAAANACAGTTGTCTCATGTGAGATTTCTGAAAAAGATTTATTATCTGCATGTTTAATAACAGGGACNATCAACCCATTATCTACTGATACCGCAACACCAATATTAATTTCTTGATGTAATTTAATATGATCACCAAACCAAGAAGANTTAATATTTGGGTGTTTCCTAATAGCCATCGCAACAGCCTTAACAAGAATATCATTAAATGAGATTTTAACCTCATTTTTAGTATTCATTAATTTTCTATTTTCAATCAGTGGATCCATCTCAACTTCGATATTTAAATAANAGTGTGGAGCACTATATTTTGATTCTGAAAGCCTATTTGCTATAGTTTTTCGCATTTGAGAAANNGGAATATCTTGATCTATTANTAAAGATTTTNCATTACCTAATTCCGTTACTGTATTAGTGACATTATTAACATCTCGCTTAATAATTCTACCCCCNTCACCACTACCTTTAATAGTTGTAATATCTANTTTTTTTTCTTTAGCAATCCNTTTTGCTAATGGTGATATCTTAATCAATCTATCTGTATTGTTTTGAGTATTAAANGAGTCCACTTTTTGAGGNACTTCCANNTTNTGAGGNACTTCCANCTTNTGAGAGACTTCCACCTTTTGAGAGACTTCCACAACAGAATTAGGAAGTGGATCACTATTCTGATTATCTATATTCTTTAANTCTAAGAGCGAACTTACATCCTCTCCTTCTTCACCTAGNATAGCTAAAACACTATCAACCGCAGCTGTTTCATTTTCTTGTANACCAATATGTAATAAATANCCTTCTTGAAAAGATTCAAATTCCATAGTCGCTTTATCAGTCTCTATATCAGCCAATAAATCNCCTTCCTGNATTTTATCTCCTATTTTTTTATGCCATTTCACAACNACTCCGTCNGTCATAGTNTCACTTAATCTAGGCATTGTAATAATTTCAGCCATAATCTAATCAGTTATAAAATTATATGGGCCATCATAAATATCTTCATATAAATCCTCNGGATTTGGGAAAGGAGATGACTCTGCAAAATTAACACACTCTTTTACNAAATCTTTAACATTATTTNCTATAANTTCTATTTCTTTTANTGAAGCAAATTTTTTCTGTTTAATAACACTCAACACATAGCTAATTGGATCAATTTTTTTATACTCCTCTATNTCTTCCTTGNTTCTATAATGCTGAGCATCAGACATGGAATGTCCCTTGTATCTATATGTTTTAATTTCTAGAAAAGTTGGNCCCNTCCCATCACGCGCTCTTTGAACAGCAANATCCATCGCATCTGANACTATTTCTGGCTTCATACCATCAACAGGAGAACAAGGCATTTCATAAGCTAATCCTAATTTCCATATATCAGTGTGATTAGCTGTTCGAGAAACAGACGTNCCCATTGCATAACCATTATTTTCACATACAAAAATAACTGGNAAGGACCAATTCATNGCCATATTAAATGTCTCATGTAANACACCTTGACGCACAGCACCATCACCCATAAAACATACGGTAACAGCATCNTTTTTATTATACTTATCAGNAAACGCAATCCCTGCNCCTAATGGAATTTGACCACCAACAATACCATGGCCTCCAAAACAATTGAATTCTTTTGAGAACATATGCATTGNCCCGCCTTTACCATTTGAAGANCCTGTAGCTTTTCCAAATAATTCTGCCATCACATACTTNGGGTGTAAACCCATTGCAATAGGAAGAACATGGCATCGATATGCAGTAATAACTTTATCCTTCTTAGGGTCAATAGAATTAATTAAACCAGATAATATAGCCTCTTGCCCATTATAAAGATGAAGAAAACCTCTTATTTTTTGCTGAATATACAAAGCTGCACATTTTTCTTCGAACTTACGCCAAAGTAACATATCATAAANACTCTTCANNTAAGCTTTTTTATCAAATTTTTTCATAANTAATCACAATAAAAATGATACNCAAATCTAAGCAAAATAGACTTANATTGTAATATTATAATCTGAATTTATATTTTTTCAATTAATACAACNGAATAACAAGCAANNCCATTNTCGTTTCCAACAAANCCCATGCCTTCACTTGTTGTTGCTTTNACATTNATATNCTCTATATTTATTTTTAAAGACTTTGATATTGATTCTTTAATCCTTGGGANTAATAATNCNAATTTTGGCTTTTCCAATACAANTGTAATATCTATATTNACAATAGAATACTGTAATTTNTTCAATTTTAAAAGGACCTCTTTTATAATTAANTTGCTATCCATATTATAGTATTTNGGATTNTCATCTGGNAAAAAATGACCTATNTCACCTAAACCAGCAGCTCCTAACAAAGCATCNGCAATAGCATGNANAANAATNTCCCCATCAGAATGGGCTACAATACCTTTATCGTAATTTAATTTTACNCCACCCAGTATAAAAGGAAGGTTATGCTNCAATTGATGNACGTCATAACCCATCCCTACTCGTATATTACTCATNTTACNAAATANTTAATGNNNAATTATTCACTTATTTCCTCATTNCCAAACACCGAACTAAATNCACCTATATCAAATATTAANCTAAATCGCATTGTGTTTTCTAATGGACTTTTAACTCCTTGATTAGCTGGAATTAAATATGCAAAATCTAAAGTAAANACATTCATTTTTAGACCTGCACCTAAAGTAAAGTACTTCCTATTTCCTTTTGTTTCATGCTCATGAAAATACCCCCCNCTTAATCCAAATTGATTCTGATACCAATACTCAAATCCTANTGAATACATTAATTCTCTCCATTCCTCTTGTATCCCCCCAGGGGCATCACCAAAAGATTGAAAAACAGCCTGAACAACTGATATATCTGGNTCTTGTCCTGCGATGATACTATCTTGANTTGTTTGGTCATATACAGGAGGAGTCGGCACTAATAATTTATTTATATCCATTGCTACTGACAGATTATTATACTCATCTAGTTTCATCGAATATCTACCACCTATTTTAAAATTCATAGGTAAAAAATCTTTATCCTCATTTTCNGTATAAGAAATTTTTGTTCCNATATTTGAAATATTCATCCCAANAGCCCATTGATTATTNTCAACAAAATCAGACTCGTAATAAGTAGANAGGTCTACGGCAAATGCGGTTCCAGGCTCTGTCTCATATTGACCAACGTTTTGACCTCCTGTTAAATTTGAATAAATATAACGCATTGCTANCCCCCCAGAAAAATTATTACTAAATTTCATCCCATAGCCAAAATCAAAAGTATATTCATTTGGNTTATATGTCCCTAAATTTGCTCCTGATTCATCAGTAAATGTAATATTNCCCAAAGAGAAATATCTAAGAGCGGCAGACCAAGCACTATTATCATTTACCTTACTATANCCTGTAAGGTATGANAAGGCAATATCTGGNACTAATTTACTNAACCATGGNGTATATGAAATTCCTATTCCNGAATTATTTTGTATAAAAGCTAATTTAGCAGGATTCCAATGCAAGGAGTGTATATCTGCACTAGTGGCAGCNCCAACTTCTCCCATAGCACCAGCACGTGAATCGGGTGTTATNGTCAAAAAAGGAACTGCTGAAGTAATAGTATTTAAATTACTAAGATAATCCGAGTCACTATTAGGTAAAGACTGGGCTATTGTAAAGTTCATTATAAATAAAAAACTGAAAAAAACTGAAAATCTTAATGTCATAATAAATTGTTTTGTAATTTCTTGTTACACAAACTAACGAAAAAACTACCTTACTATTATAAGTTTTTCTGTTTTTTGTGAAATTGAATTATCATTCTGAGAATTAACCAACAGTCTATATATATATATCCCCCGGTTAATACTCGGATCAATATTCCAGATTATTGACTCATCTCTAAAGCCAGTTGTAAAGATACTACTTGATAATGTTTTAACTAACTCCCCATTCAACGAAAAAATATCCACCCTAACATCTAAGACTTCTCCCGGTCTATTATGCTCAAAGACAAATTGAGTAAATGAAGACGAGGGATTGGGATAACTAAACAACTGTTGAATAGCCAATTCCGAAGAGGATGTGACAAAAAAATCAATACTAACAATACTTAAATTATTATACACATCCCAAGCCTTAAAGCTTAAACTATGTTCACCGTCTGTCAAATCAGAAAAGGGAAAAACAACTTGTCCAGACTGAAAACTATTTAAATCTGACTCATAGTAATCATTTAAGATATATTGTCCCCAGTTGTCTTCGTCTAAAGTGGCTGTTAAATCATGCCCTATCCCAGTCCCTATCGTATTAATACCTGATTCATCAAATAATAAAGCTAAAAGTTCTGGATTAGCATTAGTATATCCTCCTGAAACAAAATTAGTATCATTCATAAATAATTTAATTGTTGGTCCATCCAAATCTATCGCAGCATAATCACTGACTCCTCCAACAACTAAATTCTGATCTAAACCAGAAGCTTCTCCCATAATACTATCACTTGCATAACAACTAATTTTTCCATTTCCATAATGATAGCTAATATCCTTTGGTACAATGAATTCAAATGACCATAAACCATTAGTCACATCAACCTTACCATTATAAATAGTATTATTTTGTAAATAATAATTAAATGGTTCAGACAATACTCCATCGTTATTTAAAGTCGTATATAAAGAGGGTTTGTCAAATACTTTAGCAAACAAAACACCCGAAAAATCACTTAATATATTATTCTCATCATTGTTTGATGCATCTTTAATTTCTCCACTAACTCTAACATGACTCAAGGAGTGAATTGTATCATTAAGTCCTAGATTATCGGAACTCGATATCAAGATGCCAAGAGAATCTAGTAATTGTATAGATGTTGTATGAATAGTATAGTCCGGTTGTGCTAATTTTAAATGTGGATCTCCAAAAAATGAAAATCTACGCTTAATGCTATTAAATGATGTCAATGGGTCATTTTTTGCTTTATTAAGGGATTCGCCAAATGTAAGATTCAAATTTTCATCTGGCAAATAATTATATAAACTATTTACCAAAGCATATGTAGCGGATTCGCCAACACTACGAGAAGTGCTATATAAACCAATCGCACCACCAGATGGATTTAATAACAAATACTCACCAGCGGATATTCGATTTGGATCATCATATCTTGTAAACTCACAAGTTGCTGTAATAAAAACTGGTAATTTATCTATGTTTTGAAAACCATTTATATCTGATAACTCCAGGATCCGTTCTGATGCCCATCCCACTTCTCCACCATGACCAACATAATTAATAATAAAAACCCCATCCTCAATTAATTTAATTAAGTCTGATTGTGCATCCGGATAACGTTGAGATCCTAGAGACAAAGACTGTTCATATGAATCAAGATATATTTTATTGACATTAAATTTTGGATATAGAGTATCTACTTTGTTTGCTAAGGCATCAGCATGAATAATTAGATTATCTTCCCAGTCTACATCCGCATCATCTGCGACAAAACAAATTTCATTCTTCCAGTTTCCTCTAGAGGACAAACTACTATAGTGTATAATTTTATCTATAAACTTTTCAGCATCTCCTGAATTAGAAACAGGAATTCTTCCAATCCCAATATCTAATAAATCCATATAAACCGCATTACTATTCAATCCCCCATTCCACATACCCTCTCCATCATCAAGAACACCAAAATAATCATCGGTGCAATAGGATGTCTCGATATTGCTAGAGGCATAAGATTCGTATGTGGGCACAAAGTTTGTAAGCCCATATAGCTTATTTTTATAATCAAAAGAAGCATCACCGAACAATAATAAATTTTTTGGCACATCATCATCTGTTTCTGCTCGATCATAAAACATTTTCACTAAATTTCTTATTGCGCTAATATCTTGAGAGCCTGTGCTAAATTCATTGTAGACTTGCTCAGTACTAACTACTAAGACATTGTCTCCAGTTGAGTTAATATGGTAATCTGCTAACCGATTTGCTGAGTTCATAAAATTTGGATGAGCAACAATAATGTAACTTGGCTGTTCCGATCCATGTATATTCTGGTTTGGCACAAACTCAACAAAATGAGGAGAAAAAGCATTATCAAAATCTGAAATCACCAAGAACTCTTGTAATGTTAAGCTAGTAGTCTTAAAAAAACAATCCCACGGGTTTGCGTTAGCTAGCAGTTGGTTTGTAACATTCATAGGATCAGTAACATTCCATACAATACATCCATGTTCCTGCAGTGATTTAGATAATTTAAAATTAACGGAACCAGAATCTGATAGTGACTTTGTATCTCGAAATAAGAAATGAGATGTTTCATCTACTGAAAGACTTGCTCTACCTTGTAATGAAAAATAATCTAACCAAGCTAATGCTGATGTATTCGCATTATTATTATAATTGATTGAAATATATGAATCACTTGTAGAAGGTGCAAAATTAGAGCTGACTGAACTAGCAATATAATATGTGTCTGAAGACGAACTTATAGAGGAAATAGAATGACTAATAATAGTATTTTCATTATTAGAAATTTCAAAGTTAGAGGGGCCCGAAGACCTGACAGCAAAATTAGCATTCAATAAAATAGAGTCATTCAGCCAAGTAGTAATAGGAGTATTAAAATCTTGATTATAATCAAAGGAAAAAGACTCTCCAAACCATTGCCTCCCGGTGTTCACTAAATTCACGTCATCATTCTCATGAATAAAATAAGTATCATAGCTAGTAACTGGACTTGATTCTATAGGATCACCTAATATATAATTATGAGGCATATTTGGAATTCGCTTACCCACACCCAAATCAATAGAAAGAAAATAATACATAGTATCTGTATAGATGTTTTTTTGATAAATAAATTCATCCCCATTATACTCCCAAATGTGTGGAGATTGACCATAAAAAAGCACATAATCATCTGAATCAAACGATCCATCTTGATCTCCATATACATCTATAGCAAGCTCTAATAAATCATCTACTTCGACTAGGCCCTCTTCTAATACGCCTGCTTTATTACCATATATTCTAATGAAATCCGGATTCAGGCTGTTAACATCGATACCTAGTGAATTCAAAAAATTAAAATCTACTTTATGTATTCCGGTTTCAGTAACACCAATTTTATACCAATTACCTGAACTTAAAATCGAATTATCTACAACGTCTTTTTTTAGATTTTTTTTTGAAGTAGTATTTTCATGAATTTGAATCTTGAAACTTGAAACCTTTTTTATTAAATCTCCATCTTTCACAAATGGTGATAAATAAAAATATACGTAGTGTTTCTTTTTTTCAGTACCAATAAAATAATCATACTTTATATCATTGGTCAATTCCGAACCTAATACTTTATTGAATTCCGAATCTAATATATTAAGATATTCTACATCAGAAATAGTCAGCTCTGCCAATTCTGAATTAATTGGGATTTTCTCTACATATATATTATTTTCACTAATTGTAGAATCATGAGTTGAATTTTTAAAATCTAATAAATTAACTAATGAGTCATTAACTAAAACCGAATTTACACCAGACCAACATATTACACGTAATTCTTGTGAAGATGCTTTTGAAAAAAGCAAGCAGAAAAAATAGAAAAAGTAAATAAGCTTTGTCATAACATGAAATGAATTAATAAATTTATAATAAATCAAAGTAATATTCCAACGTTAATTAATATAATAAATTGTTAACATCTAACTAAGAAATAGAAATATAATATCTTTGTTCTTAATTTTTTTAAAAAAATTATTGTATACTTGTTACTTCTGTTGGAATATAACATATGAAATCGTTTTTTAGATTATTTGTACTTTTATTTATATTGTTTTCAGGATTAAAATCCATGGGACAAGATCCACACTTCTCACAATTTTATGCTAATCCAATGTACTTGAATCCTGCTTATGCTGGCTCGAAATTTTGTCCTAGATGGATTATGAATTACCGCAATCAATGGCCTGGACTACCCGGTGATTATGTCACATATAGTTCATCATTGGATTTTGGCGTACAAGAAATATACGGAGGACTGGGTTTAATTCTCTTACATGACAATGCTGGTAGTGGAGTATTAACAACTAATAAAGCATCTCTAATATATTCGTATCATAATTATATTTCAAATACCACTATATTATCCGCTGGATTTCAATTTAGCTACTTTGAAAGAACATTAAACACAGAACATTTTTTTGGTGATCAAATTGATGAACTATATGGTTTTATTTACCCCACTGATGACCCTTTAAGTGCAGAACAATACTTTAAGGCAAGCTATACTGATTTATCAGCTGGTATTTTAGTAAATATAAATCGATACTTTATTGGAACCGCAGTACATCATTTACAAGAACCTACTTATTCCTTTCTAGATTTATCTAATCAAGGTAAACTACCAATGAAAATAACCGTCCATGGGGGAACTGCAATTCCTCTAGATGAACTGGGTTGGAAAAAGTTTCTTGGAAGATTAAATGTTTTAACACCACATTTTATATTCCAAAAACAAGGAGAATCAGAACAAATTAATCTTGGTGCATCTTTATCATCAAATAATTTGGGATTAGGCTTAGCGTATAGAAGGGGCTTTAATAACTCTGACGCAATTATTATGCTATTGGGGTATGAACTAGATAGATATAAAATTGGATATAGTTATGACTTAACCGTTTCAAGACTAGGAATATCCTCTGGAGGAGCACATGAAATATCTCTCCAAATACAACTTGATTGTATTTATAAAAATGTTGGTCAAAATACTATTCCTTGTCCAAAATTTTAATATATTAGTTGCGATAATCTTATATCCTTGCTAGGATTGATTTTTATAAAAATTTAAATAATTCGTATTATGAATATAATTGCAAATTTTAAAGGTTTTCTTTGTATTACTTTGGTTACTATTTTATTAAGCTCATGTTTTTGGCCACCACAAAGAAAAAGAAAAAGTAATTCAATAGATGCAGAATTTTGCACATTGGTAATACCATCAATAGAGTTAATGAAAATTCAATTAAAGGAAAACTTTTATTTCGACATATAGATACTTAAAAAGTCCTCTTTTTTTCTCTAAAATTTTAACCTAAAATACCATTCCTTATCTAAAATTTTAATATATTAGTTCAAAATTATTATTGGCTATATCAATATAGCCTATTGAAATCGTATAAATATATCTTTTAATATCATGAATATAATAAAGAATTTGCACCATATTTTTTGCCTTTTATTAATTGTAGTTGTAGCAGGTTGTGGACCACCACCACCAGATCATTACTCAACAACAACTGGCTGGGGAATCAATGCTCCAGGATACGGTGGATTCACTGCGAGATTGAAAAATGGCAATGATGAAAGGGAGCCTTGGTATAATTGGGAAGGCACTCAAATTCCATCAAATATGGTTTTTGTCCAAGGGGGAACGTTTGTGATGGGTAGGACACAAGAAGATGTAATGCAGGATGGAAATAATAGACCAAAAGAAGCGACAGTATCATCTTTTTGGATGGATCAAACAGAAATAACAAACCTTCAGTACAGAGAATATACTTATTGGATGAAAAGAGTTTTTTGGGAAGATGGAGAAGGTGAATTTGCCTATCTATATGCCCATGCTTTACCTGACAGTACAGTTTGGCGATCAGAGCTAAGCTATAATGAGCCCATGGTAACACAATATTTTAGACATCCGGCATATCAAGATTATCCAGTAGTGGGAGTCAGTTGGCAACAAGCCGTGGATTATTGTGATTGGAGAACAGATAGAGTCAATGAAAGAAGAGTTATTGAAGCTGGAGCACTTGGAGATCCTAAAAAAGAAACCAAGCTATGGAGGAAACACCTAGAAGGATACTGGGATGAAGGAGATGTTGTTGGTTATTTTAATACAATGAAATATTTAAAATATCCCGAATACCAATTGGATAATTTTGACAAACCTGATGAGCTGAAAAAAGGAATCGAAGATCTTGGCGCAAGAGATGATGATGAGCCAAACTGGAAAACTAAAAAACGTAAAATTAGAATTGAAGATGGTATTTTTACCTCCCCATACAGATTACCTACTGAAGCAGAATGGGAATTCGCTGCTGTGGCTGGGTATAATACTACCGTTCACCTAGATGGAAATCAACATGGGAAATTCTATCCATGGAGAAGTAGAGATGCTGATGGCCATGTAGACGATGGAAGTAAATCAGGAAGGATTGGGCTAAGACAACCTTTTTCTAGTGTTCAACAAGATTTAAGAAGGCAACAGTATGGGACCCTGAGAGGTGATAATTCAAATGAAGCCTTCATACAATCTCTAACTGATGGAAGAACATCAGGAGATGGAAGACAGGGGAAAGACGAATGGGAAGGAAGTGGAGCAGGATATTCTGCTATTGGTTATGAAAATTACATCCGAGCTAACAATAAAATGCATCAAACAGCGAAAAATAGTGACGAAGCTAAATTTGAATTTATGAGAGGCGGTCAATTTTTAGCAAACTTTAGACATGGACGAGGAGACTATGCTGGGGTATCACCAGTTAATAATGATTTAGGAACTATGACTATGCCTGTTGGATCATTTCCTCCTAACGACTGGGGGCTTTATGATATGGCGGGGAATGTCAGTGAATGGGTAATGGACGTATATCGCCCATTAACTCCACTAGTTTCGAATGATTTAAATCCATTTAGAGGCAATTTATTCAAACAAATTGCAAGAGATCAAGATGGATATGCAAAAACTTTACAAGATCTAGACACTGATGAGCAGGCAAAGGCTCTTGGCTTAATGGCTGAAAATGGAGAATATATTTTCCCAGCTAATCCTGGGACTATGGTTATGATTAATGAACAACTAGATGGTAGTGATGACCCAATAGATGATAATGAAGGAGACAGAACTGATGACGACAGATATCATTGGAATGATGAATCTCCTTACAATATTTATAAAGGAAGAGATCTGGGAATGCAGGGAGATTATAATTATGAGAACCCTAACTCAACTCACTCCGATGAAAATTATAGCGGTGATCGTCCATATGGTAGAGATGCTTATGACTATTTAGCGGCAAAGTCAACAAACCCAAGAAGTAGTCCAAAAAGACAGTACCAAAGAGCTAATAATATTGATTATCGTGATGGTGAAGGACGAACCCCTGTTGGGCCAGATTACTCTGGATGGGGAACCTACGATTATGGAAGGACTACATTAATTAATAACTATACTAGGGTCTATAAAGGTGGATCTTGGCAAGATGACGCATATTGGTTAAGTCCAGGAGCAAAAAGATTCTTAAATGAGGATTTAGCAAAAAGTGATATTGGATTTAGATGTGTGATTGATCACCTTGGATATGTAGCTGGAGGCGAGTATGATGTCAACACTAACAATCCAGGTATGAACAAACACCAAAAAGACCTTGAGAATCCGCATCTTTGGAGATGGAAATATATAAATAATAACAAGAAATTTGACGAATACTAGATGAAATAGTATTTTTAAAAACAAAAAAACCCAAGAAAACTTGGGTTTTTTTATATATACAAAAAATGGATCCATCTAAAATATATGAATTATATATACAAAAAGAGCCTCGAATCTGTATAGACACAAGGTCTAAAGAAATTAAAAATTCGGTTTTTTTTGCTATTAAAGGAGCTCAATTTGATGGAAACGATTTTGCGGAAGAAGCAATAAAAAAGGGGGCAAAAATTGCAATTGTAGATAATAAAAAAAATATAAGTAAATACTTTATTCATGTAGGGGATGTCTTAGAAACATTACAGAAAATAGCAAAAATACATAGACAAAAATATAATATTCCTGTTATTGGCATTACAGGCTCTAATGGAAAAACTACAACCAAAAATATTTTAACCACAATTCTATCATCTACATATAAAACAATTAGTACTCAAGGGAATTTTAATAATCATATTGGTGTCCCTCTTAGTGTCCTGTCATTAAGAGAGCAACATGAAATCGCAGTAATAGAAATGGGAGCTAATCATATAGGGGAGATACAAGAACTTTGTGAAATAGCTAAACCAACACATGGGATTATTACAAGCATTGGAGATGCTCATATCGGAGAATTTGGAAGCAAACAGAATATTATCGAAGCAAAAAATGAATTATTTAAATACCTTAAGAAAACCAATGGCTGGATTATTTACAATGCCAATGATCCCATATTAAAAAGATTAATTAATAACTATATAAAATCCATTGCCTATCAAATTCCTGTTTTAAGGAAACAGAAAAAAAATCATATCTTAAAAGAGTTTGAATATCAATGTAATCCCTTTATTGAGATCAATTACCCTAATTTAAGTTATATAAAAACACAAATACTGGGCAAGTATAATATAAACAATATTATCTCTGCAATAACAATAGCTGACCTGCTTCAGACACCAAAGGAAGAGATAAAAAAAAGTTTAAAAAATCTAAAACTAAAAAACAATCGATCTGAATTTATAGAAAAAGATAGAAACACTATAATACTAGACGCATATAATGCTAATCCAACAAGCATGTCAAGTGGCATTATTAATTTTATAGAAATTTATCAATACTTAAAACACAAAAATAGCTGGTTTATTTTAGGAGATATGCTTGAGTTGGGTAATAACACAATTCAATATCATCAGGGAATAATAGAAATCCTAAAAAAGCATAATGTCCAAAATTGCATTTTAGTTGGCAAAGTATTTAATAATACAATAGCTGAAAATTATCAAAAAGTAAACTCGATAAAAGAATGCATTGATTTGGTATCAAAACTGGAGATTAATAATGCCTCTATTTTTATTAAAGGCTCAAGAAGTTTAAAACTAGAACAAATAGTTAGTTATTTATAAATTATTATCCTCTTCTCATTTTTCTTTCTTGTGCCCGACGCTGTCTTCTACTTAATTGAGGTTGATTCGAATGATTTCTAGCATCACTTTTTACAGGACCTAATTTTTCTTCTTTCCCCCTAGATGCTGTACCTTCAATTTTTCTTTGAATTGGAGTATTTCTCAATTCATTTGGATCTCTTTTTGGCAAATTTGCTTTAAATAAAAAGGAAATTGCATTATTATTCACTTCCTCAAGCATCATGCTAAATAAATTAAAAGACTCAAACTTATAAATTAATAATGGATCTTTTTGCTCATACACAGCACCCTGAACAGATTGCTTTAAATCATCCATTGATTTTAGATGATCTTTCCAAGTTTTATCTATATATGATAATATGATGCCTCTTTCAAAAGAACTGATAATAGATCTACCATCATCTTTAATCGCTGTTTCTAAATTACACATAATATTAATATTTTTAATCCCATCAGAAAATGGTATCAAAATATTTTTATAATTATTATCCTTTGATTCATATATTCTTTTAATGACAGGGAAAGCATCATCTTTGATTCTTGATAATTTTTCATTATAACTATCTTGAATATCTCTAGTCATATCAATAGCTAATTGATCAATTGACTCACCTAGATTAGAAAAATTTATATCCTTAATTAAATTTTCATTTGAAAATGTCATGAGAAATTCTGATTCTAATTCTTTAGAATTTGGATCATCAATATGTTTTTCTAAAATAGCATATACCGTATCATAGATCATATTTGAAATATCTAAACTTAAACGATCCCCTAACAAAGCATTCTTTCGTCTCTTATATATCACTTCACGTTGTGAATTCATCACATCATCATATTCTAAAAGTCGTTTCCGAATACCATAATTATTCTCTTCAATTTTCTTTTGTGCTCTTTCTATAGATTTAGTGACCATACCATGTTGAATCACCTCTCCTTCTTTTAAGCCCATTCTATCCATAAGTTTAGCAATTCTATCGGAACCAAATAACCGCATAAGATTATCTTCTAAAGAAACAAAAAATTGAGAAGATCCAGGATCACCTTGTCTACCAGACCTACCCCTTAATTGCCTATCAACTCTTCTAGAATCATGACGCTCAGTACCAATAATAGCTAATCCACCAGATTCAATCACTGATTCTGACAATTTAATGTCTGTCCCTCTACCAGCCATATTTGTAGCAATTGTAACAGTTCCTGGATTACCAGCCTCAGCTACTATATCAGCCTCCTTTTGATGAAGTTTAGCGTTTAAAATATTATGTTTAATATTGACTGTTCTCAGTAATCGGCTAATTAATTCTGATATTTCAACAGAGGTAGTTCCAACTAGCACTGGTCTATTTTTAGTCGTAAGATCAACAATCTCCTCTATAACAGCATTATATTTTTCTCGATTTGTCTTATATACATAGTCATTCTTGTCATCTCTAACAACAGGCTTATTTGTTGGAACAGACACAACATCTAATTTATAGATATCCCACAATTCGCCAGCCTCTGTTTCTGCAGTTCCGGTCATTCCAGCAAGTTTTTTATACATTCTAAAATAATTTTGCAATGAAATAGACGCTAATGTTTGGGTTGCATCTTCTATTTTACAATTCTCTTTTGCTTCTATCGCTTGATGCAGACCATCAGAATACCTTCTTCCTTCCATAATTCGCCCCGTTTGCTCATCAACAATTTTAACTTTATCGTCAATAACAACATAATCAACATCTTTCTCAAATAAAGTATATGCTTTTAATAATTGTGTTAATGTATGTATTCGTTCACTTTTCACAGAATAATTTCTTATGATTTCTTCTTTTTCAGAAACATTGTTTGCTTTTGATAATTCTTCACCAATATCTGGTAATATAAAAAAAGAAGAATCACCTGAGAGATTAGAGAGAAACTCCAAGCCTTTATCTGTAAGCTCAATAGCTTTATTTTTTTCTTCTATTGTAAAAAAAAGTTGGTCATCAATTATATGCATATTCTTACTTTGTTCCTGCATATAAAAATTCTCTGTCTTTTGAAGTAAAGTTTTCATCCCATCTTCACTTAAAAACTTAATTAATGATTTTGTTTTAGGCAAGCCTCTATAAGCTCGAAACAATTTTACACCTCCATCCTTTTCATTATTTTCAGATATCATGGACTTTCCTGAAATTAATTCATTGTTAACAAAGTTTCTTTGTTCCTTAACTAATTTTTCGATAGTTGGCTTTAATGCCTGAAACTCTTGTTTTGTGTCCCTAGGAACAGGTCCCGAAATAATCAAAGGTGTTCTAGCATCATCTATTAATACTGAATCTACCTCATCTATAATAGCAAAATTATGACTTCGTTGAACTAAATCAGCAGCATTATGAGCCATATTATCCCTAAGGTAATCAAAACCAAATTCATTATTTGTTCCATAGGTAATATCTGCTTGATATGCGTGTTTTCTCTCTTCTGAATTCGGCTTATATCTGTCAATACAATCTACTCTCAATCCATGAAACTCAAACAATGGGCCCATCCACTCCGAATCTCGCTTAGCAAGATAATCATTGACTGTAACCACATGAACACCTAGACCTGTTAATGCGTTTAAATAAATTGGCAAGGTTGAAACTAATGTTTTCCCTTCACCAGTTTGCATTTCAGCAATTTTTCCTCCATGTAATACCAATCCACCTATTAATTGCACATCATAATGAATCATGTCCCACTTCTTCATCACACCCCCTGACACCCAACTAGTATTCCAGATAGCTTCTGCTCCATTCACAGTGACATAATCCACATTTTCACTTAGCAACGTGTCAAATTCTGTTACATTTACCTTAATTAAATCCTGATCATTAAATCGTTTAGCAGTTTCCTTAATTAATGCAAAAGCTTCTAGTTTAATGTTATCTAATTTATCATTAATACGGCTATGTTTAGATTTTTCTAAATCATCAATTTGTTTATATAGCTCTTCTTTTTGATCTCGATCTTGTTCTTTCTCTGTTTTGATTTTAAGATCCTGTATTTTAGTATTAAATTCTTCAATAATTAAACTAATCTCTAACCTGAAATTTTGTGTTTTTTGACGAAGCTCATCGTTAGAAAGTTGATCAAAATGAGTTTTATGAGCTAAAATCTCTTTGACATTAGGAGCTAACTCCTTCATATCTCTATCTGATTTTGTCCCAAAAAAATTCAAAACACTTGATAAAAAACTCATCTGACGGCTAATTTAATTGCAGGCTAAATAACTAATACTCTTCTTCATTCCAAAGGAAATCATCCGAAGAGGGATAATCCGGCCATACTTCTTCAATAGATTCATAAGATTCGCCTTCATCTTCTATAGATTGTAAATTTTCAACAACTTCTAAAGGGGCACCTGATCTAATCGCATAATCTATTAATTCATCCTTTGAAGCTGGCCAAGGTGCGTCACTAAGATACGATGCTAATTCTAAAGTCCAATACGACATATCTCTAATCTCTAATGTATTATTTTGCAAATATAATTTTTTTAATTTCTTTTCCAAATTTAACTAGTGAATCCTAGCCATTCCACTTGATCTCATCTACACTATCAATATGATTGATATATCGTGCTAAAACAAACAAATAATCTGATAGTCTATTGATAAACTTAACTATATTAATATCCAATTTAGATGATGCATTAAGTTCTGTCACTCTTCTCTCTGCTCGCCTACATATAGATCGAGATATCTGAGCATAACTACTCCACATATTACCGCCAGGTAATATAAAAGACCTTAATGGTTTTAATTTTACTTCTATTTGATCAATAAAAGCTTCAACTCTTTGAATACTATCTAGATGAATACTATTCGTGTTTTTTTTTGAGGCTAATAATGCTCCGATTTCAAATAAAGTATTTTGAATAAATATTAATTCTTGTTTTCGCGTTTCAAAATCATTCAAAGGACAAGATCCTAATAACCCAAGATATGAATTTAATTCATCTACTGTGCCATAAGCCTCTATACGAATATTGTGTTTATGGATATTATGTTCACCAATAATAGAGGTTGTGCCTAAATCACCTTTTTTGGTATATATTTTCATTGAAATCTAATTATAGCCCATAGAATTGGTGCGGATAGAGGGAGTCGAACCCACACGCCTCTCGGCACTAGATCCTAAATCTAGCGTGTCTACCAATTCCACCATATCCGCATCAAAATATATGACTACAAATCTATAACATATTTTAATTAATCGAATAATCTTTAAGTAAAATATTTAATACTAAATTTGTTTAATGAAAAATACAAATCCGATGTTTCAGATTGAACCTAATAAAATAAATACAAAAGACTTGCATCAGTACTTATTGTCTATTGTCGGCCCAAGGCCAATAGCTCTAGCCAGCACAATAGATATTCACAATAACAATAACTTAAGTCCATTTAGTTTTTTTAATATTTTTAGCGCAAATCCTCCAATTGCTATTTTTTCGCCGGCACGTAGAGTACGAAACAACACAGAAAAAGATACTTTAAAAAACATAAAACAAATAAAAGAGGTCGTAATTAATATCGTCAATTATCAATTAGTAGAAAAAGCTTCTATTTCAAGTGGAGAATATGAACCGGAAATCGATGAATTTATTAAAGCTGGATTAACACCAATTGCTTCAGAAAAAATCAAGCCATTTCGAGTCAAAGAATCTCCCGTACAAATGGAATGTAAAGTAAATCAAATTCTAGAATTAGGAAAAAATGGAGGTGCAGGCAATTTAATTATTTGTGAAATTGTATTAATTCATATAAACAAAAATATCTTAAATAAGGAGAATGGAATTGATCAAAATAAAATTAAACTAGTGGGACGTATGGGAGGCAGTTGGTACTCTAAAGGATTTGAAGAAGCGCTATTCAAAATTCAAAAACCGGATAAAAATTGTGGTATTGGATTAGACAAAATTCCAAATAAAATTAAAAATAATCCTATTTTCAATGAATCAGAAATATGTAAATTAGCAACAATTAATAAACTTCCAGGTAAACATGAAATTCAGCTCTTTAAAAAAAGCACTGAAACAATAGAAATCGATAAAATTAAGAATGAGCATAAAAGAGAAAAAAAAATACAACTCAAAGTAAAAGAATGTTTAGAAAAGGGAAATATTGAAGAAGCTTGGAAGTATTTATTGTATTAATCTTATAAAATCTATATATGAAAACACTATCTGTCGACGGCATACTTGTTCAAAAAAACGAAATAGAAAATATTGAAAATAAAGAAGGAAAAAAATGGATAAAGCAAACTTTTTTAATAGATACTGGGGGTGATTATAATAGTAAAATTTGTTTCCAACTTTTTGGAGAAGAAAAAGTTAAATTAATTGAGAACTATCAAATAGGGGATAAAATAGAAGTTTTTTTTAATATTTCGTCAAGAGAATATAACAATAGATACTATCACAATATAGATGCTTGGAGAATTACACCCTTAACTAATACAGAATCAGCAAACACAGAAGGATCTAGTGAAAGTTCAGAAGAAAGTTTACCATTTTAAATTATGACTAGTAGTATAGAAAAAATTATGAAAAGGCTACTCCCCAGCCCTTTTGCAATTGCGATACTGCTAACCCTTACCATCGTAATTATATCTTTGTTGTTTACAGAAAATAAAATTGGAGAAATAGTCTCTTTTTGGGAGAATGGATTATGGCATCCTCCATTAATGAATTTTGCTATGCAAATGATGTTGATGCTAGTCCTAGGATATGTAATTGCCTTAAGTAAAATTTCGAAATTACTGATTCATAAAATTACTTTTTTTTGCAACAATACGTATAATGCCGCCTTTTTAGTTTCAATATCAACAATAATTATGAGCTTGTTAAATTGGGGACTAGGACTAGTTTTTGGAGCGATCTTAGCACGAAAAGTTGGTGAACATGCATTAGATAATAACATCAATTTAAACTACCCATTAATTGGAGCTGCTGGATACTCTGGCCTCATGGTTTGGCATGGAGGACTTTCTGGATCAATTCCTTTAAAAGTTGCTGAATCAAATCATTTTTCAGAAATTATTCAAAATAAAAATTTACTTGCTCAACTTCCTGAAAATGGAATAAATTTTTATCAAACTATTCTATCTAACATGAATTTAATAGTCACCCTATTATTAATCATGATTATCCCTGTGAGCTTATTTTATCTAGGAAAAAAATACCCGACTGGTGGTGTGTTGAAATTTGAAAAAACAAATAATATAATAAAAGAAAGAAAAAAAGATTCTATCGGCGCAGAAAAAATAGATTACTCTAATTGGTTTTCTAAGCTAATTGGATTAGCCATCTTAATAATTGCAGTCCGAAAAGGATTCACAGCAACATCAATTTCTTTTATTAATCCCAATTTTGTGAACTTAACCCTATTTGGATTAGCCATTTTTTTACATAGAAATTTTTATGAATTTTTAAGTGCAGTAAATAAATCAATTGTAAGTGCAAGCGGAATTTTGATTCAATTTCCTTTATATTTTGGCATTATGGGCATTATGAATTCATCTGGATTAGTTGATGTATTTGCGAATTTTTTCATAGCTATTTCAGATCAAACAACATACCCTATCTTTACCATGTTAAGTGGCGGGCTAGTTAACATATTTGTTCCTAGCGGAGGGGGTCAATGGGCTGTACAAGGCCCAATTATATTACAATCTGCACTAGAGTTAGGGGTCCCGATTCAAAAAAGTGTAATGGCGCTAGCATATGGCGATCAATTAACTAATATGCTTCAGCCATTTTGGGCTCTACCACTTTTAGGAATCACACAATTAAAAGCAAAAGAAATTCTACCTTACACTATTGTAATTATGATAATAGGTTTAACTATTTTCTCAGGCTGTTTACTTGTTTTTTAGTATCCAATGCATCTCTTAACCCATTCGCTAATAACATAAATGCTAGTACAAGCAACACAATACATAAACCTGGGAGAAGTGACAGATATCCTTTTTCCATGACAATAAAGCCATAGTGATTACGTATAATCATCCCCCATGACGGAACAGGGGGCTGAACACCTATACCTAAAAAACTTAACCCTGACTCTAATAATACAGAAGTTGCAAAATTAGCAGCAGAAATAATAATAATAGGGTTTAAAATATTAGGGAGAATATGTTTCACCATAATTCGCATATTGTTTAACCCAAATGATTTAATTGCCTCTATATAAGGTAATTTAACAATTTTAAGTACTTCACCTCTAGCAACACGTGCAACCTCAACCCACATAGTTAAACCAACAGCAATAAAAACTTGCCAAAATCCTTTACCTAGAACAATACTAATAGCAATCACTAATAGTAAAGTTGGAATAGACCAGACAACATTAATCAACCAACAAATAAATAAATCTATTTTACCACCATAATAACCACTAACAACACCAAGAAATAAGCCAATAAATATCGATATAAATACAGATATAAAACCAACAGAAAACGATACTCTGGTTCCTAAAATCACTCTACTTAATAAGTCTCTTCCATATTTATCTGTTCCCCATAAAAACTTCTTTTCTTTGATAAAGTTTCCAGAATCATTAAAATATAAATCTGAAATATTAGCTTTTTTAAAGTTCCCGGATTTGTTATTAGATAGATAAAAGATAGTATCATTCTCTATTTTAAAGTCATAAACAACAACCTCATTATAAGGTTTTTCTTTGCCAAGAAAAAATGAATTATTATTATGATTTATAATTTTTTTTTTAAATAACAAAAACTGTGCTTTGAATCCAGGTAATTGTTTAGCTATTGACAGCTCAATACTATTTGCTAAAGGCGTATTGTCTGGCATAATTTGATATGAAAAAATAGCTACAAAAAAAAAGAAGATAATTAAAATTAAGGATAGTAAAGACAATTTATTTGAAACAAGTGTTTGAAAAACAACTTTATTGAAAAATTTATTAGATCCCATTTCGTCAATCAATATACTAAATATACTAGTCCTATTTGTTATATTTATATTAAAATGAAAAAAGAAAACATTATACTTGGGATTGATCCGGGGACTAATATTATGGGTTATGGTCTTATAAGAAAAAGAAAAAATGAAATAATATTTTTATGTTTAGATGTTATTTTACTACATAAAATTTCTAATCATAACCTGAAATTGAAAAAAATATTTGAAAAAACTTCTGAGCTAATAAAAACTTTTTCTCCAACTGAAATTGCAGTTGAAGCACCTTTTTTTGGAAAAAACCCACAATCGATGTTAAAGTTAGGTCGGGCACAAGGAGCAACAATTATAGCTGGCATGGCACATAATATTCCTATCTCCGAATATGCACCAAAAAAAATTAAAATGGCTATTACAGGGAATGGTCAAGCATCAAAAGAACAAGTTGCTGGAATGTTAATGAGTATGTTGTCTATCGATAAAAAACCTAAATATTTAGATTCAACAGACGGACTAGCCGCTGCTGTTTGTCATGCATTACAAAAGAATCCTGTAATGTCACAAAATAAACAAAGTTGGAAACAATTTATACACAACAACCCTGACAGGATTAAATAAATCTAAATTTTATTAGTAATTGCTTTAGCCATATTGTCTAATTCATCCGAAGAAATATCAATTTTATTGCTGAAATCCATATCAGAAACCGTATTAATAGGAACTAAATGAATATGGGCATGTGGGACCTCTAAACCTATAACACTAACACCAATTCTGTTACAAGTAATTGTTTTTTTTAATCCTGCAGCAACTATTTTTGAAAAATTCCATAAAGCACTATATATCTCAGGATCTAAATCAAATAAATAGTCTACCTGAATCTTAGGAACAACTAATACATGTCCTAATGCAATCGGATTAATATCCATAAACGCAATTGAATAATTATCCTCTGCAACAAAATAACATGGGATTTTTTTATTAATAATTTGAGAAAAAACACTTTCCATAAAAGTATCAGCGTGAGATATTTAAAATTTCGAAATCGATCATCCCTGATGGAATATTAATTTTTGCAATCTCACCTACTTTTTTACCTAATAATCCTTTACCTATCGGAGAAGAAACGGATATTTTCTTTTCTACAATATTAGATTCTGACTCAGGGACTAAAGTATATTTCAAAATAGAACCAGTAGTTACATTTTTTATTTCTACATGAGAATATAATAGCACTTTATCTTTTGCTAATTTAGATGTGTCTATAACCCTGGCAGATGCAATTTTAGATTCCAATTCTGCTATTTTCATTTCAAGTAAACCTTGCGCTTCTTTTGCGGCATCATATTCAGCATTTTCCGAAAGATCTCCTTTATCTCTAGCTTCTGCAATTTGTTTTGATATACTAATTCTTTCATTGGTAATTAAATGATGTAATTCCAATTTAAGTTTTTCTAAATCTTTAAAACTATAATAAACTATTTTTGACATAATCGTATTATTTAATAAAATGTTTTATTAAAAGAAATAATAATTAGACGACGAAAAAATTATAAAATAATTCTCGCACCAAAAGTATGTACAGACTGTAGTGGATCAGCTGGTCTATATGAGTAGTCAAACCCAAAACTAGTTTCATCAGAAATAGGTAACTCTAAACTAATCCCTGCTGACATACCTGTAAAAACAGTAGTTCTACCAGAATCAAAATCGTCAAAGATTCCACTTTCATATGCATATCCACCTCTCAATGAAACCATCTCTTTCCATGAAAATTCTAATCCTGTTAAAAATTGATCTTTTGAAAAAGAATTAGAGACAAATGTTTCTGAGATAGTGAGCCTAATATCTTCAAAAATAACATCATAAGATGCTCCAATATTTAATAATGAAGGTAATTCAAAAGCAGCTGATCTAAGCTCAACAGTCATATCACTACCATTTGGACCTGTTAGTGTAATATCATCTCCATCGCCTTCAAATGACATTCTTGGTCCAATATTTTTTAAAGTAATTCCAAATTTAGCTTCCCCATTTTCACCTGTTTGATAATGAACTCCCGCATCAATAGCAACCCCATTAGCAGACAATTGAGCGGCACTTTCTGAAATCATTTTAACTGTAAAACCTGCTGACATACTATATGTAAATTTCTTTGCATATGAAAGTGCTATATTCATAAACTGGGGAGAAAAAGTTCCAATTCCTCCATCTGGATTTTCATATGTTGTTCTTTCAATATCTCCAAAATCTAAAGACATGACCGAAAACCCTAAAACACCAGAGTCTCCTAACTTCTGTGCAAATCCAAATGCGTTAATTGAAATATCTGCAAACCAAGAAGCATGTGAAAAACAGAGTTCCGTTCCATCTACTGTCGTTAATCCTGCTACATTAAGGAAAACACTCTCTAAACCATTTGCAGAGGCCGTATTTGCTCCAGCCATACCAGAACTTTGAGCCCAAGGATTTATTAATAACTCTGAGGCACCAGCTTCACCAGTACGTGAATCCCCCTCTTCTTGTCCAACGACAGAAAATGAGAGCAAAATGCAGAAACAAAGAAATGATATTTTTTTTATACTAACTTTCATAAATAATATTTTATTAATCATCTTATAATTTTAGAAACTATCTAAGTCAACTGGCCTTAAAGCACCAAACCATTTTAATACTTTTTCACCAGCATCACCAGCATCAATATGAATAATATATATTCCTGATGCAATTGAAATATTGTAATTATTTTTCAAATCCCACTCCCAGTAAGAAATTTCATTATCCTTACTATATTGTCTTACTAGATTTCCATTAACAGTATATATAGAAATTGTACATGTTCTTGGCAAATTAGTAATCTTAACTTTCGTGTCTACTTGACCTTCCTCATAACCAGATGTTCCATAATAAGGATTAGGAACAATATTAACTTGCTCTAATCCATCTTTTTTAGTTTGATCATCATCCAAAATAGTTAAAATTTCAGAAGAGTTAAATTCATAATACGGATAACCATTATTCACTAATGAGTCTCCTGCTGCGTTTGCTAATACGCTCCAATCTCTAAAACCGTACCCTTCTTGTACACGCGCTCTAATCACCACTTCATTACTTAACCAATCTTGATCATTGTTTGGATACCAATTACCTACCCATTGTATATGAGGAATAACTTGTTTTTTCCTTAAACTATTCCATGCATTATTTGCACTACTACCAGTATAGGCTTCATAATGTGGATTATCCTCTATATTTTCTCCTGCATATTCCGTGTCTAATATAAATACAACATGACCTCCATTTATATCAATCCCAGAGAAATCTGCATTACCATCCACCAAATCAAACTCAAATCCAGTAGATGAAAAATCGACTTCATTTGCAGGAGGATTAAATATCATGTCAGTCGCATTCTGCCCATCGCCTAATGATGATTTTTCTGAAAACATCATATTAAGCCTTCTCCCTGTAGAAACATCAACTGCATAACCAGGAAACCATCCCCAACCATTTTCTGAATTAAAGCCATTACCTGTACCATCTGGATTACCATCTTTATCAACATTTACATCTAATCTTAAATCCCATTTACTTTCTCCATTCTCTCCTGTTTCACTATCTACCTCCCATGGATAACTACTTGAAGAAGGCCCTACTCCAAAAGCCCATTGAGGGCCATTAGATTGATCTACTGGATTACCAGACCCTGTCCAAGTTAATTGAGCTTCAGACATATCTAAAACAGGACACCTTGTCCATAAATTTTTATCATCAGTCAAAACAACATCAATATTATTTAAATTATCTAATGAACATTCTGTTTTCCAATCATACCACGCTAAACCTCCTCCAACTGTATCTATTGAATTAACGACATTATCTGTAGTTGACTCAGATGGACGCCCTCTATAATCTGAACTTACCAATTTATATGGCACCAACCATTGGTTTTCATGTACAGCATTTGGATCAAGTGGTGTTGATTGATCAGAAGATCCTGATGTAAGCACCGTTCCATTAACGGATATATCTCCATAAGAATGGTATGGTGCTAAAACAGCATCACTTTCTGAAAAAATAGTTGATCCAGACCTTACCCAATCAAGTGGCTTTGCCCATGGGACAAATTGCCAGAATTCATCAAAATCAGGAATTGATTGAATCCATAGATTCTCATTTGCATTATTCCATTCTACACTTTGTAAAACATCTTGAGCTTCTTGACCAGAAAGATTTAAATCCCAAAACAATTCATCTAATAATGGATTAGAAACAACTGGTGTACCTTGTGGACAAGATAAACATCCTAAATTATCAACTTGACCTGATTCTAAAGTAGGAATACTTTTAAATGTCACGCCTAATCCCCAATCAGGTAGAATTTGCTGTGCTTGATCAATTAAAGCATTTGCAGACTGTACTGTAATACTATCTCCATTTTCAATCTTAGTTAAAGACCAATTCGCATTTGTAATTAAACCTTCATTATCTTCAACATCCACTACTTCAAAAATAAAATCAGCATCTGGCACAGATAATGGGTCTATTACTGAAATATCTGCTGGTGACATATTCTGACGATAGAATAAAGTATCTGCAAATAAATTAGTTGCAATTTCATTTCTGCAAGCAGATGTAATTTCAACAAAATTACCACCATTTCCTGTTCCTGCTAAACCCTGTTGCGAAGGTCTAGCTCCATAAGAGGCAGTTGGCAAATCTCCAAAAGATTCTGTCTTATGAGGAATTATGGTATAGGTTTTAATGTTTTTTCTACCTGCTAGGTATGGCTGCTTCTGTCCCATATTACTTGGGGCATAAGGGTTCACTGGATCGACAGATTGAAATGGAATCTCCGGAGCATAAGGCATATATTCATTATATGCATATGCAATTGCCATATAATAATATGCTTTATTATTCACTAATGCCGTATTTCCGCTTGCAAATTTATCCTCAGTAATTCTAAAAGAATGTTGAATGCCAGAATTAGAAGCATTTAAAGTCATATTTTGCGGGACATAAACATTTGGACCTACACTTTCATCTAGTTGATAATTAACTAAATTAGCAATTGGAGATGTATCATCAGAAGGCGCATATACAACTTGACCATCTGTAGTTCTATAGTTTTCAACATCGCACTGAAAAACCATAAATGCTTTATCAGGATTATATAGTTCCGTCGAAGAAACATATTGATCTTTTAGTTGAAAAACTTGATATCCTTCAAATCTATAATTTTTATCAATTGCAACATTCCCATCTTGATATATTGGCCCAACGAAGAACTCTTCATTATTTTCATTCGTAAGCGTATCTGTATACCCCACTATTGTGGTTGATAAGACATCTGAAATAAATGGATCCTCCTCTATATATTGTGTAGCATAATTATTAGAATTCTCGGCATTAGTTAAATTAATAATAATTTCTTGGTCTAATTCTACAAAATTTACATCTGGAGCACTTGGCCCATCAATAACTTCAAAACAAATATCAAATAATGTTTGAGCTTTATTATCAGCTATTTTCATCAATTCAACAGATGCAAAGTTATTGCCATCTGCAGCCCTAGCCCAGACAACACCTGTTGTAATATAATTTACTGCGCCAGGCTCTAATGTGAAAGGCCCCGCTGACTGTAAAAATCTCCGATCCGCAGGATCATTACCTGCAGTAATTTCTGTCCATGAACCATATAGTGGCGAAAATTCAGGATCTGTATCATCTGGAAACATAAAATTACACTCTGGATTAGATGCTTCCCAACCAGTACCACCATATGTCATTGGTTGACCATTTTTCCATATACCTTTTAAATATCCATAATAATGAGTAGCATTTTCAGGGTTTCCAAAATCAGAAAAATCATTATTATAATAAACAAATTTAGACATAATAATCTGCTCTCCTGGTTCATCAATTTGTCCATCTCTATCATTATCAATACCATCCCCCGTATCTGCTAAAGGTCCTCTAAAAAAATCTACTCCAATTGCTGGAGGTGGATCATCAGAGTCATAATTATATCCAGCTGTTCCATCATCATCCGCATCACCATTATAGCAATATCCTAGCCCCAAGCCCACATCACATCCAACGTAGTCATCTTGATAATTACCAAGATCCGGATCAACCCATTGTCCAAAATAAGCTTCATTTAAAACACTTGTAGAACGATTTAAAATTTTATAACTATAGAAAGTCATATTATTAATTTCGTCATTAGTTGTAAAACCAAATGCTTGAGCCTGTATCTCAAGGCCTATTGCTGCTTCAGAGCCCGTTTCAGTATGTATATTACCATTATCATTAAAAACCCACCATAATGTTTGATCACCAAATAAAACATCATCCGTTTTACAATCTTTTATTCCCTGTAGATCATAACCTGGATAATCTCCAGCTTCAGGAGTATAAACTCCGTCTCCATCTACATCGGCGAATGGTGCCAAGTAATCAAAAGTCCCATCTACTTCAATTCGATCTGCTGGCCAATCACTAATTGTGGCTGACATACCTTCATACGTAGGATATGATACGGAAACATCACAATTCGGGTCTGCTAAACAATCATTATATCCAACAAAATCCTCTACTTCTTGTCTTGTAATCACAAAATGTTTATCGAAATCTGAACATACATCAGCCCCCACTGTTCCATATTCATCACTAGCGACATCCGCATTCAAGGGGCCAGGCCAGAAATCATTACCATCTTGTCTATAGGTCATTCCAGCTACTTTTAAATTACCTTGATCATCAAGCCCACCAATCCATAATGCTCCAGCAAACATTGAATGCTTATCACTATCCTTTGGTATTTCATATTTTCCATCACTTAAATCCCACCACATATCACCACCTGCTAAAATCGTGGTACGAACATTATTTATATTCAATTCTGTTTGTGCAGTAGCAGCTAAACATCCTGCAGCAATAATTCTAAAATTATTATTTGAATTATTCGGATTTGGAATATTCTCTTTTGCATTTGAATTAAAAAATCCAATAAAAATTATTAATAATGTTGAACTTATATATTTTTTCATTTATCTAAAAGTTTACTTGCATTCCTAATTTAATTAATCTGGGCCTAACATAATGATCAGGACGATTTACCTTTAATGCATATTGATCAGAAAAGGCAAGAGGGTTAACCTGTTGAGACACATATTGTTCACCTTCAGCAGAAGACAAATATCCATCATCATCAGCATTGCCTGTGTATCTATACACTTTGACAATATTAGCCTGATTGAATAAGTTTTCAACCATCATATAAATATTCATTCCTAGATTTCTGTCATCTGAAAGCTTGAACTTTACTTCTTTATTAAATCTGAGATCGGTTCTAAATGTCCATGGTTCACGTGCTCCATTGACACTCCCCTCCAAAGTAGATCTTGTGTTAACTCCAAATTGAGCAACAGCTAAAATATTAGATTGTTGACTATAAGGCCTACCTGATCCTGCAGATACAACCAAGTTAGCACCAAAACCTTCTAAAATTCTTTTTCCAAATAACATTGGACCGTTATAATTTGAACCATAACCATAACGATAGTCGATATTAGCTGTAATATTATGACGTTGGTCAAAATCTAGAGGCAGAGTTGTTCGAAGATTAGGGAATCCATCATTTACTAGTTGCTGAGCTGTTGTAGCAGATGAACCTGTTCCATCAGCAAATTGTAAAGTGTAATTTGCTGTTAGAGAAATATTATTCCTCCTTCTTAAATCATATCCCAATGAAAATCCTTTGACAGTACCAAAATCGATATTATCATAATGAGTATATGGCATTGGATAGGCAGCAGCAACACGTGTAGCTTGAATCATATCGCTCAACTCTCTATAAAAAGTTGAAATTGTAATAGCTGAATACTTGGTTAATGCTTGCGTGAATCCAACTTCATAATCCGTAGTCTTCTCTGGTAACAGATTTGGATTATTCATATCATTTGTGTTTGCCTCAATAAATAAATAATCAAACGGACTCATAACAGAATTAGTAGGAGGACGTTGCGTTAAAATATCATAATGTGCAAAGAACATCGCCTCATCAGATATAGGGAAGTTAAAAGAGATTCTAGGCATGACGGAAATTTGAGGTGTGTAATCTTCAAAAGCATCGCCTGTTAAACCTTTATTTTCATCTGCGATATGATTTGGATTTTGTAAAAATGGAATTACTCCACTACCAGCACTTAACACAGAAGGATCAGTTACCGGAACTCCTGCAGCATCATACCAATTATCACCATCTCTATATCCAGTAATTATAGTTTGATCAGTAATTGAATTCGCATATACAACAAAGTCATTACCTATATTGCCTGGATGAGCAGGATTACTTGGATCAGCATTGGGATTTAAAGAAGCATCAACCTCAGAGGCCTTCAGCGTAGGATATAGAGAATACTTATCTTTCAAAACTTCCTGATTAGCATCAAATCGATCTACCCTAACTCCTACATTAAATACAATATCATCTAACGCAAATTTATCTTGAATATATGCAGCTGAATATATAGGCTCAAAAGGAGATATTCTTCTAGTATAATCCCCATTGGCATCCTTCTCATTTAAAAATGTATCAAAAGAAACTCTTTCATTTACCTCATTACCCATATGATCATAACCATAATAATATAAATTTAAATCATCGCCTTGAAATAATTCATCTGCAGCAAACATATCAACAGATAATAAACCTGGGTCATGTTCATCGATATAAACAAAATCATTAATACCTAGTCCTAGTTGTTCTCTGATATTTTGAGCGAACGTAGAATAATTTTCATTATCTTCAGAAACATCATAGAATGTGGAAAATATTAAAACATCTTCATCAAATGCCCACTGAACTTCATCATCAACATAATATTGAGGATTATTCAGATGTTGATTCGCTAATTGTCTAGCTATCGGCCAAAGATTAGGAGTGTACACCCTATAATACTTTTCTTTGAATTTTTCATATTCAAATCCAAACAAAATAGCATGATTACCAATGTCAGCAGAAGCAGAACCACTAAATCTTTGTCTTTGTTCGGTATAGTCATAAGAAAAGTAATTAGGATATCCTGAATTCCACCATAACCCATATACCGAAGGTGGCTCATCTCCATTCATTAATCCACCTCCAAATTGAATATGATTCATAGTTGGGTTTTGATTTGGTAGATAACTATGGAAAAAATCATAATACTGCTCTGTATAATTTGTTAATAATGGATTAGCATCTGATGGTTCAAAATCATATGTAACATATTCTTGCAATAAAACTCCTGTCTGTGTTTCCTGTTGCCACAATAAATTACCATTTTCATCAACATCCTGCCCATCTTGTCCATCAGTGTCAAGAGGAACTCTATTTCCATTTTGATCTAACACATACACATCATATGTATCCCAATTCCAAAACTCTGTTTGTGTAAAGGTTGTGTCATCTATGGATGGGGTGAATTTACCTACATAATTATATGCAAAATAATCTGTTCCATGTCTAGGGTTTTCGAGTTTTGAATTATATCTTGAATAATCTCCCTGTAAAGTATAGAAAACATTTTTAACTGAAGAACTTGCATCGTCACCACTTAATTTATGCTGAAGACGAGCATATAGGTTATAACTTCCTCTAGTGTATTCTCTATGGTTATCAAAGTTTAACAATTGTCTTCTCCACCAATATCCATCAACTCCATCATCTCCCATTTCTACTCTCTGTCTCATAGATCCACCAAGAATAAAGTTAATATCTTTTGATAAGCTAAAAGTTAATTTTCCTTGTAAACGTATATCTTGATCAGATAAATTTTGTTTAACATCTGAAATGTCCCAATCTTCAGCCGTAAGATTTTCACCTGCATTTTGAGCATAACTACTAGCATAATCACCATAACTCGGAGTTCCCACAAAAATTGATGGATTATTTTGAATCTCTAATAGCACATCATCTTTTAATCTAGGCACTCCAATAATAGAAGGATCCGCATCTTCTTTATAATTATATTCCGCCGATATCAAATAGCCTAAAATTGTTCTACTATCGTCCTTTTTTTTCAGGATAGGACCTGACAAATTAAATGCCGCTAAATTATGATTATATGGATCTGTTAATTTTGAAGATGAAATTTCAGCACCTCCTCTTGTAATTGAAGAAGGACCCTGTGTGGTAATACTTATTACTCCCCCAGTAGCATCTCCATATTGAGCAGGCAAACCACCTGTAACAACTGTCATTTGATCAATAGCCGCTTGTGGTAAAACATTACTACTACCTACAATTTTTACACCATCTACATAATACGTAGTAGCATTACTCCTAGAGCCCCTTACATTTAATGACGCACCCGAATCTTCTTGATACACACCTGCTGTAGTAGCAGCTACATCCGAAACATTACGAGTAGGTAAGGATGTTATTTGTTCTTTTGTTTTTGTTGAACCTGACTTATCTGCGTCTATAAGTGGGACATCATATTCTATGACCTGCACCTCTGTTAATACTGACGACTCTGTAGACAATTTGTAGTCTAAAAATGTGATTTTATCTGGTGAAATCAAGACGTTAGTTTGAATCATTTTTGCATAACCAATAAATGAAACCTCAACCGAATAACGACCTGGATTTATTGGTTTTAATGTAAAGTTACCATCAAAATCCGAAGCGCCACCAATTATAGTGACTCCATCAGCTTTCACTATAACATTAGCCATTGGGATTGTTTCTCCCGTCATTGCATCACTAACTGTTCCTTTTAAACTCCCACTTTGAGCCCAAAGACCTAAAGATGTCAAAAAAGTAATAACAAAGATTATAGTATTTTTATGCATATCGTGTTATTTAAGGTAGATGTAAAAATTTCTATCATTTTTAATGAGCCAAATATAGTTGAAAATAAGATATCTACCAAAATATGAAATTATTATATTAGCTATATTTTAAAATGATCCCAGCCATGAAGAAGGTTCCCAAAAATATTCTTATTATATCACTATTTATTATCATAGGGTGTACAGACGAAGACACTTTTCCAAATATCTATGTAAATGAAACAATCCCAATCACAATGCCTCAGTACAATAATGTTTTCAATAATATATGGGGCTATGAATATATTTCAGGTGGATTAGGAGGAATTATTATTGTACAGGCGATAAATAACGAATTTATAGCATATGACAGAGCATGCACAAATGAGGAAAACACAACATGTGTAGTTTCTGGAGAAAGTATTAACGATCAAATTTTGAGTTGTCAAAACTGTTGCAACTCAAAATTTCTTATTATTGACGGATCAGTAACAGAAGGTGATGCACATCGCGCATTAAAGCGATACAACACATATTTTGATGGATCGATGCTATATATAACAAACTAATACCTGTAAGAATCTGTCTTGAATGGGCCGTCTTTTGGCACGCTAATATACTTAGCTTGCTCCTCTGTTAATTCTTCAAGCTCCACTCCAAGTTTTTCTAAATGAAATTTAGCCACCAATTCATCTAAATGTTTTGGCAATACATAAACCTTGTTCTCATACGCCTTGAGATTAGTCCATAATTCAATTTGAGCCAAGACCTGATTGGTAAATGAATTAGACATAACAAATGAAGGGTGACCTGTAGCACATCCTAAATTAACTAATCTCCCCTCTGCTAATAATATAATCTGATTTCCATTTTTCATTGTATACAGATCTACTTGCGGTTTAATTTCTTCTTTTTTAGAATTCGCATTTAACCAAGCAACATCAATTTCATTATCAAAATGACCAATATTACACACGATTGCCTTGTCTTTCATTAATTTAAAATGCTCTTCTCCAACAACATTTTTGTTTCCTGTTGCTGTAATAATTATATCACTTTCTGAAACCGCATTAATCATTTTTTTAACTGGATAGCCTTCCATTGAAGCCTGTAAAGCACATATAGGATCTATCTCTGTAACTATGACCCGCGCACCACCACCAACTAATGAAGAGGCAGTACCTTTTCCAACATCTCCATAGCCAGCCACTGTAGCAACTTTACCTGCCAACATAACATCCGTCGCTCTTCGAATTGCATCAACTGCCGATTCTCTACATCCATACTTATTGTCAAATTTGGATTTTGTAACAGAATCATTAACATTAATAGCAGGCAATGACAGAGTCCCATTTTTCTCTCTCTCATATAAGCGATGTACTCCTGTTGTTGTTTCCTCCGTTAATCCATTAATATCTTTGACTAGCTCTGGGTAATTATCTAAAACCATATTAGTCAAATCTCCTCCATCATCTAAAATCATATTTAAAGGCTTATTATCTTTAAAAGCAAATAATGTTTGCTCAATGCACCAATCAAACTCTTTCTCTGTCATTCCTTTCCATGCAAACACAGGAATGCCTTCTGCCGCTATCGCTGATGCTGCATGATCTTGGGTGGAAAATATATTACAAGAAGACCATGAAACTTCAGCACCTAATGTAATTAAAGTCTCAATCAAAACCGCAGTTTGAATAGTCATATGTAAACAACCTGCTATTCTAGCTCCAGCGAGTGGTTGCTTATCCTTATATTTTTTTCGGATCATCATTAGCCCTGGCATTTCTGCCTCTGCTAATTTAATTTCTTTCCTGCCCCAATCTGATAATGTAATGTCTCTTACCTTGAAATTCATATTTTTTGTTTTAATTTTCATGGACTAAATTATTATAATAATAGAGCCAAATTTAACACATAATATTTAACTTTATGTTAAAAAAAACACATATATTTTATACATGGGCATAGTCAGAATAAAAAAAGAAGATAATTATAAATATGCTCTATGGAAAATTGAAGAAAAACTTGAAGATCTATTATTAACATTAAACCCCACTGAAAAAGAATTATTCGAAATTCAAAAGTTTAGAAATAAAAAAAGACAAAAACAAAATATTGCAGCAAGGCTCACATTAAATACGCTGGGGGGGAAACAAATAAAATTATACTACACAAAAACAGGGAAGCCTAAATGTTTAGGTTTTGACAATATTTCAATTAGTCATTCATATGAATACTGTATTGTAATTGTCAGTAAATATCCAATCGGGATAGATATTCAGTATAAAAATTCTAACATAATTAAATTAAGTTCAAAATTTATAAACTCGCAAGAAAAACAAGGATTGGAGAATATCAATGACATTGAAAAACTACATTTTATTTGGTGCGCCAAAGAAGCGATCTATAAAACCCTCAATAATGAATTTTGTTCATTCAAAAAAAACATATACATTAATCCAAAAACGAATAAAACGGAAACTACTGGACTGTTTCAAAAAATGAATAAAAAAATAAATTATAAAATCTACTACGAAAAACTAGAAGATTACTTTATTAGCATTGCAAAGGAAAAAATATGATCGAAATATATAATTATATAATGCAAAACACATACGAGTTCCTAGGGGTAGTGTTTAGCATTATATATGTTTCATTATCAATTAAACAAAATATTTTGTGTTGGCCAGCTCTAATTGCTGCTGCCGCATTTAATATGTATGCGTATTATTTAATTAACCTCCCACTTCAGATGATTATGCAATTTTTTTTTATTGGAACGGCGTTATATGGATGGTATAATTGGAAAGCTAGTGGGAATTCTATCACCCTCAAAATCACTAGACTGACACAACAAAAGCATTTTAAACTAATTAGTATAGGAATACTTGCAACTATAGTTATAACTATTATTCTTAACCAATTAAATGAGAGAGAATTAATGACTACATCCCATCCTTTTTCTGATGGACTAATATTCGTTTTCAATATAATCCCCATGTATATGATAGGTAAAAAAATTATTGAGTCATGGATTTACTTCATTTTAATAGACATATATAGTGGTATATTTTTTTACATTACAGAAGCATATTTCTTTTCTTTTTTATTCTTTTGTTATATAGCTTTCGCCACATATGGATACATAGCATGGAAAAAAGAAATAAAATAAAAAAAATCGTTTTCACAGGCCCTGAATGTTCAGGCAAGAGCACACTAAGCAAAGCTATTGCAAAGAAAATGCAATTACCACTAGTAGAGGAATATGCTAGACAATATCTAAACAGCTTAGGTCGAAATTATATTTATTCAGACTTAGCTCAAATAGCAAAAGGGCAATTAAATGCCGAAAAAAAAGCTATTGATAATATAAAAAAAAATACAACAATAATATGTGACACAGACCTCCAAGTAATCAAAATTTGGAGTCAAAAAAAATTTGGAAAGTGTGCTTCATTTATTTTAAATAATCAAGATATTAAAGCATACTACATTCTATGCAAACCCGACTTCAAATGGGAATATGACCCCTTAAGAGAAAATGAACATGACCGAATGAACCTATTTGAAATATATCATCAAGATTTAGTTCAAAATAATGCGCACTTTATTATTACTAGTGGACCACTTAACGAACGAATATCTTGTATTCAAGATGTAATTCGAAAAATGATTTAAATTAACCATTTTGGAAAAAGTAATAATTTCTACTATATTTAATAATTACAACCGTAAAAAAATCGCATTAATTATTTAAACCATGAAAAAACACATACTTATTATATTTTCATTTTGCCTATTCAATTTATCTTCAAAAGATAATATAGTTCCCAACCAAACTACAACAAATCCAAATGTTCAAATGCTGGGCGGTGGATGTATGGATCCAACATCTGAAGCAGAACTTGACATTGGAAATGTTCGTGCAAATATTTTAGGTGGAGGTGATATGTGGTGGAATTTAACAGATGCACGTTATGAAGTACCAAAAGATGAAGGGGTACATTCACTATTTGCTGGTTCATTATGGATTGGAGGGATGGATAATCAAGGTAATTTGAAAATCGCTGCGATGACCTACAGACAAACAGGAAGCGACTTTTTCCCTGGCCCATTAAATGCCGACACGAATAGCCCAGACTATGGGACAATTACAGATGTTGATTGCAATGAGTATAATCAACATTGGACTATTTCAAAAAATGATGTTGAAGCACATGTTACGTATATGGAATGTGTGACTAATCCAGACTGTGATGCGAACACAATGTTCCCTGATTATGAGACACCTGAAGTAATCACAAATTGGCCTGCGAGTCACTTTGATTTTGATGGAACAAATGAATATCTAGCACCATTTCAAGACGTGAATGGGGACGGGCTTTATGATCCTGCAGCTGGAGATTATCCAGGATATGATTTAAATGCTACTGGTAATTGTACTGAAAATGATTATTTATTTGGTGATCAAAGTATTTGGTGGGTATTTAATGATGCAGGCAACTATCATGGAGAAACTGGAGGGACAGCTATTGGACTAGAAATTCAAGCACAAGCATTTGCGTATAAAACAAATGATGAATTATCAGACATGACGTTTTATAGTTATAAAATTATTAACAGATCCAATGAAACATTAAATGAAACATACTTTGGTCAATGGGTTGACCCAGATATTGGAAACTATGAAGATGATTATGTGGGATGTGATGTTAACCTAGGACTGGGATATTGCTATAATGGTGATGATGATGATGATGGACTTCAAGGATCAGCTGGATATGGGACCAATCCCCCAGCAATAGGAGTTGATTTCTTCCGAGGACCTCTTGCAGATGAAAATGATGGAGTAGATAATGATAGAGATGGTGAAGTTGATGAATTAGGCGAACAAATTATCATGTCTAAATTTGTTTATTATAATAATGCCGCATGGGACACAGATATATATGATTGGAATAATGACCCTGTTTATGACTATGACTACTATAATTATCTAAGGGGGGTGTGGACCAATGGTCAGCCTATGACGTATGGAGGAAATGGTGGTGACATAAATAATCTTGAGTGCGATTTTATGTTTCCTGGTAACACAGATTCAAATTTTGATGAAAATTGGGATGAAACAACAGCTGGCAACATGCCTTCTGATAGAAGATTTTTACAATCTGCAGGACCTTTCACGTTAGACCCAGGAGCTGTAAATTATATTACTGTTGGTGTTGTTTGGGCTAGAGGAGAGGATGGTCCACTTTCATCAGTAGAGGCGATGAAAGAAGCTGATATAATGGCTCAAGATTTATTTGACAATTGTTTTGACATTAATTATTTTGTATATGGATGTACTTGTGATTTTGCAACAAATTACAACCCAGATGCAAATACAGACAATGGTTCATGTATTTTTGAAGATGGCCTGAATGTAATAGATTGCCAAATTGCCGGGTGCCCATGCGATTCAGCTACAAATTATGACCCTAATGCAGAAATTGATGATGGCTCATGTATTTTTCCGGATGATGTATATGTTGACTGTGATGGAAATTGTTTGTTTGGAGATACTGATGGAGATAGCTGGTGTGATGGCATCGACAATTGTCCAGATAATTCGAATTTTAGTCAATCTGATAGCGATGGAGATGGTGTTGGGAATTCATGTGACAACTGCCTATGGGAACCTAATCCTGATCAACTAGATAGTGATGGAGATGGAGAGGGCGATGCATGTGACTCTACACCACTATCAATAACAGAGGATAATATTGAAATAAATATATACCCAAATCCTGCAACAGATTTTATTAATATAGAGTCTAGTATGTTAATCGAGAACATTTCCTTATTTGATTATAATGGAAAAGTTGTTTTTGAAAAAAACAAAAATAATAAAGACGCAGTAATTAATACGGATAATTTAAATAGTGGCCATTATATTCTCATCCTGCAAGTTAATGGAATAGAATTAAAAAGATCTGTTTCTATTCAGTAGATACGATTTTTTTTAAGAAAGAATATTAAGAGAAGCTATTTTATCTAAAGACAATTGGTGTTTTAATTTTTCTACAGATTCGAACTTTTTTTCATTTCGAATACGTTTCACGAATTCTATGGTTATAGTCTCATCGTATATAATCTTGTTAAAATTAAAAAGATGAACTTCTATGGAGAAGAAATCCTTTTGAAAAGTCGGCCGTGTACCAATATTTAACATTCCATCATAGTTATTATTCTCATACTTAATATTCACCGCATAGACACCATTTTTAGGGATTATTTTATTTCTATTATTGACCTTTAAATTGGCTGTCGGAAACCCAAGATTTTTGCCAATCCCATTACCCTTAATAACACGGCCTGACAGGTGAAAAGTATATCCTAAATAATTATTTGCTAATTCAAAATCACCATTATTAATAGCATTTCTAATTTTTGTCGAACTCACAGAATTATCATTTAAGATATAAGCATCAACTTCATGTATTTTAAAATCATATAGCTCTGCATATTCCTTCAGGTTTCCAATAGACCCTTCCCTATTTCGTCCAAAATGGTGATTATAACCTATAACTAAATCTTTTAATCCTATTTTCTGAAACAAAATATCTCTTATATATTCTAGCGCTGTTATTCTGGAAAACTCTATATCAAATTTTTGAAAAATTAAATGATCAATATTGTGGGATTGCAATAAATTAATATTTTCATCGACCGTGTTGATTAATTTTAACTCATGATCCGGAAACAACACAGTTCTAGGATGCGGAAAGAATGTAATTAGTACAGTTTCTGATTTGTTAGAATCTGCAATCGTATTGACTAAATTTAATATGTTTTGATGCCCAAGATGAACCCCATCAAATGTTCCAGTAGTAACAACTGCTTTTGGTATTTTTTTAAACTCATCAACACCTTGGTATATTTTCATGTTTAAGTAAAATAAATTATACGATTTGACAGTCTTTAAAATTAGTAAAATAAATTATCAATTTTATCATACTTTTTAAATATAAATAGGTATTTTTGATCGAATTTAATTCTAAAAATAATTTTACAAAAAAAAAACAAAAAAAAATGGCAACTAATACAGGAAAAATATCACAAATCATTGGGCCAGTTATTGATGTTGTATTCGATAACGCCGACAACGATCTTCCAAAAATTTACGATGCTTTAGAAATTGTAAAATCCAATGGAGATAAAATGATAATTGAATGCCAACAGCATATTGGAGAAAATACTATCAGGGCTGTGTCGATGGATTCAACTGATGGGCTTAAAAGAGGAATGGAGGTTACAACCACCGGCAATCCAATTTTAATGCCAATTGGAGAAGAAATTAAAGGCAGGCTATTTAACGTTGTAGGAGAAGCTATTGATGGTATTGGGGACATATCTAATGAAGGAGGATACCCCATACATCGTCCTGCTCCCGCATTCGAAGATTTATCAACCAGCACAGAAGTACTTTTTACTGGCATTAAAGTTATTGATCTAATTGAACCTTATGCAAAAGGTGGAAAAATTGGACTCTTTGGTGGTGCTGGGGTTGGTAAGACTGTATTAATTATGGAATTAATAAATAACATAGCAAAAGGTCATGATGGACTTTCGGTATTTGCTGGAGTCGGTGAGCGAACAAGGGAAGGGAATGACTTACTTCGAGAGATGATTGAATCAGGTGTTATAAAATATGGTGAAGCTTTTGAACAAGGGTTAAAAGAAGGGAAATGGGATTTAAATAAAGTTGATAAAAATGAACTAAAAAAATCACAAGCTACACTAGTATTTGGACAGATGAATGAACCTCCTGGCGCTAGAGCTAGAGTAGCTTTATCGGGCTTAACATTAGCAGAGTATTTTAGAGATGGAGGAGCAGATGGAGATAAGGAAGGTAAAGATATTTTATTCTTTATTGATAACATCTTTAGATTTACGCAAGCCGGGTCTGAAGTATCTGCTCTATTAGGGAGAATGCCTTCAGCAGTTGGCTATCAACCAACATTAGCTTCAGAAATGGGAGCAATGCAAGAACGTATTACATCCACAAAAAAAGGGTCTATCACATCTGTTCAAGCAGTATATGTGCCAGCAGATGACTTAACAGATCCTGCACCTGCAACTACATTTGCACACTTAGATGCTACAACTGTATTGTCTAGAAAAATTGCTGAACTGGGAATCTACCCCGCTGTTGATCCCTTAGATTCAACATCTAGAATACTAAACCCAGAAGTATTAGGAAATGATCATTACAACTGTGCGCAACGAGTAAAAGAAATACTACAAAGATATAAAGAGCTCCAAGATATTATTGCTATTCTAGGAATGGATGAATTGTCTGAGGAAGACAAAACCGTGGTACATAGAGCAAGACGAGTTGCTAGATTTTTATCACAACCATTTCATGTGGCTGAGCAATTTACCGGCATACCCGGAGTATATGTAAGTATTGATGATACAATTAAAGGGTTTAATATGATTATGGATGGGGACTTAGACCATTTGCCAGAAGCAGCTTTTAATTTAGTTGGAACAATTGAAGAGGCGATGCAAAAAGGAGANAAAATGATTGCNGAANCAAAATAAACTTACACTATGAAAGTTGATATTGTTACATTGGANAAAATTCTATTATCNACCGAAGCATCCTCTGTTATTGTACCGGGGAAAGGAGGTCGATTCGAGATGCTAGATCANCATGCACCCATTATTTCAATNCTAGATCATGGGACTATAAAAGTTACTGACAACAANAATCAAGTAGAATTGATTAATGTTATNGGTGGCAGCATCGAAATGTCCAACAATAAAATTACTATTCTTGCAGACACAGAATAATTTTTATTTAATTCTGTATGTATGTATAATTTCTACATTGCATTTTAGCTGTAATCAATCTCCGCATTTTAATCTAAAAAATGGAGATTTATTATTTCAAGATTTAGACTCAAGTCCACTGTGCGATGCTATTGAACAAGTTACCACNGGAATTGATAATTTAAACTTTTCACATATAGGTATCCTAGTTATTATTAATAATGAAAATTATGTNCTTGAAGCTTTTAATAATGGTGTAGATACGGTAGACTTAAAAACCTTTTTAAATCGCAGCCTTGATCATAATCAAAACCCAAAAGTGGTTATAGGAAGATTAAAAAAACAATATACTGAGCTNATACCNAATGCAATTCAAANAGGATTTTCTCTCATTGGAAAAAATTATGATCCAGAATTTAAGATCAACAATGATAAATTTTATTGTTCAGAATTAATTTATACTATGTTTTTAGAAGCNAATAATCAAAATCCATTTTTTTATTTAGATGAAATGACTTATAAGAAAAATGGANAAACACTTGATATTTGGACTAATTATTTTGAACAATTAAATATGCCAATCCCTGAGAATGAACCGGGAATTAATCCTGGTAGCATATCGCTATCTGATAAAATAGAAGTTGTTTATAATTATATGTATTAGAATTATTTAATTATTCTCTATTTTTTGTGTCTATAATTAATGTAACAGGGCCATCATTCATTGATTCTATTTGCATATCAGCCCCAAAAACTCCTGTTTTTATACAATCTGATTTTTTCTNCTTACACAACATAATGAATTGATCATATAATAGTTTTGCANAATCAGCTTTTGCGGCTTTACTCCAAGATGGCTTCATNCCCTTTCTGATGCTACCAAATAAAGTAAACTGACTGACAATCAACAANTGACCATTTATATCTATAAGNGATTTTGAATTTCTAAATAATTTTAAATTAAATAATTTATTTACAACCCACACAAAATCAACTTCTGTGTCAGAATCACAAAACCCCACAAAACATAGTAANCCCCTATTAATTGAAGAGTATTCTTGTTTATTAATTAAAACTGATGCGNTTTTAACTCTTTGGACGACAATTCTCATTATTTAATAATTGTTTTGTCTATAATTTGTATTTTTTTCAAGCATTGANAAATAACTTTTATATCTAGAAGAGGATATGGTATTATTAGNTAATCCACTTATAACACCACAATTTGGCTCATTTATATGTATGCAATTTTTAAACTTACACAATTTACTTGCTTCCAGCATTTCAGGGAAATAACCAGCTAAACCTCGTTTATCTAAATCTACCAAACCTAACCCCCTAATTCCAGGAGTATCTATGATATAGCCCCCTGATTGAATCGAAAACATTTCTGCATATGTGGTTGTATGAACTCCCTGTTTATGATAGNCNGATATATCTTGTGTTTTTAATTTNAAATTNGGATCTATTAAATTAATCAAGCTACTTTTNCCAACTCCAGAATGTCCTGAAAAAACAGTTACCTTATTTTTTAAAATANTCTTAATTCTTATTATATTTTTTGTGTCATAAATAGATGTTGATATNGTTTCATATCCAATATTTTTATAAATACTTTGATATTTTTTTTTCTTGGCATCCATTTTAGAATCATGTAAATCTATTTTATTAAAAATTAATTTTGATTCTATTTTATANGCCTCTGCTTGGACTAAAAATCTATCTATGAAATTTAAAGATGTAATNGGATTATCAATAGTAATCACTAATACTGCCAAATCTATATTAGATGCAATAATTTGGCTTTTATGTGAAAGATTTACAGATTTTCTAATTATATAGTTCTTTCTATCATTAATTTGCGTTATTATACCTATTTTATTCTGTGAGTCAAAACTAAACTCAACATAATCTCCAACNGCAATAGGATTCGTAAATTCTATNTTCTTAAGCCTAGTATTACCCTTTATCTTACAAGAGTATATTATTTTATCTGAACATAAAACTTGACACAAACTACCAGTAGATTTAATAACAACTCCTTTCATATGTAAATAAAGTTAGGTTCAATTACTCAAAAAACNACTTTAACAAATTAAAATTTATAAATTAGAAAAAATTATGAGCATAAAAGTTGACAATATATCTAAATTTTTTCAAGACCNAAAAATTCTTGACTCAATTACATTTGAAGCAAAAGCAGGTGATATAGTTGGAATTCTTGGGCCAAATGGTGCTGGAAAATCAACTATGATGAAAATTATAACTGGATATTATAAACAAAACCAAGGGAATGTTTTTATTTGCGGAAAGAATAACTTAGATCATGAAATATTTACAAAGAGTAAAACAGGTTATTTATCNGAAGAGAACCCACTATATGGAGACATGTATGTAATAGAATTTTTAGAATTTATATGTGACATTCATAATCTCCANCATCACGAATCTCACAAAATGATGCAATTGACTGGATTAACAAAAGAANAAAATAAAAAAATAAAAACNCTCTCTAAAGGATTTAAACAAAGAGTAGGGATTGCGCAGGCCTTAATACATAANCCGGAATTAATCATTTTAGATGAGCCGACATCTGGGCTAGATCCTAAACAATTAATTGAAATACGAAATATTATCACTCAAATTGGAAAAGAAAAAACAATTTTATTATCAACACATATTATTCAAGAAGTAGAAGCAATGTGTAATAGAATTATTATTNTTAATGAAGGAAAAATTATTCTTGACAAGCAAATTCAAGATTTTAATAATAAACTAGAAGATGTTTTCCTAGAATTAATTAAATAATTTGTATCGAAAAGCAGCAAAATTGTATATTTGAAATTCCTTAAACAAATAGAATGTCATATTTATTTACTTCCGAATCTGTATCCGAAGGACACCCTGATAAAATTGCAGACCAAATATCAGATGCTATTCTAGATGCATATTTAGCACTAGACCCTAATTCGAAAGTGGCTTGNGAAACTTTAGTAACAACAAATAGAGTTATCATTAGCGGGGAAATAAAGTCTAAAGCAAAATTAGATNTAATTAAAATTGCTAGAGAAGTAGTGGTTAATGTTGGATACACTAAAGATGAATATCTTTTTTCTGCAAACACATGTGAAATTATCACATATATAGATGAGCAATCTCCTGATATCAATCAAGGCGTTGAAGCAGGTAAAGGTTTACACAAAGAACAAGGAGCAGGAGATCAAGGAATTATGTTTGGATATGCAACTAATGAATCTGAAAACTATATGCCTTTATCTTTAAGTTTATCACACATGTTATTAGAGGAACTTAGTCAAATCCGNAAAAATGAACCACATGTAATTAACTANTTAAGACCTGACGCAAAATCACAGGTCACTATTGAATACACAGAAAAAAATATTCCTAAAAAAATAGATAGTATTGTCATTTCAACACAACACGATGATTTTGGGGACGATGAAAAAATGCTAAATAAAATTCGTGAAGACATGATTCACATCGTGATTCCAAGAATTAAAAGTCGCGTTTCTATAGAAACACAAGNATTATTTTCTGAAGATATTAAAATCCATATCAATCCTACTGGTAAGTTTGTAATTGGCGGACCACATGGAGACACTGGATTAACTGGAAGAAAAATTATTGTAGACACATATGGAGGGAAAGGAGCACATGGTGGCGGTGCCTTCTCTGGAAAAGATCCATCTAAAGTAGATCGATCTGCTGCATATGCAACAAGATATGTCGCAAAAAATTTAGTTGCGGCTGGTATAGCTGACGAAATTTTAGTTCAAATCGCATATGCAATTGGAGTAGCAGAACCTATCAGTATTTATGTTAATACATTTGGCACTTCTAATATTGCCATGAGTGACTCTGAAATAAGTGAAAAAATATGCCGAATTTTTGACCTAAAACCTGCTGAAATCACTGAGAAGTTTAGGCTTAAAGACCCTATTTATACTCCAACAGCATCTTATGGTCATATGGGAAGAGAGTCCAAAAAAATTACATACACATTACATAATTCTAATAACACTATTACTAAAGAGGTAGAGTTATTTCCGTGGGAAAAAACTGACTGTATAGATCAAATTAAATCTGAATTTGGTATTTAGAGTTTATTTCTTTCTAAACACTAACTGTATTGGAACACCTGTAAATGAATACTTCGATCTTATTTTATTTTCTAAAAATCTTCTGTAACTTTCTTTAACGTATTGAGGTAAATTGCAGAAAAAAACAAAGGTTGGTTTTTTTGTTGGCAATTGAGTGATATATTTAATTTTTACAAATTTTCCCTTTAAAGATGGAGGAGGAGTCTCTTGAATTAAATCTAATAAATATCTATTTAATTCTCCTGTCGAAATTCTTGAAGCAATTCTTTTTCGAACATTAATAGCTTCATCAACAATTTTTAAAATTCTTAATTTTTCAGTTGCTGAAATAAATAAAACACTAATATCTACAAATGGTGCTGTTTTTTCTTTAATTGTTTTTGTGAAATCCTTAGTATTAAATTTAGTTTTATCAATCAAATCCCATTTATTAACAGCTAACACTACACCTTTTTTATTTTTTAGAATTAGATCAAATATTTTTTGATCCTGTGTTTCAAATCCTCTAGTTGCATCAATTAATAAAATAACCACATCCGAATTTTCAATTGCTCTAATTGCCCTTAATACAGAGTAATACTCAATATCCTCATTCACTTTGTTTTTTTTCCTTACACCGGCTGTATCTACAATAATAAAATCATGTCCATATTTTGTATAACGAGAATCTATTGCATCTCTAGTGGTTCCAGCAATATCAGTAACAATATTTTTATCTTCACCTAACAAAGAGTTAATGAGTGATGATTTTCCAACATTAGGTCTACCTAAAACAGAAATACGAGGTAATTGATCAGAGTCATCATTATCATATTCAGAATCTAGATGAGACACTACATTGTCTAGCAATTCTCCTGTGCCACTCCCACTAATCGATGAAATTGGAAAATAATCACCAAATCCAAGTTTATAAAAAATAGCCGCATCCGACAAGTGAAGTCCATCATCTACTTTATTTACAGCTAAAACAACTTTTTTAGAAACTGATTTTAACATTTTAGAAATATAAAAATCTAAATCTGTAATTCCACTTTTAACATCAACTAAAAACACTATCAAACTAGCCTCTTCAATAGCTGAATTGACATGTCTTTTAATTTCTTTTTCAAATGTATCATCCGAAGACTGAGTATAACCACCTGTATCTACTAAAGAAAAATTAACCCCATTCCAATCTGTTCTAGCATAATGCCTATCACGCGTCACACCACTCTCATCATCAACAATAGCTTGTTTTTTTTGAATTAGTCTATTAAAAAGAGTTGACTTACCAACATTAGGTCTTCCTACTATAACAACTATATTACTCATCGCTTTTAATTATATCCGAATTTTTTTAATTGTGTTTTTTTACTTCTCCAATCTTTTGCCACTTTGACAAACAAACCTAAAAATATTTTCTTTTTGAAAAAATTCTGCATTGTTTTTCTAGCTGATGTTCCTACAGCATTAATAGCAACTCCTTTTTTCCCTAAGATAATTGCTTTTTGAGATTCTCTTTCTACATATATAGTGGCGTCAATAACAATAACTTTATCTTTATCTTTAAAAGAATTCACTACTACCTCTACTGAATATGGTATCTCTTGTTTATAACGCTCTAAAATTTTTTCTCTTACGATTTCTGAAACAATAAATCTTTCTGACTTATCAGTAAGTGTGTCTTTAGGAAAATATGCCGGACTTTCTGGAAGTAGTCCTATTATTTCTTCTTTGATTCTATCAATATTAAACTTTTTTAATGCTGATATAGGCAGTATTGTAGTATTAAGTATTTTATTTGACCAATAATCAATTAAAGAAGTGACTTCAGCTTGATCAATTAAATCAATTTTATTAATAATTAGGATGATAGGTGTTTGAAAAGAATTTATCTTTTCTAGAAATTTCACATCTTTTAAATCTTCCTTACTACAATCCACCATATATAATATCACATCTGCATCTTCTAATGAAGTATTTACAAAGTTCATCATGGCTTCATGAAGATTATGATGAGGATTAATAACTCCTGGTGTATCTGAAAAAACAATTTGATAATCTTCCTCGCTAACAACTCCTAGTATCCTGTGTCTAGTGGTTTGTGCTTTCTGAGTAATTATAGAGAGTCTTTCCCCCATTAGCTCATTCATCAAAGTTGATTTTCCAACATTTGGATTTCCTAATATTGTAACAAACCCTGCTTTATGCATCTATATAATTTATTAATTAGCACAAATATAGATAAAGAACTTCGATAGACACATTAATTTGTTTCATTAAAAAAATATGTATTATATTTGCGCCGCGGGGTGGAGCAGTTGGTAGCTCGTTGGGCTCATAACCCAAAGGTCG